>QHPX01000040.1 GCA_003219195.1 Verrucomicrobiota bacterium
TTAACAACCAATCCGTCCGGCTTGAGGTTGGCGTTGTTCTCGGCATTGGCGATCGCGCTTTTCAACGTTTTGTTAATAAGGAACGCTGCTTTCTTGGGCGTAAAAGCAAGCAGATCCAGTGCTGCCGAGACCGGCAGACCCTGGATCTCACGCGTGACTTCGCGCGCCTTAAACGGCGAAATCCGCGCATACTTATATATCGATCTGACTTCCATGCTTCCGCAGAAGTTAAAAGGTTAAAAGGGGTAAACGTTAAAAGGAATGTTCTCTCCCATTTAACTTTGTAACTCTTTTAACATTTCAACGCTCTTTCATTTCAAACTCATGTTCGGTTGCGCATCCACCTGGATACGATCCCCTACTTTTATTTTGTCCTTCTTTGAAGCCATTTCCTGAATCACGGCGCCGCAGATCCTTTGTCGCACATCGATGACTCGCAAAGTCGCGATCCTTTTCTCGTCACGCATCACACGCATTGGCATCCCAATTTTTACCCCCTGTTTTTCGCCAAGGTTACCGACTACAAAGGACCATTCATCCTTAACACTGATCACGCTTCCGTCCATCAAACTTGGTTCCGGTGAATCGGGGGCATTCGAGGACTTGGTCACCAGCTTGTCGATGCTGCGCAACTGAGCCTCCACGTCCATCCGCGCCTTCGCGTCCGCGCTCTGTGACGTTTTCAAGTAATACAACACCGCTTCGTCCAGGCGCAGCATCTGATCGCGATACTCGTCGCGCTCTTCTTGGGCCAACTGCAAATCGCTCACCGCGGTCAGGAGACGCTGTTCGATTTTTGCTCGATCTTTGTTCGCTGAAGCCAGACCGAGCGCTTCCATGCGCAACTGCAAATCGGAAAACTTGCGTCGAAACAATTCCGCCTCGGCATTCGATTCCGCCAGACTGCTCGTCAACGTCCTGACCGATTCCTGGTGGATCGACAACTGCTTGCGCAATTCTTCGTTCTGCGCGAGCAACGCCGCCCCGGTCACGCCTTCTTCCGCGTTTTCAACTTTTTTGGATTCTGACAAAGAACTATTCCCCTCTGCCGCCAGCCCTCGAGCCAGCGTTACGCAGCCCACTAAAATCATTACCGACCACCGACTGCCGATTGCCGATCTCAAAAATCGAAAATTCATCACTTCGCGACCTTCGCCGTGTGTGAACCGTGCTTCTTAAACAGCCGCGTCGGTGAAAATTCGCCGAGCTTATGACCGACCATGTTCTCGGTCACAAAAACGGATTGGAAAATCTTTCCGTTATGAACCAAAAACGTGTGGCCGACAAAATCCGGCGTCACCATCGAGCGCCGCGACCAGGTCTTGATCGGTTTTTTCGCGCTCGCATTGTTCATCTTGTCGATCTTCTCCAGAAGATGCGACTCGACGAAGGGTCCTTTTTTCAACGATCTTGCCATAAAAATCAACGGCTAACTTTTCTTTTTCGAACGGCGACGCTCGAGAATGAAACGATCGCTCGGCTTGTGTTTGCTGCGTGTTTTAAATCCTTTCGCAAGTTGTCCCCACGGACTGACCGGATGATGACGTCCGCCGCCACCTTTTGATTTGCCCTGGCCGCCGCCCATTGGATGATCGATCGGGTTCATCGCCATACCGCGGACATGCGATCGTCGACCTTTCCAACGCGTGCGTCCGGCCTTGCCGCTCGCAACGTTCATGTGATCAACATTGCCAACCTGCCCGATTGTCGCATAGGCGTTCTCGTGAATGCGGCGGATCTCGCCGGAAGGCATTTTCACCAGCGCGTAACCGCCCTCGAGATTGTTCAGCGTCGCTTGCTGGCCGGCACTGCGTGCAATCTGCCCGCCGCGACCCGGCGCCAGTTCGATGTTGTGAATGTTTGCGCCGAGCGGAATTGAACGAAGTGGCAAAGCATTTCCCAGATCCGGTGCGACGTCGTCGCCGGCGGCAACTGTCGATCCAACGTGCAATCCGTCGGGCGCGAGAATGTAACTCAGCTCACCGTCCGTGTATTTAATAAGAGCGACCCGGGCGGAGCGGTTCGGATCGTACTCAATGCCGAGCACTTCCGCAGTCACACCGCGCTTTCGCCGTTTGAAATCGACCTTGCGATAATTCTGTTTGTGTCCGCCGCCAATGTGACGCGACGTAAGCCGTCCATTGTTATTGCGGCCGCCGGTCTTTTTCTTTGGTTCAACAAGACTTTTGGCCGGCTTCCACTTCGTGATCTCCTCGAAACTGGGGAGGGACTTAAAGCGAAGCGTCGGCGTGAGTGGGCGATAATTCTTTAGAGCCATAAACTAAACGAGATCGATTTTCTCGCCTTTTTTCAGCGTGACGATCGCCTTTTTCCAGTGCGCCTTGCGCCCATAATCGGCGCGGCGTTCGCGCTTTTTTTTGCCCGCATAATTGCACGTGTTAACATCGACAACCTTCTTTTGGAACAAGCGCTCGATCGCGCTCTTGATCTGAATCTTGTTCGCGCGCGGACTGACGCGGAAGACGTACTTGTTCTGCTTCTCGCTCAGGAGCGTCGATTTCTCCGTCAACGATGCGGTTTCAATGATGTCGTATGGCTCGTTCATTTTCCGTTTGTCCTCTCTGCCAATTTTTCGAGCGCCTTTTGCGTGACCAGGATTTTGTGAAAGGCGAGCAACTGCTCTGTGTTCACATCCGAAGCCGTGGCGAGCCTGACCGACTTCACGTTGCGCGCAGACTTGAAGGTGTTCGCGTCAAATGAATCTGAAATGAGCAGGATCTTTTGCGCGTCCGTCGCTTTCTTTAAGATCGACATGAACGATTTGGTTTTGATTTCCGGAACGACAAACTTATCGATCATCAGAACGTCGCCGGCTTTGATCCGTTCGCTGAGCGCTTTTTGAAACGCGAGACGCCGCGTGGCCTTTGAAACTTTCTTGGAATAATCGCGTGGTTTGGGTCCGAACACGACGCCGCCTCCGCGCCAGATCGGCGACGATTTGTAGCCGGCACGCGCGCGGCCGGTCCCTTTCTGCCGCCACGGTTTCGCGCCGGACAAATCGACTTCCGCTTTCGTTTTTGTATTCGCGGAACCGGACCGCCGCGCCGCGCGTATCGCCACAACTGCGTCGTGCATCGCTTGGGTACCGCGGCCGTCGTCGATCATGTCGATCTTAGCTTCCGTGGCCGCGGCTCTGGTTAGAACTTTCGCGCTCATTTCTTCGCTTCGGCTGGCTTCTTGAGCGCGGGACGCACAACGACGTAGCTCCCGTTTGATCCCGGGACCGCGCCGCTAATTAAGATCACTTTCTCGGCTTCGCGCACTTGCATGATCTTCAGGTTTTGCACAGTCACTCGCTCATCGCCGAGATGACCGGGCATGCCCTGGTTTTTCCAAATCCGCCCTGGCGTGGAACGATTGCCGACTGCCCCGATGCGCCGGTGCGTTTTCGATCCGTGCGCCGCGCCTTGTCCGTGAAAGTTGTGCTTCTTCATCACGCCTTGAAAACCTTTTCCCTTCGATCGACCCGTCACATCGACATAATCGCCGGGCTGAAATTGCGTGACGCTCAAATTGATTTCGCCTTCCGGAAGATCGAGATGGAGCCGGAATTCGCGCACGAATTTTTTCGGCTCCGAACCCGCCTTCTTGAATTCGCCGAGCAATTGTTTTGTGACGCGCGATTCCTTTTGCGTGCCGAATCCGACTTGCACGGCCGAGTAGCCGTCGTTCTCCCCCGTCAAGCGGCGCAGCAAAACGTTATCGCCCGCTGCGATCACGGTCACCGGATACAGCCGGCCATTGGCGTCGTAGACGCTGGTCATGCCGATCTTCTGTCCAAGTAAACCGATGCTCATGATTTTTCCAAATCGTCACAGTTGGTTCTAAATCTTAATCGTAATATCGACGCCCGCAGGCAAATTTAACTTCTTCAGTTCGTCCACTGTCTTCGCCGTCGGCTCGATGATGTCGAGCAGCCGCTTGTGCGTGCGAATTTCAAATTGGTCCATCGATTTCTTGTCCACGTGCGGCGAGCGATTCACGGTAAATTTCTCGATCAAAGTCGGGAGCGGAATCGGCCCGGCCACCCGCGCGCCGGTGCGCTTGGCTGTCTCGACGATGTCGATCGCGGATTGGTCGAGCATGCGATGATCGAAAGCCTTCAAACGAATGCGAATGCGCTGGCCGTTGCTCATTTCGTCTCCTTTTGATCGAGAATGGCCGCGACCAGGTTCTGCGGGACAGGCTGAAAATGCGAGGGCTCCATCGAATAACTGGAGCGGCCTTTGGAGAGTGAGCGGATCGCGGTCGCGTAACCGAAAAGTTCGGCCAGCGGCACTTCCGCGTGAATGATGGCGAGATGTCCGCGCGTCTCGATGCTGTTAATACTGCCGCGACGACGGCTCAAATCCCCGCAGATGTCGCCCTGAGATTCTTCCGGCGTGATGTTTTCGACCTTCATGATCGGTTCGAGCAGAATCGGTTTGCCCTGTTTGAAACCATCTTTCATCGCAAAGATCGCCGCCAGTTTGAACGCGAGCTCATTCGAATCGACTTCGTGGAACGAGCCGTAAACGATGTCGACCTCAACATCGACAACCGGATAACCGCCGAGCACGCCGTTGAGAATCGCTTCGTCGATCCCCTTCTTTACCGCTGGAATGTATTCGCGCGGAATAACGCCGCCGACGATTTTGTTTTCGACTACGAGGCCCGTGCTGCGACTGCCGGGACGCATCTCAACCTCAACGTGGCCATATTGACCGCGACCGCCGGATTGCTTGATCAGTTTCCCCACGCCGTGCGCGTTCGTCGTGATCGTTTCACGATACGCGATCTGCGGTTTACCCGCGTTCGCGTCCACTTTGAATTCGCGGAACATGCGGTCGCGAATGATTTCAAGATGTAGCTCGCCCATGCCGGCAATGATCGTCTGACCGGTATCTTCATGCGTATAAACGCGAAAGGTCGGATCCTCTTCGGCGAGTCGTTGCAACGCGATTGCCATTTTTTCCTGGTCCAATTTTGTCTTCGGTTCGATTGCCATTGAAATGACCGGATCGGGAAACGTCGGCGGCTCGAGCAGGATCGGATGATCCTCGTCGCATAACGTGTCGCCGGTGGTGATGTTTTTGATTCCGACAATGGCGGCGATGTCGCCTGAGTAACACGTCTCGACGTCTTCGCGCTTGTCCGCTTGAATTTGAATCAAACGCGAGATGCGTTCGCGTTTGTTCGTGCGCGGATTATAAACCGTGTCGCCTTTGCTCAGCGTGCCAGAGTAAACACGGAAGAAAACGAGTTTGCCGACAAACGGATCACTCCATAATTTAAACGCGAGAGAACAGAACGGCGCGTTGTCGTCCGTCGGCGCCTCCATTGGTTCGTGCGTGTCGGGCTCCATCCCCTTGGCCGGCGGAATGTCGAGCGGGCTCGGCAAATAATCGACCACGGCATCGATCAAGTACTGGATTCCTTTGTTCTTCAACGCAGAGCCGCCGACTACTGGAACGAATTTGTTCGCGATCGTTTGTCGGCGAATTCCCGCTTTCAAAAGCTCCGGCGTGACCGGTTTCTCCTCGAGCACAGTTTCCGCAACTCCGTCGTCGAGATTTGAAATTTGCTCGACCAGATCGTGATAAGCTTTATTGACAAGATCGACATATTCCTTCGGCACGTCCGCCAGTTCATATGTCGATCCAAGCTGGTCGCTGTCGGAATAAATGACCGCCTTCCTATTTATAACATCGAGCTGGCCTTTGAGCTGATCTTCCCTGCCCAGCGGAATCAACACCGGCCATGCGTTCGCACCGAGTTTCTTGTGCATGCTCTCGATCGACATCTTAAAATCGGCGCCGACGCGGTCCATTTTGTTGATGAACGCAATGCACGGCACGTTGTATTTGGTCGCCTGCCGCCAGACCGTTTCCGATTGCGGTTGCACGCCGGCCACACCGTCGAACACTGCTATCGCACCGTCGAGCACGCGCAGCGAGCGTTCCACTTCGGCTGTAAAATCGACATGTCCCGGCGTGTCGATGATGTTGATGCGCTGCTTGATTCCTTCGAAAATTCTGTAAACGCCTTCTTCTTTGGGTTGTGCCCAGGCGCATGTGGTCGCGGCTGAAGTAATCGTGATGCCGCGCTCACGTTCCTGGTCCATCCAGTCGGTCACGGTCGTGCCTTCGTGCACCTCACCCATCTTGTGGATCATTCCCGTGTAAAACAAAACGCGCTCGGTCAGTGTCGTCTTGCCGGCGTCGATGTGCGCGGCAATGCCGATGTTGCGTGTCCGCTCGAGCGGGAATTTGCGATTCGGCGAATTTGGATTCTTCGCGCCCGCAGCTGATTTTTGTTTCTCGAGTGTAGCGGGCATAATCGTTACCAGCGGAAATGCGCAAAGGCGCGGTTCGCTTGCGCCATCTTGTGCGTGTCTTCGCGTTTCTTGATCGCGTTGCCCTGGCCGGATGCAGCGTCTTTAATTTCGTGCGCGAGAGCTTCGGCCATCGGCATCCCCTTGCGGTTGTCCGCGTATTGCACGATCCAACGCATGGCCAGCGAAAGCTGGCGCGCCGGCGCCACTTCCATCGGCACTTGATAGGTCGCGCCACCGACCCGGCGCGATTTCACTTCCAACCGCGGGCGAACATTCTCGAGCGCCTTGTTTAAAACTTCGAGCGGATCGACCGAATCGGACCCTTCGCGCGATTTATCGATCGCCGTGTAAACGATCCGCTCCGCCAGCGATTTCTTGCCGCGCTTCATCACGGTGGAAATAAGGCGCGCGACCGCCGGACTCCCGTAACGGGAATCGACACGCTCCTCCTTTTTGTAAACTTTCCGCCGCCGTGACATTGTCGATCTTTCTATCCAAAATTATTTCTTTTCTGCGCCTTCCTTCGCCGCAGGCTCTTTCGCCGCTTCCTTCGCGCCACCGCCACTCGCACCGCCTTTCGGCCGCTTCGCTCCATACTTGGAGCGACTTCGCCGGCGTCCATCCACGCCTAACGAGTCGAGCGTGCCGCGCACAATGTGATAGCGCACGCCCGGCAAATCTTTCACCCGTCCGCCGCGCACGAGCACAATCGAGTGCTCCTGTAAATTGTGCCCTTCCCCCGGGATGTAGGCAATCACTTCCTCGCCATTCGTCAACCGCACCTTCGCCACTTTGCGCAAAGCGGAATTCGGCTTCTTCGGCGTGCGCGTCATCACCTGCACGCACACCCCGCGCCGCTGGGGACAATCGGTCAGCGCCGGTGACTTCGATTTCACCGACACCTTCCGGCGTCCTTTTCGAATCAGCTGATTGATCGTGGGCATTTCTCTAAACAAAGCGCCGCCCGAAAATTAATGTCTCCGGACGACAAAAAAATCCGCACCGGCCGCGTATTAAACTGTCACGCGCCTGATGCGGTGAGCGCGAAATATAGAGGGAAAATGCAGCGCTGCAAAGAATATTTTGTGTGTGCAGCGTCTGGGTAGCGCACGTATCTCGCGTGCTGGCGAAAGCGTCCCGCTTTCGCGAACTTTGCGATCTAAAAGATTGTTTCGGCGAGACTCCGAAGCTCCCCAAATGATTGGCTACAATCGCTGTAGGGGAAGCTGTTAGCTTCCCGATCTTTCGGAATGTTTTTTGTTAGGGAAGCTGACAGCTTCCCCTACAGTTGCGGCGTGTTTGAACTTCTTGCACAAGACCGACAAACACGAGCGCGGCACGGCCGGTTAACGACAGCGCACGGCGTGATCGACACACCCACGTTCATGCCGGTCGGAACGCAAGGCTCGGTGAAAGCAGTCAGCCCGCGCGAGCTGCGCGAGTTGAATGCGCAGATCATTCTCGGCAACACCTATCACTTATTTGTTAGGCCGGGACTCGATGTGATTAAACATTCAAAATCATGTCGATGGAACGCCGGCGTTCATTTCTCCGGAGATCGCGATGGAAATTCAGGCCGCGCTTGGTAGCGACATTGCGATGGTGCTGGACGAATGCGCGCCGTATCCGTGCGAGTACGATTACGCCGCGCGCAGTGTTGAAATGACAACGCGCTGGGCGGCGCGCTGCAAGGAAGCTTTGCCGCGCTCAGCAGAAAACGCCGAACGGTCCGAGCCGGGCGGGCACACGCCCAACGCCCAATCTCGAATGAGAGATGCCGATCTTTCCGCAATCCGCAAAATGCCAGTCCGGCTCGGACCGCAATCCGCAATCAAGCGCCAGCTTCTCTTCGGCATCATCCAGGGCGCGACGTTTGACGATCTGCGTAAACAAAGCGCGCAAGCGATTGTCGATCTTGCGTTCGATGGTTACGCCATTGGCGGAGTGAGCGTGGGCGAGCCGGAAGACGAAATGGTTCGCGCGGTGGAATCGAGCGAGCCGCTTTTGCCTGACGACAAGCCGCGCTACGCCATGGGACTCGGCACACCGCAGCAATTGCTCGAGATGATCGCGCGCGGCATGGACATGTTCGATTGCGTGCTGCCGACGCGCCTCGCGCGAAACGGGACCGCATTTACAGCCGGTGGAACGCTCAACCTAAAACGGCCTGCCGAGAATTTTCGCGCGGCTACATTCGGCACTTAGTCAAAGCGGAGGAAATTCTCGGGCTGCGGCTGATCACGTTGCACAACCTGCATTTTTACCTCGATCTGATGAAGCAAGCGCGAACTGCGATCAAAGGTGGAAGCTTCGATCAATTTCGAAAAAGTTTTGTTGCGAATTACAAGATGCGGAATCGCGACCTTGTGTTGTAGCTGCCGGAGTCTGCCCTGAGTGAAGTCGAACGGGTCTCTGGCGGCAGATCCCTGAATACTGTCATACTGCCGCTGAGGACAGCGGCATCCTACAACGCTGGCCACTACAATTGAATTGCGGCGGATGGTTTCGCGTTTAAGCTGCGCTCGCTCTAATTTCTCGCATGTTTTCTCTACTCCTCGCTCAGGCACAAACGGCCGCACCTGCGCAGAACGCGGCGGGCGGTATCGGATTTTTTGTGCCGTTCATTTTCATTTTCATCATCATGTATTTCGTGATGTTTCGTCCGCAAAAGAAGCGGCAGGAACAGCAGCAGCGTTTGATCTCAAGTATAAAAACAGGCGACCGCGTGGTGACGAATGCCGGCATTCACGGGCTGATCGCAAATGTGAAGGAGACCACCGTGATCGTGAAGGTGGCCGATAACGTTAAGATCGAGATGGAAAAATCGGCGATCGCGAACGTGGTGAAGTCAGGTGAGAGTTAATAGTTGAGCGTTAAAAGACAAATGACTTTCCGCTTTCCGGTTTCCGGTTTCCGGTTTCGCCCATGACTCCCGCGCTCACATTTTTTATCGGGCTTCTCCTGCTCGTCCTCTTCGGCTGGTATTTTGCGACCGACCAAGGCACGCGAAAGCGTCTGCTCGCCTTCACCCTGATGCTATTGTTGGTCTCGTTCAGCGTCGTCACGATCTGGCCGCCGGATAAAAAAATCGCGCTCGGCCTGGATATTCAAGGTGGCACTTCCTTTCTCATCCGCTTGATGAAGGGAGAAAAGGATGTCACCAAAGCGATGCTCGAGCAGGCGGTCGAAGTCATTCGCAAACGCGTCGATTATTTTGGCGGTGGCGAGCCGGTCATCAGTCCGGTCGGCAACGATCGTATTCTCGTCCAGATTCCGGGGCTCGATACCGCGAAGATCCAGGAAGCGCGCGATCAACTTTCGCGCGTGGCCAAGCTCGAATTCCGCCTTGTTTATCCGGATAACGGGGAACGCTTGCGCGCGATCGATGCGGGACAGGAAGTGATTCCGCCGGAGTACCGCATCGAGACATACACGTTGCGCACGGAGGAAAACGAGAAGCCGCGGGTGGAACGCCTGCTTGTGAAAAAGAAGGCCGACCTCGGAGGCGACCGTGTGAGCGAGTCGCACGCCTATTTCGGGAACGAAGGCTGGACCGTGCAGTTGAAGTTCGACAGCGAAGGCGCGAAGAAGTTCGGCCAGATCACCGAGCAATACAAAGGACACCGGTTCGCAATTGTTCTCGATGGCGTGATCCAATCCGCTCCGGTCATTCGCGACGCGATTTACGGAGGCGATGCCATTATCACCGGCAAATTTGATGAGAAAGAAGCGCGCGGGCTGGCCAGCGTGCTGGAGAATCCGCTGCAAACGCCAGTGAGCATTGAAGAAGAGCGCAGCGTTTCTCCCACACTCGGCATGGACTCGATTCGCGCCAGCATCATCGCCGGTTTGATGGGACTCGCGATCACGCTCGTGTGCGTGTCAATTTATTACAAACTTCCTGGTCTGGTCGCGAATCTCGCACTGATCATCAACCTCATTCTCCTGATCGGCGCGCTGACTATGTTTCGCTTCGTCCTGACCTTGCCGGGAATCGCCGGCATTATCTTGACGATCGGTTTGTCGGTGGACGCGAGCGTACTGATTTACGAACGGTTACGCGAGGAAATGGCGCTTGGGAAATCGCTCAAGATTGCCGTCCAAACTGCTTACGAAAAAGCGTTCAGCTCCATCTTCGACGCGAACGTGACAACGCTGATCACAGCGGCAATTTTGTTTTGGAAGGCGAGCGGACCGGTGAAAGGCTTCGCCATCTCCCTTACCCTCGGCATTTTGGCGTCCCTGTTTACGGCCCTCATTGTCGGCCGGAACTGTTTCGGTTGGTTTGTCGATACGGGACGGTTGAAGCGCATCTCGATGTTGCATTTGATTTCGTCCAAAAATTTCAACTTTCTCGGCAAAGGTCTGCTCGCCTGCATGTGTTCGCTCGCGCTGATTCTTGCCGGCGCGATGGCCTTTTATGTGCGTGGCGACCGCAATTTCGGCGTCGATTTCAGAGGAGGCGACCTGGTGACATTGAGCTCGACGCAGCCAGTCACGGTCGGCCAGGTGCGCGATACGCTGCGGCCGATTCACCTCGACGATTCGCCCATTCAACAATCCCAGCAAGGCGGCAAAACCTATATCACGGTCCGCAGCCCGCTTAACACGAGCGACAAGATCGAGAAGCAAGTGGTGCAAGCGCTGCCCAACGCTGGCTTCAAAGTCGAGCGCTCGGAGCGCGTCGGCGCGTTAGTCGGCGGCGAGCTGGCGAAAAGTTCGCTGGTCGCGCTCGGCCTCGGCATTCTCGGCATCCTCATTTATGTCACGTTCCGTTTTGAGCTCTCGTTTGCGGTCGGCGCGATCGTCGCGCTGGTGCACGACGTAGTCATCACCGTCGGCGTCTTCTCACTGCTCGGTCGCGAGCTGACCCTCACCATGGTCGGCGCCGTCCTCACCATTGCCGGCTATTCCATCAACGACACCATCGTTGTTTACGATCGAATCCGGGAAGGTCTGGCCAGCGGGCGACGCGGTACGATCGAGCAGATCATGAACGAAAGTATCAACCAGACACTCAGCCGCACCATTCTTACCAGCACCGTCACTCTCATCCCGATTCTCTGCCTGTTTCTATTCGGCGGCGCCGTGCTGCGCGACTTTTCCCTCGCGATCATCATCGGTGTCGCCGTCGGCACGTACTCGTCGATCTTTATCGCCTCGCCCATTGTCCTCTGGTGGACCCGTGCCCGCGGCGGCAGCACCACCGCCTTGCGCCGGGAAATTACGCAAAAAGCGACGGCAGCCAATCCCTACACCGCGTCGTAGCGGGAGCACTCATCCACAGCCTAGCCGTGTTAGAGCTCCGAAAAGCCTGTTTGACGGAACATTTTAGAGCCAAGCTGGTCGCGCTTCTAACTCGGTTCAGAGGTGAATTCAAATACAAGCGAATGAATTCCTGAGGTTGAC
>QHPX01000093.1:0-27375 GCA_003219195.1 Verrucomicrobiota bacterium
GTTGAAATCCAAACAGGCTGGGAAACGCTTGCAGCTCGATCAACCGGGGCACCAGCCGATCGCCCTCTGCGCAAATCCCAAAATCGATCACGAGAAAATTTGGATGCGCCGATTCGTTAGGCACCTCCAAGCCGTTCGGTATCGCCAATTGCGAATGCCGTTTGAACTCCAGCGTGCGTGTAAGATCGACAATCGCATTGGCCGCGCGTGTCACTTCATCGGTAAACTCACGCGTCAAAAAAATCGGTGTTTCTGAAATCCGGAAGTCGGCCGGCCACTTTTCCGTTTCATTCACGCAACGCAAAAGCGCAGCGTATTTTTCCGGCGTGAAATCAGCGTTGAATCGCGAGCGAAGTTCCGGATCCATTTCAGGTAGGGACGGATCTCCGAGCCGTCCGACTTATTTCTTCCGACTTCACAAAGCTGGGTGGATCGGCCGCTCCGCGGGCGATGTTAAATGTGGCGCTTGGGGCGCACTTCCTGGCATCGCGAGCAAGGGACTGCTCGATCCACTCACACCAGAAATTTGCCGGCACGCATTATCTGTTCGCCATCGAACCAGATATCAAAATCGCGGCCGACGCAGTCGATGTGCGTTTTGGAGACCCAATTCGCGCCGGTGTGCTCGGCGTAGGGATGGCCGAAGGCGATGTGAACGCCGGGAATTTTTTCATCCTGCAAAATGTTACCGATGACGTGCGTGCAGGCGGTGTTGGTACCGATGGCGAATTCGCCGACGCGATTGCTGTTTTCATCCGTGCCGGTGTAAGCGCGAAAATCTTTGAGCAACTCTTTGTGATCGCAGGAAAGATCGACAATGCGGTTATTCTTCACCGCAATCGTGAGGGGTGTGTCATGCAAATCGCCGTATTTGTTGCAAAGGTAATCGCCGACCACGCCATCGACCACGAACCTGCCGTTTGTGTTCGCCGGCGCAGTGAAGATTTCACCGCCAGGCAGGTTGCCCCATTTTTCCGGAGTGATGATGCCGCTCGTTTTGAGCCACTTGAGTTTCGGCGAAAATTCCGCTTCGAAATCGGTACCGTGCGCCGTCTTGCAAGTGATGCGCTCCGCATGACGCGCGCGCTCGATCAATCGCTGGCTGAGCGCATCTACCGCGCGAAAATCGGCGCGCATTCCTTCCATCATGATTTGCCGCGTGATGTTGACCATGTGGCCGTGGCGAATGTGTTTTTTGTTCACGACATCGCTCACCTGCATGCGCGAGCCGAGCTCGCCGCGCTGCGATTGCGCACAGAAGATCGACACCTGCGATTGCGCGAGATCTTCGAGAATGACTTGCGGCATCGCCGTCAACGGACGGTGCGCATAATTTCCGATTAGAAAAACTGCATGCTCGGAACCAATTTCATCGACCTCGGCTTGCAACGCGGCGGCGATTTCGCACGTCGCTTGATCGGTGATGATCGTAACGCGCTCATCCGGTTGTAACTGAAGGCAAACACGTACCGCGTTGCGTGCGCCAGGCAAGAGTTCCGCGTCGATTGTGTCGATGGTTAAACGGTCAGGCATTTTTCGAAGTGTTCAGGATTACGCGGAAATCCGTATTTGTCATGTCGAGCGCGGAATGACAGAAACGGAAACATCGAGGCCGCTTTGCTAGGTCGCCGTCGGGGATCTCGGCGCCACACTCAGTCCCTCGTAGGTTTCGCTGACGATTTGATCGACAACCGCTTTCATATCCTGGGTGCGTTCAAACTCAACGAGTTGTCGGTCCGCGCCGGTGCCTTCGCGCATGATTCGCTCGATGTGGGCCATTTCTTTTTTGCTGCCGAGCTCGTCAACTTCGGTGGAAACAAATTCGAGCAACTCGTTTAACAAACTGCGCGTATCGACTTCCGTTTCGCGCCCGAAATCGATCAGTTTGCCATCGATACCGTAGCGCGTAGCCCGCCAGCGATTTTCATCGAGAAGCCGGCGGCGATAAACACGGAAGGTCGTATTTTGCCGGAACAACTTGAACAATTTGGCGATCACGGCCTGGATCAACGCGGCAATCGCGAGCGTGTCGTCCACGCGCGATTGTGCATCGCACACGCGCACTTCGAGCGTGTCGAAGAACGGATGCAGGCGAATGTCCCACCAGATTTTCTTGGCGTTATCGACGCATCCGGTCTTCACCAGCAGCTTGCAGTAATCCTCGTACTCGGAGAGCGATTCGAACGCGTCCGGAATGCCGGTGCGCGGGAAACGCTCGAACACTTTGAGCCGGTAGCCTTTCAATCCGGTGTTGTGCCCGACCCAGAAAGGCGAGTTGACTGACAACGCATAAATGTGCGGCAAAAAGTAGCGCGCCTGATTCATGACGTGAATGGCGGATGCCCGTTCGGGAATGCCGACATGCACATGCAGACCGAAGATGAGATTCGCCCGCGCGAGCAACTGCATGTCTTTAACGATTTCCTCATAACGCTCTCCTTCAGTGATGAGCTGATCGTGCCAATGCGAAAACGGATGCGTGCCGACTGATGCGATCTTCAGTCCGCTGCGCCCGGCGAGCCCGGCGAGTTTGCTGCGCAATTCGACGACGTGTTCGCGAGCATCAACGATCGACTGGCAAATTTCCGTGCCGAGCTCGACCACCGATTGGTGCATCTCGGGCTTGATCTGCTCTTTGAGCATGACTTTTCCGCCTTCGAGAATTTCCTGAATGTGGGAGCGCAGCTCGCGCGTTTCCGGATCGACAATCGCAAATTCCTCTTCGATGCCGAGAGTGTAGGTGTGCGGTTTCATTCGCCAGGTAGGGACGGATTTCCGAGCCGTCCGTCGAATTATGACATCGAGCGCGCGAAAAGAAAATGAATCTGCCCCAGCTCAAATTGTCACGCCCGGGTTTGTGTTCACGCGCCTTGCGGATTGCCATTTCGGAAATTGCTTCCACAACCCATTCGAAGTTTGCCTGGCCGACGTTGGCTGCTTCCGCATCCGGCGCGGGGTTGCAAAAATCGATCGCTACCGGCACGCCGTCGCGAATCGCAAATTCAACCGTGTTCAAATCGTAACCGAGATATTGATTCAGGGTGAGGACGCCTTGCTCGACCTTCCGTAAAATCTCCGGCGGCGCCTGCCATTCCGTTTGATAACGCAAATGATACGGATGCCGCGGCTCGTAGGGCATGACGCGCACGTGACGTTGATCGATCGAGTAACAACGGAAGTACATGTCGAACTTCACTTCCTCCTGCAACATCATGACGAGCTGGCCGGTCTCGCTGTAAGCCCGGTAAAATTCGTCGGGATTGTGCAGCCGATAAACGTTTTTCCAGCCGCCGCCGGCGAACGGTTTGAAGAACGCGGGCCAGCCAACGTAATTAAAAATTTCTTCCCAGTTCATTGGATACGCGAGATTGCGAAACGATTTCTCGTTCGTATCGGGCGGCGGTTGATTGGATGGCAATAAAACTGTTCGTGGAACAGCCACGCCGATCTTGGTCGCCAGCGCATTGTTGAAAAACTTTTCGTCGGCACTCCACCAAAAAGGATTGTTCACGACCGCGGTGCCGGTGAGCGCGGCGTTCTTGAGCCAGGCCCGATAAAACGGCACGTCCTGCGAGATGCGATCGATCACCACATCGTAGCCGCACGGCTCGCCCTGGATCACCTTGTCGATCTTGACGAACTCGGCGACGATGTCTTTGCCGCCGGTTTTTTGATTCACCCGCTCGACAAATGCCGGTGGAAAACTGTGTTCCTGGCCAAAAAGGATTCCGATTTTTTTCATATCGTTGATTCGGTAGCGATCACAACGTCGACAAATAATACGGCAGCATGTCGCACCAGTAATTCCAATCGTGGCCGCGCCATTTTCCATCGTCGAGCCAATGGTTGATGCCTTTTGAATTCAAAATCTCGGAGAGACGAAACGTTTCGTGACGCGTATTGTCCCATTCGCCCGTGCCGAGAATGATGCCCATGTGACCGTATTTCCACGGGTCCGTCGTGTTCGGCAGATATTCGTAGGGGCTGTTAAAGTAAATGTTGTCGTCGTGATAACCGTCGAAAAACGAACTGATGTCGAATGAGCCGCTCAAGCTGATGAAGTGGCTGACCAGATCGGGATGACGGAAAGCGATGTTCCCGGCATGATAAGCGCCGAGGCTTGCGCCGCTCACGGCCACGCGATGACAATTGCATTCGCGACGCGCCAGATCGAAAACGTCGCGCACAATCACGTTTTCGTAGGCGTTATGCGTGCGCATGCGGTCGGCAGGGTGAATCGCTTTGTTGTAAAAACTTTCGAGATCGATCGCGTCCGGGCAATAAACCGTAACCTTGCCGGCATCGACATATCCAGCGACCGCGCCAACGAGGCCGAAGTCCTTGTTCTGGTAATAACTACCGAACGAAGTCGGAAACAGGATGAGGGGCAGGCCGCCGCCGTCGCCGAACGCGAGCATCTCAAACTCCCGACTCAGATACGGCGTGTACCATTTAATGTAGCGTTCGTTCATTTCAGGTAGGGACGGCTCTCCGAGCTGCCCGACTTATTGCGGGACGTTAACATGCACAAGAGAAATCGACGGACGCCCCGAAGGTTGCGTCCCTACCAAACGCAGATGTTGGACAAGACCGACATGTTCAGCGATGCGTCTGTTTTTGGAATGGCTAAACACACGCTCACGGGAAACATCAAACGACATCGCGGATTCCCGTCGAAGGTTCTCGGCAACCGCCGCGACGTGCTTGTTTATCTTCCGCCGGGCTACCGGCGCTTTTCCCGCCGGCGATATTCGGTTCTGTATTTGCATGACGGCCAGAACGTTTTCGATGCGGCAACTTCGTTCTCCGGTATCGAATGGGGGGTGGATGAAACGGCGGAGCGACTGATTCGAAAAAAGTTGATCGAGCCGCTCATTATCGTGGCGATTGCAAATACGGGAGAGGATAGGATTCACGAATATGCGCCGACGGGCGGTGTCATTGACGCCAAGGCAAAACGAAGGAAGCGCAGCCGCGGGTTGGCGCGTCAATATGGCCAATTTTTAATCGAGGAACTTAAACCGTACATCGACAAGAAGTATCGCACGAAACGCGAAGCGGAATTCACCGGCTTGGGCGGATCATCGCTCGGCGCACTGGTCACGCTCGCGATCGGGATTTTATTTCCGGACGCATTCAATCGGCTCATCGTGATGTCGCCATCGATCTGGTGGGATGATTTTGCGATTTATCGACTCGTGGACATGATGGAAAAGAAGCCGCCGCTGAAAATTTGGCTGGATACTGGCACGGCCGAGCCCGGTTGGGAGCAGGCGCGCGTGTTGCTCGATCAATTGATCGAAAAAGGCTGGCGCCTCGATGTCGATCTAACTTATCTCGAAGTCGAAGGCGCCGATCATAGCGAAGCCGCGTGGGCGGCGCGCGTCGGTCCGGCGCTGCGCTTCCTGTTTCCGCCGACGGCGCGAATGTAATTGTCGATCTTAGCGTCCGACTGGAGGAACCGGCGGCGGATTGGGCGGCAACGGCTCCGGCGCTGGCTTCGGCGTTGGTGGTCGCGGTGCTGGCGGAGCAGGCGTGGGATTTGGGATCGGGTTTCCTGGCATTTGTGGAGATAAAACTTCCAACGTTTAACGTCCAACGTCCAAATCGAACACCGAAATCAAACTCATTGCAACCACTTGCCGTAAACTTGATAGACGCGCGTAAAGCCGCCGACGAAGTCAATGTCCTTTTGATAAGCGAAGGAGTTATCACGGGCTGACCAAGTCAGCTGGCGTGGCGCTTCGGCATGGTTTGGGTCATAAACGAGATAACGTTCGATTTTGTTTCCTAGAGGAGTTGGTTTTCGCGCATAGACCAGCACCGCGTGATTGATGCTCAGCTTCGGATAGGTGGAGAGATAACCGACGAAGAGATCACCCCGGGCAAGGGCCGCATCCAGATGGGCGTGAGTTTTCTCCTGATATTTCGGACTGTGTTGAAAAAACATGCGGAAGTTGCCGGGCCGAAAATAAGTGGCGAACCCGCTGCCGATATTTTCCTGGAACACGTGCGCGCGCGCTTTGCTCATCTCGCGCAGATGTGCATAGCCGGGAAAATTTATTCGTTGATTTGCTGGCAATGCTTCGTGCCAGGGGGCGCGGCGCGTGACTTTGCGAATGCGCGCTGCGAGCTCTTTGTCGTTTAAAGGAGCGCCGCTCGGATTGAACCGGGCGAACTTGTGGAATTGCATTGCCGTGCGCGTCATGACAAAGCAGGCGCGGGTATATTGGTTAGGCGGATCGCCAACTGTCGATCTTCGCTCCAAAGTGGGGCGACCGTTTTTGTATTTGAGCACGGTGGCGTTTTGAAACGCGAACGTGTCGCGCTCGAAATTGAACGCAGTGGCAAAGCCGCTGCTTTGGGTCAGCGCGAAGAGAACACCGACCCGGAATAGCTGTGCGAATACTCGACGACCGTCGCCAATCATTTCACGAACGGGTCGAAGGAGCTGTACTCTTGCCTTCGGCGAAATTGCCGAGCGCGCGGAATTTTTTGTAGCGCTTCTTCAACAGTTCTTCGATAGGCGTGCCCCCAACGCGCTGCAAGTTTTGGCGCAACGCCGTGCCAAGATTTGCTGCCGACAAATCATAATCGCGGTGCGCGCCGCCTTCCGGTTCCGGAACGATTTCATCGACAACTTCGAGTTTGAGCAAATCCTGCGCAGTCAGTTTCAGCGCCTCCGCTGCTTCTGGAGCGTGACGCCGATCCCGCCACAGAATGGCCGAACATGCTTCCGGACTGATGACCGAATAGTAGGCGTTCTCAAAAATCAATACGCGGTCCGCCACGCCAATGCCAAGCGCGCCACCTGAGCCGCCTTCGCCGATCACAGCAGCGATAATTGGTACGCGCAGGCTCATCATCTCGCGCAGATTTACCGCAATCGCTTCTGAAATGTGGCGTTCTTCCGAACCGATCCCGGGAAATGCGCCCGGCGTATCGATCAACGAGATCACGGGCATGCCGAATTTTTCGGCCAGCCGCATCAGACGCAGCGCTTTCCGATAACCTTCCGGATGGGCGCAACCGAAATTGCGCATCACGTTCTCCTTCGTGTTCCGCCCTTTCTGGTGCGTGAGAACCACGCACCGCTGCGAGCCGAGCATGGCCAGGCCGCTCGGCATCGCTTTGTCGTCCGCGAATTGGCGGTCCCCGCGCAGCTCAATCCAATTCGTGAAACACCGCTCGACATAATCGAGCGCGAACGGCCGTTGCACGTGACGCGCGATTTGCACGCGCTGCCAGGCGGTCAAGCGGCCATAAATTTCGCGCCGGGTTTCGCGGATTTTTGCCTCGATCGCCTCAACCGCGGAGTCAAGATCGACATCGTGCTCGTCGGAATGATCCTTCAAATCCTGCAAACGCCGTTGCAGTTCGAAGATCGGTTTTTCGAAATCGAGCGGTTGCAACTCCATGGGTGAAAGTTAAATAAGTTACAAGGTTACAAAAGTTACAAACCGGCTCGCTTTAACATTGTAACCCCTGTAACCGTTTTAACTCTTCAACGAATATCAGTCGGTAATGGTGACAGGCGTCCGGCTGTTTACAAGGCCGCTCAGCTCCTCGAGATCGGTAGCGTCCAAGCCGAGGCCTTGCGGCGGCGGCGGCTGAGTAACTTCTGGGTGGGCCGAATCGGCCACCGAATAAAGCGTGTAGGCGGCCGCACCGAGCCGGATCCAGCGCGTACTTCCGAGGAACTCCTTGGTTCCGAACCCGACGCGTTTGCCATCTCGCCACGCCATTGTTTCCGCTACTTTTGTCGTGACTTTCGCCGGCTGTTTGGGCGACAGCTTCTCCTCCCGCACATGATATTGCTTGAAGAACGCGCCGTGATTGAGTAGCACCACCAGCTTCGCTTTGCGTTGAATAACAATCGCGAAATCAGGATGCGAAATGAGCAGATGTTCGCCGATGTGCAGCATCGTCCCGCTCAGATTGTTCATGCGCATGATCAACTCGGGCGTGGTTTTTAATCTTCGCGAAATAACCGCCAGCACGTCTCCAGACTTCACGACGTAGTCCGTTTTTTCCGGCGAAGGCGTCCGCGAAAGCAAGATGTCGATATTGACTTCGCCGAGCAAGTCCTTGGCTTCTTCGGCATGCAGATCGGTCGGATATTTTTGAATGAAGGCGCTGAGCGCGTCGCGAGCTTCGGTCAGTTTGTCCTCCTGGCGCAACTTGGCCGCCGCTTGAAATTCCGGCAAACTGATATCGGGCGTCGGCGCGGGCGTTACGTCACCGCGCTGCTCGTGTCGCACCGCAATTTCCTGTTTGAAAAAAAGATAATAACTAAAAAGCGCAGCGCCGCCGAACACGACCAAGGCGAGGAGCAAAGCAAAGAGCCATTTCATGGATGGAGCAAAGCGATATTGGTCTACAAATCGTGTCGGAAATGATTTTCAGCCGCGTCCCCCGATGCGACAAGCAAATGATCGAACGAGCGCGTTAGCTCTGATTGGCCGATTCGCGGCCGGGAAAGAAACGATGCCAGAGGCGCGCCAGCGCGCGTTGCTCCCCCTTGCTCCAGGTGAAGTGGCAATCCTCGCAGTAAAATTCCTTGGGAAAAATTTTGAGCGCAAAAAGGACGCTCGCCATGGCCGGCGTAATAGCTTTGCGCGTCAACTGGGGGTACTCGATTTGTGAGGAGCCGCATTGCGGGCAGCGAATAATGGCGGCGGCGATGTCCGGGTCGATCGCTTCCCACTCGACCATCAACTCTTGCGCACGCTCGAAATCGTTGTCCTCAATCCGGACCTTTGCATTCGCCTGCGGTCGCGACATGAAGGCGACCTGCTGCAAATGGCCCTCATTGTGAATATCGGCACGCAGCCCGGCCTGCTGAAAACGCTCTTTCAGCCGCTTCGCTTTGGCCGGCTCGTTAAACGTCGCGATCGTCACCATAATTTCCTCGCCTGCAAGGGCACGGCTTCTGATCAAACATCAACTAATGCCCGAGTGCAAGATTCGGTGGTGGAAACCATTTGTAGAGCATCAAATAAACGAGCACGCCCGTCACCGAAACATAAAGCCAGATTGGCATCGTCCAGCGGCCAATGCGTCGATGCCGGTCCCAGCGGCGTCGAAACGCCGGAATAAGCGTCAGGATCACCAGCGGCAGCGTGACGAACGCGAGAAGAACGTGCGAAGTCAACATCGGAAAATAGATCACACCTGTCCAACCGGTGTAACCGGATGATTTTTCGCCAACGTGCACGTGATAAACGACGTAGCCGACAAGGAACAGGGTCGATGAAATGATGGCTGCGATCATGCACGGCACATGTCGCTGCCAGATATTGCGCCGGATCCAAAACCAGCCCGCAGAAATGAATATTGTACTGATAAAATTCAGCGTCGCGTTAATCGCGGGCAGATCAGTTATTGTCATGTTTAATTAAAAAACGAAGGCTTTACTGTAGCGTCGGTTAATGACCGTCGCATTTTTTTACGTTGAAGATTCGGCGCTCATAGAGCGCCGCTACAGCTTGAAATCGCAAACGCATCTCGTAGCAGTGAGAGAATGCTCCCTGTTCTCGAATCGCCCACAATCGCCCCGCGCGCGCAAGATCGACAATCTACTTTTGCGCGCCGACTCGTAATCAGCGTGGGGCGCTTCGTGGCCGTGATTGCACTTTCCGCCCTGCTTGGCGGCGGATGGTACCTTTCGAAAAAAGGCTTTGGCCGACAGTGGCGTTATCGCGTCGTCGAAGAATTGCACAAGCGCGGCGTGGAAGCCTCCGTCGGCCGCCTCACGCTCGATCCGTTTCGCGGTCTGGTCGCCAAAGATGTGCGCATTTTCGACTACAAGAAGCGCGAAAATACACTCGCCCGTATCAGCGAAATTTCGCTCGACATCAATTACGCCGCGCTCATCCATCATGAGCCGTTTCTCAATGCGCTCGATGTGCGCGACGCGCAAATCACGCTGCCGCTCATGAGCGCGGAGGGTGGAGGGGAGCGGGCACAGCTGAAAAACTTCCGCGCGCACGTTTATTTTCCGCCCGAACAAATTTATGTCAGTCAGGCCGAAGGAATTTTTTGCGGGATGCGAATTTCGGCGACCGGCCAATTGATCAAACGCGCAAATTACACGCCTTCGCCGGAAGCCTCGAAAGAAGAATGGCAAAAGCGATTGTCGATGTTGCAACGCGCGGTGACGGAGTTGCAAAAGTTCATATTCCCGCGTGATCACCCTTCTTTGCAGGTAAAATTCAGCGGAGACCTCGCGCAAATGGAGGATGCGCGAGTCGAGGCGACGCTACGAGGCGAGCAATTGCAGCGCGGCCAATATGAAATCCGTGATTTGTCCGCGGCTGCGGAATGGGCCGATCAACGCCTGAATATCAGTCGATGTGAATGGAAGGATCACGCGGGAAGCTTCGCCGGACGCGCCACTTGGAGTCGGCAAAGCAACGAGGCAGTTTTTCAAGCGCGCAGCACTCTGGATCTAAAAGCTTTTCTCGATGCTTTCGGACTAGGGCGTTCGCTCCGGGACGCGGCGTTTTACGCGCCGCCTTTGGTGGAGGTTTCCGGGTCGGCAAATTTCGGGGATGACCGGCCGCAATTAAAAATCATCGGTCATACTGCCGTTGACAGCCTTGCTTATAAGACAGTGCCGTTCGCCGATTTGAGTGCCGATTTTTCCTGGGATGGCGAGCGCGCGTTGCTCCGCGACGTGCGCCTTCGACATCAAAGCGGCCAGCTCAATGCGAATCTGTTCGAGGCGCCGAACGATTTCCGGCTAAACATCGATAGCACAATCAATCCAGGCGCACTGCGCCCGTTGCTCTCGGCCGAACTCGGTCAGTTTCTCAGCGAATGGGAATGGCCTCGTCCGCCCACCGTTCACCTCGCTATCCGCGGCCCAGATCGAAAACCAGAGACGTGGAAAGGCGAAGGAACCGTGGCTCTAGATCGAACTCGATTTCGCGGCGTTTGGATGAATTCAGCAAGCGCCAAAATCCGCTTCGGCGATGGCGCGATCACCTACGATGACCTGCGAGTCGCGCGTGATGAAGGCATCGGCACCGGAGCTTTCACCTACGATTTCAAAAACCACGAAGTTCGCGTCGCAAATGTCAAAGCAACGTTGCGCCCCGCTGAGGCGATCTTTTGGATCGACCCGAACCTCTGGAAGGCTGTTGCGCCCTACAAGTTCCAGCAGCCGCCGAATATTAGCGCAAATGGCATTTACCAATTTCGCGGCGGCAAGAAAACGCGACTCGAAGTCACGGTCGATGCTGCGAACGGCATGGAATATGGTTTTCTGGGTAAAACATTGCCCTTCGATCGCGTCTCGGGACGGCTTCTTTTCACGAACGACCGATTGCAAATTGTCGATCTTAGAGGTGCGTTGTTCTCCGGCACGGTCCGCGGCACCACCGATATTTCACTCGCACACAACGATCCTCATTATCATGCCAGCGTTGCCGTCGCCGGGATCGATTTCCCGCATCTGACCGATCTTTATTACCAATATAAGACCGCGCGCGGCGAGCTGAGCGGCAGCTACGATTTTGCCGGGCTCGGCAGCGATGCCCGCAACATGCGCGGCAACGGAAAAGTGGAAGTAACCAATGGCGATGTATTCGCCATCCCGATTTTCGGTCCGCTTTCGGAAATTCTGAACCATATTGTGCCCGGGGCCGGTTACAGCATCGCACGCAAAGCCAGCGCGACTTTCACCATCAAGGACGCAATCATTCACACCGGCGATTTCGAAGCCGCCGGCACACTTTTCGGCATGCTTGGCCACGGCGACATTCATTTTCTCGACGACAAATTGAACTTCGAAGTGCGGATGAACGCGAATGGGCCGGGCGTGTTGCTCACGCCGATGTATAAACTTTTTGAATATGTCGGCGAAGGAAGCCTGAAAAAGCCGGATTGGCACCCGAAACGATTTTAGCGATCGCGGATTGGCGAGTGCGGATTGCGGAATGAAGAAGGCGCGGATCAGACCACAACGCTCCGGTCAATCCGCAATCCGCGATCCGCAATCGGCAATTCTTTTAGGTGCCCACATGTCGATCGGCGGAGGCGTGCACATGGCGATCGAGCGCGCCTGCTCGATCAAGTGCCGCGCCATGCAGATATTCGTGAAGAACAATATCCAATGGTTCGCGCGCCCGCTCACCCGTAATGAAATTCGCGCTTTTCTGGAACATCAACAACGGGGCAAGCTCTTGTCGATCTTTGCCCACGCGAACTATCTGATCAATCTCGCTGCCACCAATCCGCAGTTTCACGCGAACTCTTTGCGCGCTCTCACGGAAGAACTAATTCGCGCTGATCAACTCGAACTTCCGTTTCTCGTCTTGCACCCTGGCGCGCATCTTGGCGCCGGCGAAGAAGCGGGACTCAAGAAAGTCGCTGCTTCCATCGACAAAGTGCTGAGGAAATTGCCGAAATTAAAAACGCGAATCGCGCTTGAGACGACAGCCGGCCAGGGCTCATCTCTTGGTCACACTTTCGAGCAGATCGCTTACATCTTCGACAATGTGCGCGAACCGCAGCGGCTTTGTGTTTGCTTGGACACGGCCCATGTTTTTGCCGCCGGTTATGACATTGGAAGTGAAGTCGCGATCAAAAAAACATTTCGCGAGTTCGATCGCACGATCGGACTCGAGCGCCTCGTCGCCATTCATGTGAACGATTCCAAGACCGTGCGCGGCTCGCGGGTAGATCGACATGAACACGTCGGCAAAGGCAAAATTGGTTTGGACGCGTTTCGTTTCATCATGCGCGACCGCCGTTTCAGCAAGATTCCAAAAGTCTTGGAAACACCGAAAGGTAAAGATCTGCGCGAAGACGTGGAAAATTTGAGAACGTTGCGCGGCCTTGTCGAAACTCGCTATCGCTAAATCTCAAACGCGATCATTCTGAGCGGAGCGAAGAAACTCCCATTCGGCTGATAGATCGCAGATCGCGCGTTTTACGCAGCGTGCCTTAATGTCCTGCGTGAGATCGCCCGCTTCAGGTCAAGATGACAGCCGCACTAATTGATCAACCGGATCGTAAACGGATAACGATAGAACTTTCCTTCGCTGGCTTTGACCGAAGCGATGATGACGAGCACTGTGTTCAGCACCCAGAGGGCGATCAGAATCGGAATGCCGATTAGCACAATGCAAAGGACCCCTGCAATTGCGTCGTAAATCAGCATCGAGAGTTGGAAATTGAGCGATTCTTTTCCGTACGCGTCAATCTCCGGCGAGTCGCCGCGTTTCATCAGCCAAACGATCAGCGGGCCGAGAAGATGACCCAGGAAATGAAGAAACAATCCGAGTAACGCGCTGGCATGGCAGAGCACGCACCATGTTCGCGTATCGGATGAAGTGGATGGAGTTGGTAATGGTGGTGGTTGATCCATAATCAGCCTTTCACTCGCTCGATGTGCGCGCCGAGCTCGCTCAATTTCTCATCGAGATGTTCGTAGCCGCGGTCGATGTGATAAACGCGACTGACTTCGGTAACGCCGTCCGCTTTCAAGCCCGCCAGCACGAGCGCAGCGGAGGCGCGCAGATCACTCGCCATCACTGGAGCGCCAAAAAGGTGATCGACGCCCTGGATCACCGCAGTCGCGCCTTCCAACTGCATTTGCGCGCCCATGCGTTTCAATTCCGCTACGTGCATGTAGCGTTGTGGGAAAATATTTTCGGTCACGACGCTGATGCCGTCGGTCGTCGAAAGGAGCGCACACATCTGCGCCTGCATATCCGTCGGGAAACCCGGATAGGGCTCAGTCACGAGCTCGAGCGCTTTGGTGTCGCCGTTGGGCGAAATGGAAATCGAATCGTCGCCGCTGTTGATCTGAAACCCGCAGCTCTCCAGCGCGCTCGTGACCGAGCGAACGTGCTCCGGCTCAACGCGCTTGATTGAAATTCCGTTCCCGCAAATCGCGCCCGCGACCAGAAATGTTCCCGCTTCGATCCGGTCGGGAATGATGTCGTGCTCGACGCCGTGCAATTCTTTTACGCCTTCGATAATCAAACGGCGCGTGCCGGCGCCTTCTATCTTCGCGCCCATCTTGTTCAAAAAATTTGCAAGATCGACAACTTCCGGTTCCTGCGCCGCGCCCTCGATCACGGTTGTTCCCTCCGCCAGCACCGCCGCCATCATGACGTTGTCGGTGCCGAGGACCGTCGGGCCAAATTTCCCGCGCAGGTTGATCACCGCGCTGCCCAATTTCGGGGCAAAAACTTTTATATTGCCGCCTTCCACGCGCACGGCGGCGCCCAGCGCCTCGAATCCTTTCAGATGCAAATCGATTGGTCGGTCGCCAATCACGCATCCGCCCGGCATTGACACGGTCGCTTCTTTACAACGGCCGAGCAGCGGCCCAAGCACGCAAAGCGAAGCGCGCATTTTGCGCACGACATCGTACGGCGCGACCGATTGTACGTTCTCGGCCGCCACCGTGACTGTTCCGCTGGCGCGTTCCACTTGCGCGCCGAGATGGATCAAAATTTGCAGCATGTAATGCGTGTCGCTTAGGTCGGGCACGCGATGAACGATGCACGGTTCGCGCGTGAGCAAGGTCGCGGCCAGAATGGGCAGCGAGGAATTTTTCGAACCGCTCACCTTGATCGAACCCGAGAGCGGATGGCCACCGTGAATACGAATCTTATCCATACCTGGCAAACAGAAATCGTGTTCTACCTGAATAATCGTTTCTCGAACAAATGTCGCGGTAATTTTTTTCCGCCAATGTCGAAAAAAGCGCCTCGCTCTGGCCCAGGCCGATTTCCAGGGCCAGCAAGCCGCCCGGTCGAAGATGCGGCGGCGCCTGTTCGATCAGTGCGCAGATTAGTTCGTCACCTCTCGCGCCGCCGAAGAGGGCGACCTCCGGATCGTGCAGGACCTCACGCGAAAGAAGGTGTCGACCTTGCGTGGAGATGTAGGGCAAATTCGCGATCACAAGGTCGAACACTCCATCGACCTGTGCGAGCAGGTTACTTTTCGCGAATTGAATTCGTGCACTCAAACCAAGTCGCTCTGCATTTTTCCGCGCGAGCGCCAGCGCCTCGTCGGAAAGATCGACAGCAACGATTTCCGCTTCCGGAAACTTCGCCGCCAAACTCAGCGCGATAACGCCGGCGCCAGTTCCAACATCGACAACCTTCGAATCCGCAATCTGTAATCCGCAATCCGCAATTAGAAGCTCCACCAGCTCCTCGGTTTCCGGCCGAGGGACCATTGCGCGTTTGTCACAAAGAAAGATGTGTCCGCAAAATTCCACCGTGCCGAGTAAACGCTGGAGCGGCTCGCCCTGGCCGCGCCGCCTGACGAGCTCGCGCAACATTGCCAGCTCCGTTTCGACAAGATTTCGTTCGAACTCGAGATAAAGCTCCATCCGTGTGCGCCCCAGCACCTGCGCAAGCAGGTGCTCAGCGTTCAATCGCGGATTGTCGATCTTGCGCTTCTTAAAATACGTAGTTGTCGATTGCAGCACTTCGAGGACTGTCATCTTTAACATGGAGGGACGCGCGCTGTTGCGTCCCATGAATTACGGCGCTGACGGCGCAGCGCCCTCCATCGCACCGCCGATTCGCTCCGCGACATCGGCAGCCTGCAAGGCTTTGATCAACTCGCCCAGGTCGCCATCCACGACGCGGTCTAAATTATAGAGAGTGAGTCCGATGCGATGATCGGTCACGCGGTTCTGTGGAAAATTATAGGTGCGAATTTTTTCCTCGCGTCCGCCGGTGCCGATCTGGCCGCGGCGTTGTGCGCTGTATTTTTCGGCCTCCTCGCGTTGCTTCCGTTCGAGCAATCGCGCCCGCAAGATCGACAATGCCCTTTCCTTGTTCTTAATCTGGCTGCGCCCATCCTGACAACGCACAATCGTACCCGTTGGAATGTGCAAAACTTGCACGGCGGAGTCGGTCGTATTGACGCCTTGTCCGCCGGGACCGCCCGCGCGCGAAACTTCGATGCGCAACTCTTCCGGCTTCAGTTCAAGATCGACATCTTCCGCCTCGGGCAACACCGCTACTGTTGCTGTCGATGTATGAATGCGGCCCTGCGCTTCCGTCGCCGGCACGCGTTGCACGCGATGCACACCACTTTCGTATCGAAGTTTTCGGAAAACGGATTCGCCCGAGACGCGGAAAATCACTTCCTTCAAGCCACCGAGTTCCGACGGACTCGATTCGAGATCTTCGGTCCTTAATCCGGCCGATTCGGCGTAGCGATTGTACATCCGGTAAAGATCGGCCGCGAAAATGGCCGCTTCGCTGCCGCCAGTCCCCGCGCGAATCTCGACGATCGCATCGCGTTCTTCATTTTCGTCGGGCGGCAGGAGCGCTATCTGGAATTCGCACTCAAGATCGACGACTCGTTTTTGCAGATCTGGAATCTCATCGTCAGCCATGGCCGCGATCTCGACGTCGCGCGACGTAGCCAGCTCGCGGTTGTCGTCGAGTTGTTTGCGCGCTGCTTCGAGTTCATCCCAGCGCGCGAGCAACTGCTTGACGCTGCCATGTTCGCGCATGATTTCGCTGGCACGTTTTCGATTATCGAAGAGACGCGGATCAGCGATTTCACGTTCGAGTTGTTCGAAGCGTTCGCGTTTGCGTTCGATGAGAGAAATGAAATCCATTCGTGGAGAGGCGGCTGTCTCAGCCGCACAAAGCAGGCGCTCGCTGCGGCGAGCGCCTCCACAATTCAGCTAGGCTTTTTTGGCGGTGCGCGTGGCCTTGGTGCTGCCGTAGCGCCGGGCAAATTTTTCCACGCGGCCCGCGGTGTCGACGAATTTCTGTTCGCCAGTGAAAAACGGATGACAAGCGGCGCAAATGCCGATCTTAATATCACGGCGAGTGGACCGCGTGTGATAGACCGCGCCACACGCGCAGGCGATATCGGTCTCGTAATATTCTGGATGAATGCCCGCTTTCATTTTCAAAAACGAGTGCGGAACTTACGCGCGCTGAGCTGTCGACGCAAGCGATGAAATCGAACGATGCACTGCTAACCGCTTGGGAAAACACGCTCACACGCGCGAAGGATTCGCCGGCAATTTTCAATACGCTCGGCGAAATGATCCGGGCATTTGCGCAAATCGAAGAAGATGCGCGCGACTTTGAAGAAAAGATCGACAGGTTCGGCGCGGGCAGCGTCATCGCGGTCCAAATCGGTAACCACGCGGATTGGCCGTCAATCCTGCTGGCTTGTTTGCGCAAGCAATTAGTTGTTTTGCCGCTCGAGCAAACGATGAGCGAGCAGCAGCGGGATAAAGCGCTCGAGATTTGCAAGGCAGTTGTCGTTGTAGCTGCCGCCGTCTCTGGCGGCAGAGATCTTGAAGTCCTGCCGCTGCGGACAGCGGCAGCTACAACTCGCTGGGGCGACAAAGTGCTTTCACTTCTCAAATTAACTTCCGGCACGACCGCCGCGCCGCGCACGATCCGATTTAGCAGCGAACAACTTCTGGCCGATTGCGACCAGATTTGCGAGACAATGGGAATTACCGAGGTCGATCTCAACTTCGGCGTCATTCCGATCTCCCATTCCTACGGCTTCAGCAATTTGCTCACGCCGCTCATCGTTCGCGGCGTGCCGATGGTGTTAAGCAACGACCGATTGCCGCGCGCCGTGCTGGTCGATCTTGCGCGCACGAACGCGACGGTCTTTCCCGGAATGCCGCTGTTCTACCAAGCGTTTTGCGAAATGGAAGCTGTTCCGGCGCTACCAAAGCTTCGGCTTTGCATTTCAGCCGGCGCGCCGCTTTCCGTTGCCGTCGCGAAAAAGTTTGAGAAAAAATTCAAACAGCCGATCCATTCGTTTTACGGCGCCTCCGAGTGTGGCGGGATTTGTTACGACCGCGAAGCGACGAATGAGACGCAGGGTTTCGTCGGTCAACCGATGAAAGATGTCGATCTTGAAATTGTCGATCCAACAGCGGCGGCAAGTCAGGTGCGCGTGCGTAGCCGTGCCGCGGGCGACGGTTATTTTCCCGATACGGATGATGAAAAACTCGGTCGTGGATTTTTTCTTCCGGACGACCTGTTAACGAAAACGGAGAATGGCTTTCGCATTGTTGGCCGTGTTTCCGACCGGATCAATGTCGCCGGGAAAAAAGTGCATCCTGCGGAAGTGGAAGCGCATTTGCTGCGCTTCGCCGGCGTGCGCCAGGCGGTCGTATTTGGCCGTGAGTCGGCATTGCGTCATGAGGAAGTGGCGGCATGTGTGGTGGCGTCCCCGGGCGTGAGCGAACCCGATCTCCTGGAATTTTGCCGGAGGGAGTTGAGCGGGTGGCAGGTGCCAAAGCGGATTTTTATCGTCAATGCCATCCCAGTGAATGAGCGCGGGAAAATCAACCGGCGCGAAGTCGCCCGGCATTTCCGATCGTAAGACCGACAATCTAGCAATGGCGCGGCGGTTTTTTGCGCGAGAAAATTCTTTTGCATTTGGTGAGAAGCGAGCATTGCTAAGGAATAATGTGGCGCGCGGCGGGAAGGGTCGCTGCTGTAACTTTACGGTAACGTGAACAAGAAGACCTCCACGCATCCTGAAAATACAAATAGCGAAGCCGCCTCGGGCGCGGCTCGTTCTCGATCCAGGCGTTCTCCAAAAGGGAAGGTGCTCGTAATCGACGACAGCGTGATGTTGTTAAGCTTTGTCGAAGAAGTTTTAACCGAAGCCGGCTACCAGGTTGTGACCGCGCCCAGCGCGCAGGAAAGCCTGGACGCCAGCATCGCCGATCCGCCGGATTTGATTCTTCTCGATTACGTCCTTCCAGAGATGAAGGGCGACGAAATAAGCCGCAAATTATTTGAGAACCCGGCAACGGCGGACATTCCCGTCGTCTACATGTCCGGCTTCGGCGCGGACCTCCGGCCCGATGGTATCAGCAACCGCAACGTCATTGGATTCTTGAATAAACCCTTCACATCGGATTTGCTTATCCAGACTGTGGAGAAACACATGACGAAATCACCTGGCGAACCAGAACCGATCGAAACCGAGAACGGGCCCGCGTCGAGCGAAGTTTTAAGTGATGCCGAATCCCCACCCGCCTCGCAGGAAGAAACTGTCTCGCCAGATTTGATCACGCCCGCGGAGGCACCGGCTCAATCTCAAGACTCGTGGAATGAGGCGGCAGCGTGGTCGCAACCTGCGGCGGTCGCTCCGATCAGCGCTGTTGAGTCTCCAACTGAATCACTCACAGGCGGAATCTATTTTTGCGGTGACACCGGTTTCTTTTCTCTAAACCGGGTATTGCAGACGATCGCAAAAGAAAAGCTCACCGGATCGCTTCATTTATTTTGGGAGAAGGACCCCGTCGAGCTCCTCGTGCAAAATGGCCAAATCCTCCTGGCCACAACGCGCGATCCGGAACTCTATTGTCCGGATGCGCCGATAACGCTCAGTAATGTCGAAGCCGACAAGATTGCCGAGGCGCGGGCTCAACAAAGCGTAAGCGGCTGTCCGCTTTTTCTCGCCCTTGCACAGGAGGAGCTGATTTTGCGCGAGCCAGCCGGACAACTGGTGCAACAGTACGGCCAAAAACTTTTCGCCCGGCTTTGGACGGCGCGAGGCGTACGCTTCATGTTCGAGCGAAATGTGGAATTGCCGGCTTATGCGAGCGGAGTTTCCGCGGAACCAGATGTCGACCAGTGGTCGCTGGAAAGTTTGCGCTTCATCCAGTTTGACGAACTCAGCGAGCACGCAAATTTCGATCCAGCCTCCATTCCGGCCTACACAAAAAGCGGTTTCGAGCGTGTCCAAAATCTGAAACTGACCGTCGCGGAAGCCCAGTTTGCTTCGCAATTTAACGGGAGCAGGTCGATCCAGCAAATTGCCAAGAATCTGCGGCTCGATTTGAAACTTGCTCGGCTAACCCTGTTCCGCTTCCTTGCGCTTGAGATTGTGGAGTGCTGGTCGCCGAGCACGGCGGCGAAGCCGGAACGCAAAAGCATCCTCCTGCGGTTGAAACGCTTGATCGGCGTCGGCGAATAGCATCACCGTCGATCACGACGACGGTCAGCATGAAAAAAAAAATTCTCGTCGCCGATATCGGCGGCACGCACGTGAAGTTGCTCATGTCGATGCGCGATGAGCGGCAATTTGATTCCGGGCCAGCGCTTAAACCGTATGAGATGGTCGCGCGAATCAAAGAAAACGTGGGCGGCTGGACGTTCGACGCGATCTCGATCGGTTTTCCCGCGCCGGTGCGTCAGGGTCGAATCATAGGGGAGCCGAAGCATCTCGGTAACGGCTGGGTCGGATTCAATTTTTCGAAAGCGCTCGACAAACCGGTTCGCGTGATTAACGACGCGGCCATGCAGGCACTTGGCAGTTATCGCGGCGGACGAATGCTCTTTCTCGGGCTGGGCACGGGCCTTGGTTCCGCGCTCGCTTGGGAAAAAAATCTGCTGCCTCTCGAACTTGGAGATTTGCCGTATCGCGATCGCAAGATCATCGAGGAGTGGCTTGGGATTCCAGGATTGAAACGCCTCGGCGAGAAGGAGTGGAAAGGCGAAGTGCTTTACGCAGTCGCGCAATTGAAGCGCTCTTTCATCGCCGATTACGTGGTGCTCGGGGGCGGCAACGCCAAACGGTTCAAACAATTTCCTAAAGGAATAGAACCGGGACAGAACGAAAACGCGTACCGCGGCGGCATTCGGCTATGGGAAAACGAAGCGGGCTCGCGCAATCCGAAATGGCGGATTCTCTAAGAGTGCCATTCCCTTCGCCACGCTAAGATCGACATCTTGCAGATCGACATGGTGCCAGGGAGGGGATTCGAACCCCTAAGGATTGCTCCACCAGATCCTAAGTCTGGCGCGTCTGCCAATTTCGCCACCCTGGCCAACCGCTTAAGAATAAATCACGCGCCGCGAAGGCTGCAATTTGTCCTTCCACCTCACCGATTTGCGCCTTGAGCTTTTCTTTCTAACGTTCGTCCTCACTTAACGGAAGAATTATGGCGGACGTTGCGAACAAATATCCGGAGAATGTTCCGGGCAAATACTATGTTGATGAGCAGTGCATCGACTGCGATTTGTGCCGCGAAACTGCGCCGGCCAATTTCAAACGCAACGATGATGGCGGCCACTCCTACGTTTACAAGCAAGCCGAATCGCCGGAAGAAGAAGCGCTTTGCAAAGAAGCGATGGAAGGTTGCCCGGTCGAAGCGATCGGTAACGACGGCGGCTAAGATCGATAAGTTTCCGTTAATCGATCCAAGTCCCGCGGCTCGTTGATGCTTCGGTAAAATTCCCGCGACGGACCGGAGATCGACATCGCCCGCAGCAGCTTGAGATCGATTAAACTTCGCACGACCGGCTGCACAGAAAAATTGTCGCCTTGGAGCTTTTCCACAAAGATTGCCCTCGCTTCTTTCGGGTAAATTGCGGCCAACGGCTCCGCCTTCCCATCAATCATCGGAATCACTCCCGTTCCACTCGCGGCGCGGCTGCACAGAAGCTGCAGATGTTCAATAGTCATCAAGGGCATGTCGATCGCCAGGGCAAGCAGATGACCCGTTTCAATCGCGCCGAGTGTCGCCGCCAAGCCGCTGAGCGGTCCTCGCGACGGAGGCATGTCCAGGATTAGCTCAACGTCAGGCGGGCGCCAAAGCGGATCGGATCGTGCCGAAACGAAAATCTTTTCCGGGCGTGCGGCGCGTAATTTTTCGATCTGCCATTTCCACAGGGGGCGGCCGCGCCACTCCACGGTGGCTTTGTCGCATCTCATGCGCCGTGATTCGCCGCCGGCGAGGAGCACCGCGCTGAGACTCATCCAACAAGCTCGGCTACGCGTGTGGTTGAACGCAACGTTCCGTCTGTAAGAACCCGCGCGCGCAAACCGCCGCGGCCTTGGAGAAATTTCTCAGCGCCGACGGCGATCGCACGATCCATCCAGTAACACGGCCTGCATTCCTGCGTTCCGCGAAAACGAACTCCTTGGACTTCAAAATCCTGGTCGATCAGCTTGTTAAGATCGACATCGTGCGTGACAACATTGCGTCGAGTCAGCGCGGGCGAGCAACCCTGCACTTCGAGCGCGCCGCAAAGTTCATCAAAAACTTCCAGCGAAAAAAATGTGATCTGTCCTTTGTAATCATCTTTGAAATCAAAGTAGCGATCACCGCGGATGCCGCGACCGGCCACGCATTCGATCGACCGAACCTCGATCGTCGGAAACTCATCTGGGTCGCGGCCGTGGTGGCCGACAAAATTATGGCCCGATGAAATGTAAAGATGACAGATTTCCACCGGCGTCATGATACCATCGCCATCAATTCAGTGAAAGAAGACGGCATCGGCTCGGGACAAATCATCCGGCGAAAGCAAGACGGCTCGTTCGAATATCATCGGGACGATCTCACCGTCGAAGAACCGCTCGAGATTCGCATCGCGAGTAAAACGGTCGCGACCACGATGCGCACACCCGGTCACGACGAAGAGCTCGCCGCCGGCTTTCTCCTTTCGGAAGGAATCGTGGAAACCCATGACAAGATCGACAAGTTCTCGCGGCCCGCGGCCGCGCGTAATCGCGAAAACATTCTTGCCGTTAAGTTCGCCGGTGGTGTGAAAGTGAAACTCAGCTCAACAAAACGATTCGGAACAATTTCGAGCAGTTGTGGCATTTGCGGCAAAGAAAGCATTGCCGCGATTCGACAAGATTTTCCGCCGATTGTTTCGGCGAAAGATGTGCGGATCGACATCGAAGCCTTGCTTTCGCTCCCGACGCTCTTGCGAAAACTCCAGGGCGAATTCGCGCGCACCGGTGGAATCCACGCCGCCGGCATTTTCGATCTTGGCGGCAAACTGAAAGTTCTGCGCGAAGACATCGGCCGTCACAACGCCGTCGACAAGGTAATTGGCCGCGCATTTCTCGACCAGCAACTCCCGTTAGATCGACATGTTCTTCTTGTCAGCGGCCGGGCTTCTTTCGAAATCATGCAAAAAGCGCTTTCAGCCGGAATTCCCATCGTGGCTTCGGTCTCTGCGCCGTCCACTCTGGCGATGGAGTTTGCCCGCGAAAGCAACCAGACGCTCATCGGTTTTCTTCGCCCGCCGTCGTTCAACATCTATTCGCACATCGAGCGCGTGAATCTTTCCTCTTCTTGAATGGAGGAACACGCTCCGGCGTGTCCCAAATATTTGACCGCCGACCGCGCGGCGCCCTTCACTTAACGAAGTCCTGATCGAATCTCTTGCGCAGCACCGTCCGCATCCGTTGCCGGCGCAATACTGATGACAACAAACTTGCTCGTCGGCGTGTTCGAACGCTCGGCCACGCTATTGATCGGCACTAGGACGTTTCCTTCGGGAAAATAAGTCGCCGTGCAGCCGCGCGCGATCGGATAGGGCGCGACCTGAAAATGTCGCGCATACCGTTTCTCACCCTCTCCGAAGTGACTGGTGAGATCGACAATCTGTCCCTGCATCAAACCCGCCTCCCTCACGTCCTCCGGATTCATGAAGAGCACGCGACGCCCGTTATAAATGCCGCGATAACGATCGTCCAAACCGTAGATGTGCGTATTGAACTGATCGTGCGATCGGATCGTCATGAGGATGAATTTTCCCGGGTCCAGTTCGTTACGCGGAACCGCGTGCACAGTGAAAAGCGCTTTTCCGATTTTGTTATTGAACTTCCGATGATCGCGCGCGGCGTTCGGCAAATAGAAAACATCTTGCGCGATCCGCTCGTTGAAATTTTCGAAGCCGGGAACCACATGCTCGATGTGACTGCGAATCCGATTGTAATCAGCAACCAATCCTTCCCAATCAACTGTGCTGCGATCACCCAAGGTCGCGCGCGCCATGCCGGAGATAATCGCGGGCTCGCTCTTCAATTGCTCGCTCGCCGGCTCGAGCACACCGCGCGACGGATTGATGATTGCCATCGAATCTTCGACCGTGACAAATTGTTCGCCTGTTGATTGTCGATCTTTTTCAGAGCGACCGAGGCATGGCAAAATCAGCGCGATTTCTCCCGTGATCAGATGCGAGCGGTTCAGCTTGATTGAAACGTGCGCCGTTAATCGGCACTTCTGCAGCGATTTCGCGGTAAACTCTGTGTCGGGCGCGGCGACCAGAAAATTGCCGCCCACCGCAATGAACACGCTGATCGCACCGCGATGCATTTGCTTGATCGTTTCAACTGTGTCCGTGCCATGCTCGCGCGGCGGGTCGAAATTAAATTCCTGTCCAAGCTTTTGCATGAACGTCTCGTTCATGCGCTCCGAGATCCCCATCGTCCGATCGCCCTGAACGTTTGAGTGACCGCGCACTGGACACGGGCCCGTTCCCGGACGTCCGATATTTCCGCCAAGAAGCAAAAAATTCATGATCTCCTGAATGGTCGCGACCGCGTTTCGATGCTGGGTCAATCCCATTGCCCAGCAGCAAATGACGCGTTTCGAATTGATTGCGATCTCGGCCGCCTCGCGAATCTGTTCGCGGGTGATGCCGCTGCTGACGAGAATGTCGTCCCAGTTTGTCTTCTCAAGATCGACAATGAAGCGATCGAAACCTCCCGTGAAATTTTTGATGAAATCTAGGTCGAAAACGACGCCTGGCCGTTTCTTTTCCGCGGCCAGCATCTCTTTCATGATCCCTTTCAGCACGGCGATATCGCCGTTGATTCGGATTGGCAGCCAGAGATCGCTCAGCTTCTGGCCCTCGCCGAAAAGCAATCTGGGCACGCGCAATGGATTCTTCAGGTCCTGCGGATTTTTGAACCGAAAGTTGCCGATCTCCGGCATGGGATTGATCGAGACAATCTTTGCTCCCGCCTCTTTTGCCTGCTGCAGACTGTCCAACATTCGCGGATGATTTGTTCCCGGATTCTGGCCGATGATAAAAATGGCGTCGGTCTGTGCGAAGTCGGCCAGTTTCACACAACCTTTTCCGACACCGATCACTTCCTTCAGTGCCGCGCCACTTGATTCGTGGCACATGTTCGAGCAATCCGGCAGATTGTTGGTGCCAAATTGTCGAACAAATAGTTGATAGAGAAACGCGGCCTCGTTACTCGTCCGGCCGCTGGTATAAAACGCGGCCGAGTTCGGTTTTGGAAGAGCGTTGAGTTCCGTCGCAATTAACTTGAACGCATCGTCCCACGAAATCGGCTGATAATAATTCGAGCCGGCCGGTTTGACCAACGGTTGCGTCAAACGTCCCTGTTGTCCGAGCCAGAAATCGCTTCGGCTTCGCAGGTCATCCAGCGAATGCTTCCGAAAAAATTCTTCGGTCAATCGTTTGGTCGTCGCTTCGTCGGCGATCGCTTTCGCACCGTTCTCGCAGAATTCCGCGACTTTTCGATATTCATCCGGACTCGGCCACGCGCAACTCTGGCAAACGAATCCCTTTTTCTTGTTTACCGACAGCAGCGTTTTGAGCGAACGCACCGGTCCCATTTCGCGCAGACCAACGCGCATTGTCTGATAGATCGCCGGCAATCCCGCTGCGACTGTTGGTCGTGACGCGCGCTTTGCCGGTTTTCGCTCGACCGGAGTTTGCGCGCCCAGCGTAGGATTTTCCTGGGCGCGATCCGCATCGACGATCGGCGGACTTTTGGGCGCCCTAGTTCCGACGTCAGGCGGTTTTTGCGCGACCGTGTCCAATTGTTCGTGCTGCGAATCGCGATCTTCATTCGGATTCGGCATAACAAGAACAACTAAACCGAATCGCTCGGTGGCGCAGGTGCTGGCGGCGCCGCACCCGATGCAGATGTCGATCCTGGAACCGAGACGGCAGCTGACGCGCCAGCGCCCGAAGGCGCAGATGCGGCGGCCGCTGCCGCTTTTTTCTTCGCTGCCGCGACCGCTGCGGCACCAGCGAGTTTGGCGTCGACCTCGGCAGCTTCGGTCGGGCAGATGCTGTGATAGTAAGTGTTCGATTTGGAGAGCTCGCTCTTGCGTTGCAGGAGCGCATCGAAACGTTCGCGACGGCTGAGTTCGAAAACCTTATCCATCTTGATCGCTTCGAACGGGCAAACCTCCACGCAGATCTGGCAGCTCATGCAAACGGAAATATCAATGTCGAATACTGCCGGATAAAACTGCGGCTTGCCCATGTAATCGGGCTTTTTGTCTTCGCTCTTAATAATATAAATGCACTGCGGCGGGCATTCCTTCTCGCAAATCTTGCACGCCACGCAGCGCAAGCCGGCGTGCGGATCATCCCCGTCGTAAGGCAGGAAAGGAAAGTTGCGATAATTCTCGGCCAACGGAATGCGCTCTTCCGGATACTGCACCGTGATCAGACGGTCCTTCTCGAAGTAACTTCCGACGAAGTTCCGCGCCGTTACCGCCATTCCCTTAAGTATGCCCGTGCCGATCATGTGTTCATTACAAGGTATTTCCCATTGTAACCTTGTAACTCTTTTAACCTTTTTACCATCGCGTCAGCGATCCACCTCTCCCATCACGATATCCACGCTGCCTAAGATAACCATCACGTCGGCCACGGTGTGACCGAGACAAAGATCTTCCAGGACAGTTAAGTTGATAAAACTCGGCGGGCGCACGCGATATCGATACGGATTCGGTCCGCCGTCACTGATCAAATAAAAGCCGAGCTCTCCTTTTGGGCCCTCGATTCGTCCGTAAGCTTCGCCCGCTGGCGGACGAAAGGCGCGGAGCTTCACTTTCGGATTCATCACCGGACCGGCTGGGATTTGTTCGAAAGCTTGTTTCAAGATTCCGACGCTTTCCCGCATTTCGAGTACGCGCATCATCAATCGGTCGTAGGTATCGCCATGCTCGCCAAGGGGCACGCGGAATTTGAAGCGCGGATAAAACCCGTAGCCGTCCACTTTGCGGATGTCGTAATTCACGCCGCACGCGCGAAGCATTGGGCCAGTGATGCCGGCATTGATCGCCAACTCGGCGGACAGTTTTCCAACTTCCTGTGTGCGCGCGATAAGAATTTCATTTTCGACAATCAGGTTTTCGAATTCGTCGAGAAATCGCGGGAAAAAATCGACGATCTTCTTTGCCCGCTCCATCCAATCCGAGCCGGCATCGACGCGACATCCACCGAAACGCATGTAATCGCACATCATGCGAGAACCGGAGAGCGATTCGAAAAGGTCGAGAATTTTTTCGCGCTCGCGAAACGCATACATGAGCGGCGTGCCCCACGCACCCATGTCGCTGAGCAGAAAGCCGAGGAGCGACGCGTGATTTTGCAGTCGAGTCAACTCGGCGAGGATGACGCGGAGATACTCGGCGCGCTCGGGCACTTCGATCCCGGCCAGCTTCTCCACACTGAGCGCATACGCCCAGTTGTTTGTCATCGAGCAAAAATAATCGAGCCGATCGGTGTACGGCATCGAGCCAAGGTAGCTCGTGTTCTCGCCGATTTTTTCGTGATTGCGATGCAGATATCCGAAGACCGGCTTGAGCTTGCG
>QHPX01000093.1:27527-34023 GCA_003219195.1 Verrucomicrobiota bacterium
TGTAATGTTGCTTCGCCTTCTCGAGCACGTCGTCGTGCGGAGTCGGCTCGTATTCGTAATCGTCCGGTTCGCGATAATCTTTGCGCATCGGGTAATCGACAAATTCGTCCCACATCAAAATCCGTCGCAGATCCGGGTGGCCATCGAAGCGAACACCGTAGAGGTCAAAAATTTCCCGCTCCTGAAATTCCGCGCTCCGATAAATTGAAGTTAGCGACGGCAAACGCGCCCCCTCTACGCGGTCTATTGTTCGCATTCGAATGATGACGGGACCGTGTTTATGCGTCATCGAGTAAAGGTGATAGACCGCTTCGAGAAAGCCGGGGACTTTTTCCTCCGTCGTTTCATCGACATCTTTTTCAACGCCGTCGACCACCTTTTTCACTTTCACCGTCTTCTTCACCGTGCGATCGAGCCAATCGACGCCGGTCGCGTTCGAGCAAAAATCCACTCGCAGTGCGGGATCGTCGCGCAAAAACTTTGCGACGGCCGCCGCGTGTTCATTGTCGATCAGAAGCGACGGCTGATTCGCCGGACCCGGATTCGAAACGATGTCGATCTTGGCGCCCGCCACAGCCGCCTCGGCGCGTGCTTTAATTTGCTCCAACGATTCCACAATTATGTGCGCTCGATTTTTGGCGGCCGAAACACGTCCGGGTTCGCCGGCGGCTCCAGGTCATGCGCACCAAAGGACGGCACTGGAAACTCGCTCGGTTGCGTGGAGTCGAGATGCGCGGCCTTTTCACTACCGGTTAGTTTTTGACTGTCGATCTTGCGCTGCAATTCCATGAACGCGTGCAAAAGCGCTTCGGGCCGAGGCGGACATCCCGGAATATAAACATCGACTGGAATGTAACGGTCGATGCCTTTGAGCACGTTGTAACCGGTTTTGAATGGTCCGCCGGAAATCGCGCATGCGCCCATCGAGATGACGTACTTCGGATCGGGCATTTGGTTGTAGAGCCGCACGATTTGCGGCGCCATTTTCTTCGTCACCGTGCCGGCGACGATCATCAGATCGGCCTGGCGCGGCGACGGCCGGAAAACTTCGCCGCCGAAGCGTGCGATGTCGTAGCGTGAGGCCGCGGTTGCAATCATCTCGATCGCACAACAGGCCAATCCAAATTGGAGCGGCCAGATCGAGTTCTTGCGGCCCCAGTTGTAAAGCTCCTCCATCGAGGTCACCCAAATCCCCTGTCGTTGCAGCTCGCTGCGCAGCCCCTCGTCGATTTCGCTCATGTCCCGTTGTAACAATGTAACGCTTTTAACGGTTTTAACTACCGCGCTAGCGCGCCCAATTTAAACAACCTTTGCTCCAAGCCCAAACGAGACCTTCAATCAGCAGCAGTAAAAAAACCAGGATGGCGATAAACGCGCCGACAGGCAAACCGGTGAACGCGACCGCAAATGGCACCAAAAAAATCGCTTCCACGTCGAAGATCAGAAAGATGATCGCGTAGAGATAATACTGGGACCGAAACTGAATTTGCGCGTCGCCAATCGATTCGACCCCGCACTCGTAAGTTGCATTTTTTTGGGCGCCCGGCTTGGGCGGCTGGAAAACTTTTCTCCATAACCACGCCAGCGCCAGCGGCAGCAATGGAAAAACCAAGGCCACGCCAATGAAAATGACGATGAAGAAATAGGGATTGGGCGCCATGAATTGCGGATCAAATCATTCACCAAATTTGTTAACGGAGCGAGCTTGCCCCGATCCCGTTTCAAAGCCCATCAAAACAGTTCGCTCTTTCAATCTGGACCGCACGAGCCAACTGAGGGGCCAACCGACCCGCCGCGCATGAGTACGCCGTAGCCGCCGGAAATCACACGTCGCACTGCTTCTCCTGTCTTGGGATCAACCTGGAGCGCCTTTTCGTGGATGCTTTGCTGAACCTCGAAACGCCGAAGTGGTTTGCTCGCATCAGTAGTTTCGTAAATGTAAGTCGGCATCGCGTGAATCTACACCATTTCCGCGTCGACGCACTCGCCACCTATAGTCAATCAATAACCTCTTCCAAGCTCCAAACAGACGCACTAGTCTGCCTTAATTAAAGAACCGGACATGATTTTTCTTCGTAGCAGATGAGCGGCGACGTTGTTGACCAGATTTTTATCCGCGCCAAGCAATGGCTGCTCTCCTGGCTGGCGGGCGCGCCCGATTGGATCATCCAGATCACCTCGAGCCTCCTAAATATTTTCGCGCTGCTCGGTGTGTTTCTCACGCTCTTCGCGCTCATTTCGGTGCTGGAGCGGAAAATTCTCGGGCGGATGCAAAACCGTTACGGGCCAAATCGCGTCGGACCGTTTGGACTTTTTCAACCAATCGCCGACGGGATCAAGATGCTCATCAAGGAAGATATCGTGCCGGCGCGCGCAGATAAGATCGTGCATTTTCTCGCTCCGATCCTGATCGCCGCGACCGCGATCCTTGCGCTCGGTGTAATTCCATATGGACGCAACATGACGCCATTTGCGATTGATGGCGGCATCCTGTTTTTCTTCGCCGTGGGATCGACAACGGAACTCGCCGTCTTCATGGCCGGCTGGGGCAGCAACAACAAGTTCTCGATGCTCGGCGCGATGCGCGCGATCGCGCAAATGGTCAGCTACGAGTTGCCGCTCATCATTACGACGCTTCCGGTGGTCATGGTGGCCGGGGCGCTCTCGCCCGACGTGATCGTCACCGCGCAGGCTGGCTATTCATTCGGCTTCGTGCCGCATTGGTTCGTCACCACGCCGTGGGGCGCGGCCGCGTTCGTCTTGTTTTTTGTCTCCGGCCTTGTCGAATCCAACCGCACACCGTTCGACGTCCCGGAGGGCGAATCGGAAATTGTCGCTGGACACATGACCGAGTACTCGGGCTTCAAATACGCCACGTTCTTCATGGCCGAATACATCGGAATGTTCGCGATCAGCGGCCTGGCCGTGACGCTATTTCTCGGCGGCTGGCATGCCCCGGTCCGCGTGCTCCAGTTCATTCCATCCTATATCTGGTTCTTCGCAAAACTGTCGGCGCTACTTTTCGTTTACATCTGGCTTCGCGGAACGCTGCCGCGCACCAGAATCGATCACATCATGAATTTCGCCTGGAAATTCATGTTGCCGATGGCCTTCACCTGCATTTTCGCCGCCGCCGTCTGGCACTACATGGGGCGCGGGCTTGCCGGATGGCTGTGCTCGCTTGCCGTAATTGGGATTGTCTACATCGCATTGTCGATCTTGCTGGACACGCGAAAAAGATTTGCCACTCGCACTTATCGTTTCGCCGAATGAACAGCGTCGCTTTTATCCTGATCGCGATTCTGACGCTTGCCGCGGCGCTCGCCGCTGCTTCATTACCAAAACTCATTCATGCCGCACTTAGTTTCGCGGTCACGTTTGTCGGCGTCGCGGCGTTCTTCTTTTTGCTCGGCGCGGAGTTCGTCGGCTTGGTGCAGGTCTTTGTCTATATCGGGGCGGTCGCGGTGCTAATTGTCTTTACGATTCTGTTGACGCGACGCGATGTGGGAAAAAATCGCGGCTTCAACTGGGGCGGCGTTGCCATAGCCATCGCCGTATTCGGCGGTTTGATCTGGGCGATTCTCAAAACGCAACCGTTGTCCATCGCAGCGCCGCCAATCGAAGCGCTCACCGTGAAGCGAATCGGCGAAGTGCTGATGACCAGCTACGTTTGGCCGCTGCAATGCGTCGGGCTCGTGCTCACTGCGGCGCTGATCGGCGCGCTCATTCTCGTGATGAATGAAGAACGTTAAAAGAGTTTCAAACATTACATGGTTACAAAGTTGCCTGCGTGTCGCCGCTTGTAACATTGCGACCCTTTTAACGTTTGTAACTCGCCAGCGATGACACCAGCACTTCACCTCTTCCTGATCGTTTCCGCCGCGCTCTTCTGCATCGGACTGCTGGCCGCGCTGAGCCGGCGTCACGCCATCTTCATTCTCATCGGGATCGAGATGATGCTCGCCGCGGCGAATCTAAATTTCATCGCCTTCTGGCGCTTCGGTCCGCAACCCCAACCTCCCACCGGTGTGATGGTCGCGATCTTTTCCATCGCCATCGCTGCGGCCGAAGCGGCCGTCGGCCTCGCGCTCGTCATCGCTGTTTACCGCCATTACCGCACGACAAACGTCGATCAACTCAATCGTCTCAAAGGATGACCGCCTGGACCGTCAATAACGTCTGGCTGATTCCGGCGGCGCCGCTCGCGGCTTCGTTCGTAATCCTGAGTCTCGCGAACTCGCGGCGCAAAAGCGCGGCGGCGCTCGCAGTCATTGGCCAGGTCGCCGCGCTCACATTGTCGATCTTCGCGTTTGCAACGACGCTGCAAGCGCCCGGCTATCGCGCGTTTCACAATTTCACCTGGTTCACGTTCGGCGAGAACGCATTGCGCATAGGCTGGGTGCTCGATCCGCTCGCCGCCGCGATGTTGGTCATGATCGCGCTAGTCGGGCTCTGTATTTTTATCTTCAGCATCGGCTACATGGCCGAGGACAAAGATTTCACCCGCTTCTTTGCCTATCTCTCGTTTTTTTCCGCTGCCATGCTCGGCGTGGTCATCGCGAATAGTCTGCTTCTTCTCTTCGTGTGCTGGGAACTGGTCGGGCTCGCATCGTATTTGCTGATCGGATTTTGGATTCACAAACCAAGCGCGGCGGCGGCGGCGAAAAAGGCCTTCATCACCACGCGCATCGGCGACATGGGATTTTTCCTTGGAATTCTCTGGCTCTATAGCGGCAGCGGCACTCTGCTCTTTTATGATAATGGGCGCGGTTGCCTGGAAAGCGCGGGACTTCTTGCGCTCGGCGCCAGCGCCACGTTTGTCGCATTGCTGATTTTCTGCGGCGCCGTCGGCAAGTCCGGACAATTTCCGCTGCACGTCTGGCTGCCGGACGCGATGGAAGGCCCGACACCGGTCAGCGCGCTGATCCACGCCGCCACCATGGTCGCGGCCGGCGTATTTCTCGTTGCGCGCGTTTATCCGCTCTTTTCGTTTGGCGCGATCGACGGCGTGACGCCGTCACTCACCGTGGTCGTATCCATCGGGGTCATCACGGCGCTGATGGCGTCGCTCATCGCACTGGCGCAGTTCGATATCAAACGCATTCTCGCCTACTCAACCGTATCGCAATTGGGGCTGATGATGGTTTCGCTCGGTGTCGGCGGTGTCGCGGCCGGCATGATGCACCTGATTGCGCATGGCTTTTTCAAAGCGCTCTTGTTCCTCGGTGCTGGCTCGGTTATTCACGGCACGCACCACGAACACGACATTCGCAAAATGGGTGGCCTCCGATCCCTCATGCCGGTCACGTTTCTTACCTTCGCCATCGGCATGATGAACCTCAGCGGTGTGCCGTTCTTCTTTTCCGGCGGATGGACGAAAGAGGAAATTTTGCATGCCACCGCGCGTTGGCCGACTTCGCGCCTGCCGCATTACCTCATGTTTGCCGGAGTCGTGCTGACCGCGCTCTACATGACGCGGCAGATGATCTACGTCTTTTTTGGCAACCGGCGCCCGGCCTCCGAGCAGTTGCACTCATATTTAAACGGAGAGACACCACATTTTGGTGTCGCGTTGCTGATCCAACCGATTCTTTTCGTTTCGCTCGCGTTCGTCGCTGCCGGCATCGGGCTCGGCTTCGTCGTGTACCGCCACGCTGGCTTACAAGATCGACATCGTGCTGCCGAGACCGATCCTTTCGAATCCGCTCAACCGATTCTGTTTCGTTTTCTCGGAAACAAAATGTGGTTGGACGAACTTTACGCAAACACCGTTATCGCCTTTAGCAAATTGGCGGCGCGCATTTCCGATTGGATGGATCGAAATGTCTGGGACGGTCTGGTGCGCGCGCTCGGCGGCCTCGGCCAGCTTCTTGGAATTTTCACGACCAACTTCGATGAACGCGGCATTAACACAGGAGTGGATGAAACCACCGCCGGCACGCGCGGCCTTGGCCGCGTGATGTCCGGATGGCACTCCGGCCAAATCCAAACTTACCTCGGTGCTGTCGCTGTTGGGATGCTGGCGCTGCTCATTCTTTACGCATGGCTCACCTGACCACAGCACTATTTATTATTCCGCTGGCCGGCGCTCTTTGCGTGACCGTCGCACCGAAAAATCTCGCGCGCGGAATCGCTCTCGGATTCAACGCGCTCACCGCGATTCTCGCGTTCATGTTGTGGCAAAACTTCGACACTACCGCCGCCGGCCTTCAGATGGTCGAACGTCACAACTGGATTCCCACGATTGGCGCTGAGTACCTCGTCGGTGTCGATGGCTTAAGCCTGCTGCTCGTATTGCTGACGTCGCTTATTTTCCCGTTCGCATTTTTCGCGCAACGCGTGGGCCGCGGTTTCTGTGCCCTGATGCTGGTCATGCAGGCGGCGCTCTACGGAACGTTCACCGCGCAGAATTTCATCCTCTGGTTTTTGTTTTATGAGATGAGCCTCGTCCCTGCATTCCTGCTCATTAAAATCTGGGGCGGCGAAAAACGCGACC
>QHPX01000013.1 GCA_003219195.1 Verrucomicrobiota bacterium
GGACGCGCGATCTAATGATCAACTCCCTGCGAGCTGAAAACGGGCAACTTGAGGGTTATGCGGACTCTATAAAAGAAACGGATCTTGCGGCGGCAACGCAGGCTGCTGCCTAAATTCGACCGGCTTACAGTCGTCACTGAGCTTTACGATTTCCTCGTACCTTCCCGCCACCAGCGATCGACAACGCCTTCCAAGGTCGGGGCCTGAACGGTGACCTCTGCTGTATAGGAACCCTTCAAGAAGTCATCTATGTATTTCTTCAAGACTTCGGTCCGTGCTGTTTGCGGTTCGTAGTTGAGATTCAGATTCACGATGTGCGACCCAATCAGATACAGCTTTGCACTGGGTATGTTGCGCCAAAAGGCCTGGCGCGGTCGCGTGGTTCCCCAATCCGCTTTCTCTTTCAGATAGCGGGCGCGATCGAATCGTTTGGGATTTTTCAAGAACAACCCACCCAGACTTCCGTCACTGCTTAGGAAGTAGTCGGCCACCTCTCCGCTGTACAGTGTGTCGTCGGTCATCAACACATCCGCCTTCACAGCAGTTTTGACCGGGAACGTGAACCCTGTGAGTATCGCGTGCCACTGCGTTATATGGGGCAAGAGGTAAACATCAGCGAACCAGGAGAAATAGCGGTTTCGTCTCATGTGTCCGTAGTACCTTCCCGAGCCAGGCGAATTTTACTTCGACTCCCACACGTCGCCGGTATGATTGCCTTTTATTCACCACGCATATCGCTGCAAAATTCGACGAGAAGGACCTTCAGACGAGTTAAGGTTTGCTAAGTTCCTGGAGTAATTCCCCGTCCCTGACCGGACTTGCAACCCAAGTCTCCATGTATGCCTCGCAAATCGATCACCAAATTAATTTCAACGCGAACTGAATCTGCCGCGACGGAGTCTGAGTTGAAGTAATGAGGCCGGCATTGGCAACTGGCTGTCCAGTTGAGTCAAATACGTTCCTGTTGTCGAGCGGTGGGGCGAAATTCGTGTGGTTCAGGATATTGAAAAACTCTGCCCGAAACTGGGCATTGAACCTATCCGAGATCCTCTTGATGTAATTGTTCTTAAAGAGAGAAAAGTCGAAGTTTAGTAGTCCTGGACCGATCAGGGTGTTGCGTCCGAGATTCCCCCGAAGGGTAATAGGATTAGGTACGGCGAAGCATTGCGTCTTAATGTAGTTCACGGGATTACCGGGATTCACTAGCGAATCACAACCTGGACCGGCAATCAAGTTCGGCACATCTATACTTGGGTCGGTGCTCCTCAGCCCTAACGCGTCGCCGCCTAACCCCGGAGTGAAAGGTGCACCAGAACTGGCTTCAAACACTCCTCCGACTTGCCATCCGCCGAGCGCCCAGGCTCCGATTCCAGAAGCCCACTTGGGCGGGCCGATCTCCCAGGTGTAGTTCACCTCCAAATTCTGGGCAATATTAAAATCTGAAAGTCCGCGATTAAGTCTGGGGTTGAACCACAACGGACTGGAGATCGAGTTGGAATACTCATCACCCACCAAGCTGCCGGATGAAGTATCAATCGACTTGCCCCAAGTGTAAGAGCCGTCCAAGTGGGAGCTACGACCGATCCTTTTTTTGATCTGTAATTCAAGTGCGTCATAGTATGAGTCGCCTATCCAGAATCCAGCGGTTATGCGGCCAGCATTAAGATTCAGCCGGGTCCCGCTACCCGCAGGCGATGGCCAGAGATAACCTTGTGCAGTGAGGGTTGGGAGAACAATGTCGACGTCTTCCACGCGAAAGGGTTGGTGTACTCCTCGTGAGCCCACATAGCCGATCATGGCACTCAAATCCTTGATTACTTCGCGCTGGATGGTTAGGTTCCACTGCATGACGTAATTCCTACGCGGATTCGGTTCAAAATACGCCTGACGAAGAGTATCGGGCGAGGTTGCGAGGAACGCGAAGGCTCCGCCGGGAAATGAACCGGTAGGCAGGTTGGTTGTGTTGCCAAGTTTGGAGTAGGGGGCAGAAAAGAGTTCGTTGAACTGAATAAGATAAGGTAAAGGTAAAACATCGAAGAACCCGAAACCCGCGCTGATCGCGGTCTTCCCGTCGGCGAACGGATCCCAAGAGAACCCGATTCTCGGTTCAAAGTCGCGCCGGGTGGGATTAGAAAACAGCGGGTTTCCCAAGTGAGGAGTTGGGTCCGTGATATTGCGCAAAACAGTCAGTTTGCCCTGTACTTCTGTTGGCACCGTGGCCATTTCGTAGCGAAGACCAAGGTTAAGGGTTAGGTTCGGTAGCAAGCGCCAGTCGTCCTGTATATATGTTTCCACGATGGTCTGACGAAAGCCGCGCTCTGTAATCGTGGTGGGGATCGCCGCACTCAACGAGAAGGGCAGGTTGGTTAAAAAATCGGACAATGAGTTGAAGGAGAAAACGCCACCGGGATCTGAAACACCCAAGATGTTGTCTCGAATCCGCTCAACACCAAAGCCGAACTTCAAAGAGTGTTTTGCTTTGGTTAGGGAAATATCTTCATAAGCCTGGATTGACGTCCAGTGAAAATGGAAGTTAGACCGCGCTCCTAATCCACCAGTGAACCCGGTAAGTCCCGTAACCATCACGCCCGCGGCATTCTGGCCAGGCACCGTGCCGAACGATGGATCAGACGCGAGTGGATTACCGCTCGGGAAGGTAAGACCTGTTGTGGCCACCACGCGGTTGATCCCGAAACGAAAAGAATTGAGAAAACCAGGAGTGAAGCTGTGCGCGTGGTTCAGGGTGAAGAATTGGCGCCGCGAATCATATCCTGTCCGCTTGTCATTCAGTTCGTCGGGCTGCCTAACGGTCCCGACATCGAACATGTAAGTGCCGTTGAGAGTGTCCTGTTCGGAAAAGTTGTGGTCAACTTTGGTGGTGAAGTAGTTCTCTGGAGTGACTTGCTGGCCCGAAAAAGTGAAAATCCCGGTATCGCCCGACGCCAGGAGGGAACCATTGGGCAAAGGGTAGAAAGCATTCAGGAAAGACAAGACATTGGGGTCGACTGTGATCTGCCCGGACGACACGTTGCCCGACCGCGCAGCCGGCGAGGGCACGGTATCCACCTGCGTTAGGCCCAACGATTGCCGTAATCCTTCGTAGTCACCGAAGATGAACGTGCGGTCCTTCTGAATCGGGCCGCCGAGCGATACTCCAAATTGATTGCGACGGAAGGGCGGCTTCTTGGTGTCGAAATAATTCCGCGTGTCCAATGCGCTGTTGCGAAAGAACTCGTAAACGTCTCCATGGAACTGGTTGGTGCCCGAACGCGTCGAGGCACTAATGATGCCGCCGGAAGACCGGCCATGCTGCGCGGGGTAGTTGCTCGTCAGGACTGAGAATTGCTCGACTGCATCTACGCCCAGATTGACCCCGAGCGCGCTTCCAGGTGGGCCGTTCGCGTAGTCGTTAACGCTGATGCCGTCAAGGCGAGAGTCGTTTTGTCGAGGACGGCCTCCAGCTATGGTCATTTGAGTTCCAAAACCGCGCTGGGCCTCGCCCGAACTCTGAGTGCGAGCCCTCGCCACGCCTGGCTCAAGGGCCGCGACATCAGAGGCCGATCGGCCGTTCAGGGGCAAGTCACTTACCCCGTTGGCGTTCGTGACCCCGCGAGCGGTTGAGCCGACTTGCTTCTCGCCAGCCACCGCAGGGGTGACCGGTTGCATGACGAGGTTCATCACCGGGTTACCATCGGCACCTAGCGTCACAGTCGTGTGTATGTCAGCAAAACCCCGAGCCGAGACAGTGATCTCGTAGCTTCCTGGCAGCAGGTTGCGTATCACGTAGGAACCATCGTGCTTCGCGCTTACAGACTTTGTGTCGCCGTTCGCAATATTCTTGATGGAAAGACGCGAAGTTGTAATTCGGGACCCGTCTGGAGACGTAATCGTACCCGACAGAGTGCGACTCCCGACCTGCGCAAAGACCTGAACGGCGGCCAGAAGGCCGATTGCCAGAGCCAAACATCTGGTCACACGTGTCTTCATCCTTTTCTCTTGCCCCGGACCGCACTGGCTCCGCTGAATCGCTGGCAGACGCTAACACTAAACCATCTCTGTTCGTTGTTACCTGAAGATTTGTTCATTAAAACTTCAGTGGTGACCCACAAGGCTGATCGATACTATTTGAGGGGTGAATCCTTGCGTATTCTCGTCGTAGAGGATGAAACAAAAGTCGCGCGCGCCCTGCAGGAGGGCTTAGAACGCCAGCAATACGAGGTTGTCGTTGCCGGAACCGGAGAGGAAGGTTTCTATTTGGTCAGTGCGGAGGAATTTGACCTCGTGATCCTGGATCTCATGCTCCCGGGTCGCGATGGCCTTCAGGTGTTGGGAACGCTTCGGAAGCGCAGGCTCGTCACTCCGGTCCTCATACTGACCGCCCGTGATGCTATCGAGGACAGGGTGCAGGGTCTGGACAAAGGCGCAGACGACTACCTTGTGAAGCCCTTCGCATTTCCGGAACTGTTAGCGCGCGTTCGAGCACTTCTGAGACGTGGGCGAACTCAGCAAGTTGCCCTTCGACTGCAACTCGCCGACCTGGAAATGGATCTTGTGCCACGGAGGGTCAGGAGGGGCGGGAAGGACGTGGAGTGCACTACTAGCATCCCGGGGACCCCTAAGGACGAGGCTTTAGAATCGAAAGCGGGTATACTTCCGGCAAATCTGAGCGCGATTTCATGTTTCTGCTTGGAGCTCAGTGCAAAGATAAACAGAGAAGCGGCAAGACATGTCACCGCTCTGTAAAACATTTGCACAATTCTCGGCGTTGCCGCCGAGAAGCTCCAGGGAATTTATGCAGCTTGGATGAAGCACACGGACGGTGCGCATGTTAGCATCCCGGGGACCCCTAAGGACGAGGCTTTAGAATCGAAAGCGGGTGTACTTCCGGCTGCCTGCCTTAAGGCACACTTCGCATCAACCTCCGCTTGTTTGCATTAAGTTGTACGTCGCGGCGGCCAAACTGAACACCCAGCCGACTCGCTCTAATCCGCGATGTCGGAACTGGCGCAGCATCCCGACCGTCGCTCCTCCCAGAGAACGAGTAAATTACAAAACTCTGACAAATCCCTGACAAATGCCGGTCGGCACTCGAAGTATGCTGCTCGCATTTCCAATCAGGGTGTGAATCGTCGAAACCACCCTGGCCAGCAAGCTTTCTACGGTAGGTACCAGCCGCTCGATGTTCAGGGTCGAGCTCAAGAAAGAGATCTCCAATGAAGAAATTACTGAATGGCTTAAAGAACTCAATCAACCGCCGTTCATTCATGAGGAACGGATTGACGGCGGCCGGGGCGGCGACTATGGGGGCAGGGCTGTTGGCCCATAGCTCATCCGTTTTCGCCGAGCGAGGTCCGGAAGAACATAGCGGCCGTCTCACTCCCGGAGACGCGGCCCTGCTCAGGTTCGCGGCCGCCGCGGAAATCCTCGAAACCGACTTCTGGGTGCAGTACAACGAGCTGGGAGGAGTCCAAGACAGCGAAGTCCCAGGCGGAAGCGGCAATCCAGCCTACACCGCCGCTCTTGAGGTGCTGGACTCCGACATGGCCCAGTACATCCACGACAACACCGACGATGAGTTCACCCACCAGAACTTCCTCAACGCGTACCTCGCCTCCAAGGGAGCAGACACAGTAAACCTCGAGCAGTTTCGCACTCTGCCGGGTAGTTCGGCGACCGGATCAAGCGGAAAGTTGCGGCTTACAAATCTCACGCAGCTCACGCTAGACACCAGTTGGTGGACTCGCTACCGCAGCAGCACCCATAATCCTGACCTCGATCCGAATTTCAAATTCCCGCAAGCCGTACCAACTTTGGCGGTTGGGCAGCATACGGCAATTCCCAGAACCGATGATGACACAAAGGATACCAACTTCCTCCAGGCGATCGCGAATACCGCGGGATTTCACTTTCCGACGATCGAGCAAGGTGGCAACAGCCTGTATCCATCGATGGCGCAGCGGGCCACTCACGTGGAAGTCTTGCGAATCCTTATCAGCATCGGCCCTACCGAGACGATGCACTTTCAAACCTGGTCGGACAAGGCGGGCAATGCTCCTCCTTTGACCGCGGTGGATCCGGTGACGGGCGTATCCGTGACCTTTCCAGACCTGAATTCTCCGCCCTTTGGTGGCGAAGACTTTCAAACCAACCTGATCATGCCTGAACCTTGCCCATTCCTCAGCCGAAAGCTCCCACCATGTTCGATCATTCGTCCCACTGAGACGAAGGGCATTGCCATGGGCGTGGTCAATTTCCTGACGGCCATGGGACTGTTCATCGGCCAGCCGCCGGCGTTCTTTGAGCTGTTGCGCGATCTGGCCGAAGATGCGGATGAAGCGAGACGGGGGCGATAAGCCATTCGAACGAATCGGTACCGCGAAAAAGGGGGTGTTCCAAATCTTGGAAACTCGCCCCTTCTTTGGTTTAGGTGCGATCAGTCAATCTCCATGATCAGCAAGTCCGAGCTTCCAAGAAACCGACGGTCATGGATCCTATTTTGATCGTCGAGGATGATCGATATGTTTAGAAAGCACTTAAGCGCCTCTTTGAACTGAGGGATATGGAGTTGAAATCCGCGGTGACGGCAAGTCCGCACTGGAGGCATTCCGCACTGTCGCCCCAACAGCCATCATCCTCGACCTGCGATTGCCTATTGTCTCGGGGCAGGATGTTTGTCGGGAGATCAGACGACAATCATCAACTCTGCCGATCGTTGTCCTCACTGCCGCAACGGATGTACTCGACAAGGTCATGCTACTCGAGCTCGGAGCTGACGATTATGTAGCTAAGCCCTTCAGTCCGCGAGAACTGCTCGCGCGGGTACGCGCCGCAATCCGGCATACACGCAAAATCGATGCGTGCGACTTGACGACTTTTAACGGGGTGTGCGTTTAGAAGCAAGATGGCACGCAGACGACTGCAGACTTCATTTCACAGTTAACTGGCTGCCTTTACCTCAGTCTGGAAAGCGGTCCGCAGGGGCGAGTAGCGTTCCAGTCCAGGCTGCTATGCAACTTTCAGCACTATCTTGCCTCGTGCGTGTCCCGTCTCGTTGAGTTCGTGGGCGCGTCGGGCGTCCGAGAGGGGCAGGACGGTTTCGAGCACTGGTTTCAGTTTCGGATAACGTGCCACGTCCACGTTTTGTATATCAGCCCAGCGACGGCCCCCTGAATCGCATGAGCAATTACGTGGTAGACCGAGTCCGTGACAGCGAGGCCGATAGGCACGTACGTCACCGTGTAGTAGCCCCGGAATGAACACTGTCCAGCCTTCCTTGTAAACCGGGTCGTCCGGACTCGCGAAGCCTTCGAATATACTCTTCACCATTGGGTACCTCTTTCCAATGCCCTAAATACGTTAGCGGAAGGCTCTATGTTATATGATGGGCACAGATCGCGACGGCGACATCCCTATATCCTGCGATTGCTGAACTCGGACTTTCATTCGTAATGCGTGCGGCAATTGTCTTGACGGCAGGGATCGGAAAACGTCCCATCTCTGCGGTTATGGAGGCGCGTTGGAAAATCAGTTTCTTGGGCTTGTCGCGCCGCGTTGATCAGTTTTAGGTCAAGATATCGTGCGGGACCGAACGACTCTTTCATTGAAGCCCCTAGGCTGCAGACGCAAGAGGCGTAGGGTCGGCGGTTCGCAAGTTTGTTGAGGCCGTCAGCAAGGGACTGGAGCCTAGACTTCGGGGACCACAAAATGTGTACCCTCGGATATGCTTCGTCCGGTACCGTACCGTGACGAGCGCACGTGGCAGTGCGGTTCATCCCCAGATTTGCACACACTGTTACGGTGGCCAAGATATGTGTCTATGGCCTCGGCAGCGCGTGAGATTGAAA
>QHPX01000014.1 GCA_003219195.1 Verrucomicrobiota bacterium
CGTCGAAATTCATGAGCTTGCCTAATAAAACGTTGGCTCTTTGTCCGGTGTGGGCCAATACTGGCGGTTGATTTGTGAGAGTGGGAGGTGGCAGTGCATGCCACTGTGCCAGCGCCTCGTTTTCGATGAAACGAACCTCGCGCCGCACCCTCTCTATTTCTTGAGGCAAATCAGCCGGCAAGATACCTGGCGGGTACGGGTTGTAAAACGGGGGTGGCGGCTCCTCGCGATCACCTTTCTGTGCTCGTGTGCCTCCATTTTGTGCCGATACGAGCACGGTTTGAGAAGAGATGAGCAAAGCGGCGGCGGCCGTGACGAAGACCGCCAATAATACTGATAATTTTCTTCGCCTCATGAGGCTATCCTTTCGTGATTTTCCGTTCTGAAGGGATACGATGAATGGCGCTCCGAATGGACACCCCACGGGCCAAACACGTAAGTAAATTCCCTGGGAATCCCCATATCACCTCGCCCGGCGGATTCCTTTCCGGGAGCCACAGCATCATCCCGTTTTCTGGCGATTACTACGTCCCAGATTTAGTTGATTGGGGACAGTTTTTCCTGTCCCTTGCTAGGCGATCCGAGGACAGCAAACGGAAGGCGAACAGAAAAGACATCGTGCACAATACGCGGATGGGTTGGCAGGACGAGGAGGCAGGTTTTCATGTGGAACCAATTTTTCGTTGCAAATGTCTCCAAAGGGAGAATTCTGGCGGCGCTGGTTGCCTAGGCGCTGCTGCAGAGTCCCTCCTTGTACTTTGAATAAAGCAGCGGGTGGACTTGGCTACGAATTATTATGAAGCGTGATTCGTAACGAGGTGGCGGAGGGCCGGATACGCTCGGTCATCAGTTGACCAACGAACTGACGAGAAGGTTCCTGCGATTTTGGAGACCGAGTTTGCTGAGAACGTTGGAAGCATGGAATTTTGCTGTACGCTCGCTGATGTTCAACTGGTGCGCAATTTCCCTGTTTGTCAGGTGCCGGAAAAGCAGTTGGAGCACTTGACTCTCCCGCGCTGTCAGTGATTCCCCCGCCGCAAGCTGCATATCAAGAAGTGTCTTCATCTGCTTGACAAACGCTAACAGTACTTCCGGAGGCACCCAGAGCCTACCTCGAAGCAGAGCGAAGGCCGCTTTTCTAAGTTCCGCTTTCCACTTCTTGTGCAAGGTCACGAAACCGTCGATTCCCCAATAAAATAAAAGTATCATTTCGTTTTCGGTGCTTTTGTCGGGGGGTAGAAGGGCCAGGAATTTGCTACCCGGCGAATTGGCACGTAATCGGGCGCTCAATGGCCCCAAAGGCAAATTCAACGAACAACCGTCCAGCAGAAAAAGGCGCGGGCAATTCGATCGCTTTAACGTTTCGGCGTCGCTAATGGCGTGGGGCAGCAGACGTTTGACAAGATGCTCTTGAACAGTCAGAGCCTTTTCTATGTCGAGGGCGCCCAGGTGGTGGGAGCTGACAACCTGAATGGTAAGAACCATGACGGCGGGCTCAACCGCGCGATGCGGCCAGCGCAGGAACTCTAGAAAGCATCTGGTAGTCTTCATCTGACAGGCGCAGAGAAGCCGCCGCCACGTTCTGCTCGAGATGTTCGATTGAGGAAGGCCCTGGAATGGGCAACATAATGGGAGATCGCCGCAGGAGCCAGGACAGCGCTACCTGTGTGGGACTCGCACGGTGTGTCCGTGCAATTTGGTTCAGCACGTCGCCAGCAACTTTGCCTGCTCCCAGCGGGAACCAGGGAATGAAGGCAATTGCGCTGCGCTCACAATAATCCACCACGTAATCCCATTCGCGGTCGGCAAAGCTGTAGCGATTCTGCACAGAGACGATGGGGACGATCTTGCGTGCTCGCTCGATGTGCTCTTGCGTAACGTTCGACAACGCCACCAGGCGAATCTTGCCTTCGTTTCGCAACTGAGCCAGGGTTTCCACCGATGCCTCAAACGAGACGACGGGATCCGGAATGTGCAGTTGATACACGTCGATGCGGTCCAGGCGCAATCTCTTGAGGCTTCCCTCAACCGCGTCGCGAAGGTGTGAGGGAGTTGCATCGTGGGTCCACTGATTCGGGCCGGGGCGGTTCCAACCTCCTTTAGTGGCAATTACCAGGCCAGCCGGATAAGGAAACAACGCTTCGGCAATCAGTTCTTCGCTTACGCATGGCCCGTAGGAATCCGCGGTATCAATGAAATTAACATCCAGCTCCACGGCCCGGCGAAGGACCGCCAACGCCCCTTTACGATCTTTTGGCGGCCCCCAGATGCCTTCGCCAGTAAGGCGCATGGCGCCGAAGCCGAGACGATGCACAGAGATTTCTCCGCCAAGTAAAACATCGTCTGCGACGCTTGCAGAAAGTTCTTTCTTGTTCATGATTGACCTCCAAAAGTTTCCTTTTGACTCTTTCCCACCTGTCCCTATCTCCTTGCCTGTTTACAATCGTTGTTCTACTAGCCAAGCCACTGTGGGTTGGCGTAAGTGCCGTCGAACCGATGACTCGTTTTATAAAGCTCGAACTGGCCTACTGCTGCTGCTTTTGCCGTTTTTGCCAGAAGCGCGGCAACTTGGGAGGAATTCATCGGTTGAAAACTGCGGGCTGCTTGTAGAGCTTGCTGAAGAATCGGGAGCGAATCGCAGCCCGTGATAACGACGCTAGTGGGAAGATTCATCGCGTAGTGAAGGCACTCTACCGGAGTGGCCGTTTTGCTCTCGAGAATGATGTGGTCGCCCATTGGCTTCATGCCGAGCACGCCGATAGCATTCTTGAGCAGGACGGGCAAAACTTTCTTTTCAAAACTATTGAAGTGCGCGTCCATCACGTTGAGAGGCATCTGTACGGCGTCGAACGTGAAGCCGTGCTTGGAAGCAGTGGCCAGCATTTTCAAATGGATGTCCGGGCTCTTGTGGCCTGTGAAGCCGATGAAGCGGATCTTGCCCGCCTTTTGCGACTCCAGGACAGCCTCCATCCCTCCGCCTACGGCAAAAATGCGATCCGGGTCCGTGTCGCGAATCACTTCATGGAATTGGAGAAGGTCGATCCGGTCAGTCTGAAGGCGGCGTAAAGACTCGTTGATTTGGCTTGTGGCGGCAACTTTGGTGCGCCCGTCGATCTTGGACATTAGAAACGCTTTTTTGCGATAACCGTCACGCAACGCGTTGCCCATGCGGATTTCACTCTCGCCACCATTGTAGTCCCAGCAGTTGTCGAGAAAATTGACTCCCTCATCAAGGCCCTTGCGGATGATGCGAATGCTTTCCTGGGGATCCGCCTGACTGCCAAGGTGATAGCCACCGAGCCCAATGAGCGAGACTTTTTCTTTGGTGCGGCCCAGTGTTCGATAAGGTATGCCATTCCTGAGTTCTGTGCGCGAGGCCTGTTGGTCAGCGCCCGCCAAGAAAATGGACGCGGCCGCAAACCCGAGGAATTCCCGCCGGGAAACGCTGGCGTTCGCGGCGTCGTTAGTTTTTGAAACTAGTGCGGGATCCGGATGGAGTGAATCCTCTTGGCCTTGCTGATTTTTCTTGTGAGCCATGGCATACCTCCTTTTCAAGCGCCTCGTATCTGAAGGAATGGAATCCATTTGCAGTTGCGACGACCGCCATGTACACAGGGCGGGCTATTTCTTTTGATGCAGCGAGCGAATGTAGGACACCAGCGAGTGAATCTGGTCCTCGCTGAGCGAATTCTTGAACGGGGGCATTCCGCCCTTGCCATTGGCAATGACTTGAGCGAGTTCAGTGTCCGACAGCTTTTGGACTGCCGGTGAGCGAAGATCCGGAACGTTCATGGTTTTTCCGACCTCAGACCCGCTTCCGTCTGGACCGTGGCACGTTGCACACTTCGTCCGAAATGTCGCCCTGGTGGCCGCGCTGTCTGGACCGGGGTTTGCCTCCACGGTCGAGACTACAAAAAGCATAAGGCCAGCAAAAAGCAGTAACAGAATTGCAGAGCCACAAATTACATGGCGTTCAACCTTGTCTTGTGTCATGGCTTTTCCTTCCATTAGAATTTGTCATTGCAGCTGCGGACGTTTTCCCTTCAGAGAACGCGGAGACGGTCAACTCAAGCCAAGTTTTGTAATCGGCAGATCTCTCACGCGCTTGCCGGTTGCAGCAAAAATGGCGTTGCAGAGCGCCGCCACAAACGGCGGCACGCCTGGCTCACCAACGCCCGCTGGAGGAGCGTCGCTATCAACGATGTATACATTCGTCTGATAGGGCGCCTCTCCAATCCGAGCTACTGGATAATCCTGAAAATTCGATTGGTCAATTACCCCATTTGTAGCCGTGATCTCGCCGCTTCGCACAATACTTGTGCCGAACACCGCAGCGCCCTCGAACTGGGCACGGGTCGCTTCCGGATTTACCACCAAGCCCGCATCCAGAACGGTATCCACGCGAGGGATCCGCACCTCACCTTGATCATTGACTTCGACCTCAACTACCGTGGCCACGTATGACAAGAAACTGCGGTGCGCCGCAATCCCGACACCAGTGCCCTTGCCGTGCTTGCGCTTTCCCCACCCGGATTTTCCCGCGACCATCTCCGTGACTCGGCGCAGCCGACCGGTTTCCCATGGATAGGCTTCCATTGAGGCTCCATAGTTCGGGTATTCCACACCCTTAAAGTCGATCGCGCGCGGGTTCCCGATCAGATCGAGCAAGTATTCCAGAGGGTCGCGGCCGGCCGCATGTGCCAGTTCATCCGTGAAGCATTGAATACCGAAAGCGTGATAGATATTCGCCACAGAACGCAACCAGCCGATGCGTACATGAGCTTTCGCCGGGCCATTCTCGATGCGCAGGTTTGGCAGATCGTACGGAACGTCCGTCCAGCCCTGCTGCAGGTGGCTTGGATCGCCGTAGACTGCGTTCACGTCGAAAATAGATGGAATCGGAGGGAAGACCGACCGTTGCAGCCACGCTGTCGGCTTGCCGTTCGCGCCCAGGGCCGCCCTCATATACATGGAAGCAACAGCATTGTAGTAGTCAAACTTGATGTCGTCCTCTCGGGTCCAAACCACTTTCACTGGGCGGCCCACTTTTTTGGACAAAACGGCAGCCTCAGCCACGTAATCAGGTTTTGACTTGCGCCCGAATCCTCCGCCGAGCAGCGTCACGTGGCAGATTACGTCTTCCTTCGAGATCCCCAACTCTTTCGCGACGATGTCTTGCACAGCTTGCGGATTTTGCGTAGGAGCCCACAGCGTCGCTTTGCCGCCTTTGAATTCTGCCAGCGCGACCATCGGCTCCATCGAAGCGTGTGCCAGAAGCGGAACATAGTAGTCAGCCTCATAAATCTTGCCACCTTTGGCAAACACCGCATCCGCGTCACCAATATTGCGTACTACTTTGCAAGGATTGTGGGAAGTCGCGCGCAATTCGCTCTTGTACGCTTCCGAGTTGTAAGTCTCGTTTGGTCCGTTGTCCCATGAGACGTTCAGCTTCTTGCGGCCTTGAAAAGCCGCCCACGTGTTATCCGCAATCACCGCGATGCCACCGAGTGGCTGAAACGCCGGTGCCTGCTGGAAAGGATCAATCGGAACAGTCTGACGCACGCCTGCGACCTTCAAGGCTTCCTTGTCGTCGTACGATTTCACTTTGCCGCCGAGAACGGGCGGATGCTCCACTGACGCGTACACCATGCCATCCACGCGAGCATCCATGCCATAAATGGCCTTCCCGGTCACAAGCGCTTCGAGGTCGTAACTCACTTGCCCTTTGCCTACGTACCTCCATGCGCTCTTTGGTTTGAGCTTCAGCTCTTCTCTTTTGGGGATCGGCAATCTTGCCGCAGCGGTCGCCAGTTCGCCGTAGCCTGCTCGGCGTTTTGTGGAGCGATGAACAACAACGTGCAAGTCAGTCTCGCACTCCGCCGCGGGAACACCCCACTGCTGAGCCGCCGCTTGAATCAGCATGAATCGTGCCGTTGCTCCCGCCTCTCGCATCGCGTCGTAGAATGAGCGTATCGAGTGCGACCCGTCCGTATTCTGGTCACCGTATCGGCTGCCGCCAAGCGCCTGCTCGATTTTCACTCGCTTCCAATCCGCGTCCAGTTCATCGGCGACAATAAGCGGCAGCGTGGTGCGGCTTGTCGTGCCCATCTCCGAGCGGCTGGCCACGATCCACACCGTGCCGTCCGGGTCGATTCCGAGGTACACGCTGGGATGTAAAGTGGCATGGTCCGCGTTTGTATCGTGCGGAAGTTTGTCGCCCGACGACAGCTTGTGGTAATAACGCACACCCAACACGAGTGCGCCTGCTGCAATGATGCCTCCGGTCAAGAATCGGCGACGGCTGCCATTCTCAATCGCGCTCATGTCATTTCTCCCGCCGCGGCTTTAATCGCCGCGCGAATGCGCTGATATGTTCCGCAACGGCAGATGTTTCCGGCCATGGCCTCATCGATCTCGCGATCAGTAGGTTTCTTTTTGCCGTTCAAAAGCGCCGCCGCTTGCATAATCTGTCCCACCTGGCAGTAGCCGCACTGTGGCACGTTGATTTCCATCCAGGCCTTCTGAACTGGATGCAATCCGCTTTTCTCGAGGCCTTCGATCGTTGTGACTTCTTTTCCGGCAGCGTCGCGCGTGGCTGTCACGCAGGATCGCGTCGCTTGTCCATTCACGTGAACCGTGCATGCGCCGCAAAGCCCAATGCCGCAGCCAAATTTCGATCCGGTCAGCCCCAAGACGTCGCGCAAGTACCAGAGCAGCGGCATTTCCGGTTCGCCGCCGAAAGACTGCTCTACTCCGTTCACGTTAAGTTGAATCATTTTTCTGCTCTCGCTTAGAACACATAAAGGGGAAGATTTCGCCCGGCTACATCCACTCCCGGCTAAATCGACGCGGGTTCACGCCTGCTCATTGCCGTTGGAACTCAGATGCGCACGTCTTCCATTTGCAGAATCACCGCTGAAAAATCTTGCTCCGCTCCTTCGTCCGATTGCCTCGCGTTGATCTCAAAAGCAGCGCCCGTTGCGGGCATCCGCGCGCCAACCGTCGACGCGAGATCGAGAATCAAACCGAAATCCTTGTTCATCAGCCGAATCGGAAATTGCGGGCTGTAGTCCCTCTTCATCGCCCTTTGTAGTTTGCCAACATGCGCTGGAGCGACCACCGCAGTCTGGGACAACACGTCCAGCAGGCGATTGCGATCAAGACCCGCCTTCTCGCCGAGTGCGACCGCCTCGGCAATTGCCTGCATTCCGATTCCCAGCAAAGTGTTCACCACAAGCTTCATCGTCGCACCGGAGCCGCTTGGCCCGAGATAAAAATACTTCTTCGCGATGACGCGAAAGATCGACTCGGCAGCGTCGAAGCGCTCCTTGGTTCCGCCCCCAAACAGGGTCAGCAACCCATTTTTTGCGGCAGGAGTGCTTCCCGATATAGTCACGTCGAGAACCTCAACTCCATTCTCTGAACCTAGTCTTGAAAGTTCTTGCGACGTCGTGGGGTATACGGTGCTCAGGTCGATGACTAGCGAGCCGCGATGCGCGTTGGCAAACACGCCGTCAGGTCCTCTATATGTGTCCAAGACAGCTTCATCGCTCGGCAGGCAGGACAGCACGACGTTGCAAC
>QHPX01000094.1 GCA_003219195.1 Verrucomicrobiota bacterium
CGCGCGTTCACGTTGATCGAGATCGTAATCACGGTTTTCATTTTGATGCTGGTGTTGTTGCTGGCGGTGCCGAGCTTGAACGGCGTGCTCGCGGACAAGCGGTTGCGGCGTTCGCTCGAAGGCTTTAACAATCTTGTCCGTCAGGCGCAGGAGCGAAGCGTAGCGGAACGTCGCGCTTATCTCATTGTTTGGCGCGATAAAGAGGTCGTGCTGCGCCCGGAAGCTTTTGCTGACGTTGCCAGCAGCCCTGACAAAAAATCCTCCGGCGGAATGGATTTTCTGGCCGTCCGGCACGTGCGAGCCGGCCGTCGTCGAATTTAGCGGACGGGACGGGTCCTGGAGCGCGAACTACTCGGCGCTGAGCGCGCGCGCCGAACTGACAAATTATGCGGCGAGGTAACATTCAAATCCGAAATCCGAAAAACGCGTTCGCGCTTTACGAAGTGCTCATCGGGGTCGCGATTTTCGCGGTCGGCGTGCTCGCGCTCGGTCGCGCGGTGGAGAATTGTTTGAATGCAAGCACACTCAGCGCAGAAGAGGATCGCGTGCGGCAGATTTTGTCCAACCGGATGGCGGAAATTCAGGCCACGCCGGGATTCCCCGACACTGCGAAGGAATTCAACGTCGACACCGGCTACGGCGTCGTAAAAGTAATCCAGAAAAGCGCACCGGCCGGTTTGGCCGAAGCGGATGGCGGCCAGCTCGGCGGAATCAATCTTGTCATCTTGACCGCGCAATGGGCGGGCGGCGGTGTCTCGCAGTCGAAGCAGATCGAGTTCTATGTTTACCGACCCGGGTAACCCGAATCGCAGACGCGGTTTCACTTTGCTCGAGGTCACGCTGGCGGTCGGGATTCTGGCGATGATGTCGGTGGCGATTTATCGATTCGTGCAATCCAACCTGACTGCAATGCGGGTCTCATCGGAGGCGAGCGCGGCTGATGCGCGCTACAGCGGTTTGCGCGATCTTTTGATGGCGCAATGGCAAAGCTTGCCGCCGGGCAGCGGCGCGATGACGGGCGAGCCGTTCAAGTTAAACGATCGGCCGCGCGACGAGATCAAGTGGACTTGCAGCGCCGGGCCGGGATTGCTCACGCGCTATGCGGCGGGCGAATTTACGGTCCGGATGCGATTGCAACCGGAAAACAGCAAGAGCGACCGGCTCGATCTGGGCTTGTTGCGCGAACCTCAGGACGACTCGTCCATCACGCACGAACACGAGACCTGGGTGCCGTTGATTGAGGACGTGGGCAGCCTTCAAATCCAGTACTTCGATCCGCGCCTGAATGTTTGGGTGGGGCGATGGAGCGACACGCTGCTGTTGCCGCGATTGGTGAAGATCGTGGTGGGACGAAGCGATGCCGCAGTGCCCTGGGAGGTGATTATTCCCCTGGGGCGAACACCGTTTTGACGATGTCGATCTTAACTGAAAATCCGAAATTCGATTGTCGCGGCGCCGCGCTCATGCTCGCGCTGTGGGCGCTTTTTTTGCTTAGCGCGATGTTGATTTCGTGGACGCTGGACATCGATTCGCGTCTTACGCTTTCCGGAAATGCGAACCGGGTTCTGGAAGCGGAAGCGATGGCGTGCTCCGGCGCGGAGGTCGCCTTGCATCCAAACGTCAAGCCTGACTCGCCGAATCTGCGCCGGCAAATCAACAAGTGGGAAAATTACAACGCGCGCATCACTGGTGAAGGGGGCCGGCTGAATTTGAACTGGCTGCTGGCGGACGAAGACCCGACGCATCTCGGGATTTTGCACAAATATCTTGAGAACAAAGGTATTGATCTGAATGAACGCAACCGGATGATGGATAGTTTGCTCGACTGGGTGCAGCCGGACACCGGACTGCATCACCTGAACGCGCCGCCGGAGAGTGACGATTACCATCCTTCCCACGCTTTGCTCACGCGGATCGACGAGCTGAAACAAGTCGCGGGCTGGGCTGAGTTCACTTCCGCTCCGGGTTGGGATGACGATTTTACTCTTAACAGCACCGGCCCAATCGATCTCGCCTGGGCTTCGCGCGATGTGCTGCTTGCGTTGCCCGGGATGACGGAGGACTTGGTCGACCGCTTTTTACTCGTGCGGCGCGGCCCCGACGGCATCGATGGAACCGCCGACGATGCGCCATTCAAGAACCTGGAGGATGTGCGCGCGGCGCTCGGCTTTTCACCGGAACAATTCCAGCAACTCGCCGAACTTGTCGGATTCAAGGACCCGGTGCTTCGAATTGTGAGCGTTGGAAAATCGGGCGAGGCGATGCGAATTGTCCAGATGGTGATTCGCAGGGCCAACAATGTTAATGTTCCGCAATTGATTACCTGGAAGGAGCTTTGATATCGAGGCAACATCGACACCGGTTTTTATAATCCCGACCGCGCATGGCTGGAACTTTTTGCGCGCGGGCGAGCGTAACGGTTCCTGGAATGTGCGCATGATTCAAACGTTACAGGAAGCCGTGCCGCTGCTGACGGCGCAGGACGACCTGGTGCTCGGGCTGCCCATTGCGGCCGTGCTCGCGCAGCGATTTCGGTTGCCCACTGTCGATCCAGCGGAGTTTCCGGAGATGGTCCGGATTCAGATTGAGAAAGCGCTTCCGTTTTCGCCGGACGAAGTGACGACCGATTTCGAACTGATCGAGCAAAATGAAACTGAGAGCATTATTTCCGCCGTCGCGGTCAGGAATGCGCAGCTGGCGGAAATCGCCGCGCCGCTGCTGGAGGGCGGCTACATCCCGCGGCAGGTGACAGTTTACGCCGCGCAACGGGCGAGTACTTATGCGCCGGAAGGTAAGGCTCTCTTCATTTATCCTGAAGGCGAAGCACTCGTTTCCGCGGTGACCGAGAACGGCAAAGTCAGTCTTGCCCGAACGCTCGACGGCGCCGCGCCGGAGCAACTGCGAATGGAATTGCCGCAACTGGCATTGAGCGCGGAGTTACAGGGAATCAGCGCGTCGTTTCCAAACGTGTTGCTGGACGAGACTTGTTATGAGTTGCGCGATACCGTGCAGGGAATCCTGGCCAGCCAGACCGAACTCGTTGGGATCGAAACGCCGCCGGCTTCGGTGAAACTCAATCTCCTGCCGGAAAGCTGGCGGCAGCGCCGGTCGCAACTCGCCAGGCGAGGAGAGTGGCGCCGGAGGCTTCTTTGGGCCGGCGGCGCTTACGCCGGACTTCTCTTTCTCGGCCTCGCTTTCGTTGCGTTCATTGATTTTGAAATTGGAAGTCTCGATCGCCGCATTGCCCGCGATGCGCCGCAGACCGCATTCGTCCGGGCCGCGGAAGCGAACTGGAAGGCGCTCGCGCCCGCTATCGATTCGCGTTATTACCCGGTGGAAATTTTGCTACATCTTTTCGAGAGTCTGCCGTCGCCTGACGTGCGCATTACCACCTATAGCCAGTCCGCTCGGCAAATTTCAGTGGACGGCGAATCCAGTTCAGCCGCGCTGGCCTATCAATTCATCGACAAGGTAAAGAAGAACCGAGAGCTGCAAGTCTTTCAGTTCGACATGGCGGCGCCGCGCATTTTGCCGAACAATCATGCGCAGTTTCGCTTGGAGGGAAAACCGCGATGATCCCGGCCTGGTATGAACGCATGAATCGGCGGGAGCGCATTCTCTCATGGATTGTCGCCGGCGCGCTTATCGTCTTGCTCAACCTTGTCATTTGGAGCTGGCTTTTCGGCGCCCTGGGTCGGGCACGCGCGCAGTTGGTAACGCGCCAGGCAGCTCGCGCCGAACAGGCGGTTTATATAAAAGAACGCGATCTCTGGACCAAACGCGACCAATGGCTCACTCAACACCAACCCGCGCTAAAAAATGCGGCGGAAGCATCCACCTTGCTTGATCAGGTGAAAGAGGTCGCTGGCAAATACAACATCTTGATCGAGAATCCGGCGATCGGCTCAGGCGAAACCACTCCGAATCATCAGACTGTTTTCGCTTCCATTGAAACAAAGAGTCCATGGCCGCCTCTGGTCCATTTTCTCTACGACGTGCAACAGCCGGAATCATTTGTCGTGTTCGAAAACGTCAGTCTAATGATCGATAGCGGCGACCCCACGATGATGCGTGGAAAATTTAAGATCGCGCGCTGGTTCGCGCCGGTGCAGCGCAAGAAAGGATGATGATGAGACGCTCTCAAATTTTCATGTCGATCTCTGCTTTGCTTTGTTCGGTCTCAACCCAGCGGGCCGATGAGATTCCGACTCGATTCAACTTCGACCGCTATTCGGGAATGCTGAATCGCTCGCCCTTCACCATTGCCACGGCGGTCGTGGCGCCGCCCAGTGCGCCGAATTTTGCCAAAGATCTGTATGTGGCTAATGCTGCGCGTTCGCCTGAGGGCGACATGGTAACCATCGGCTCCACTTCAGACAGGAACTTCAAAAAATATCTCAGCACCAGGGAACCGGTGGATGGCTACAGCATCGCCAGCATTGAATGGTCGGACCGCGTGGGCGCGACCAAGGTGACAATCAGCAAAGACGGAAAATTTGCCACGCTTAGTTTTAATGAAGCGCTTCTGACGCAGCCGGCCGCAAATGCGGCGCCGGGTTTCGTTCCGCAGCCGGGAGCCGAGGCGCCGGCAGCCGTAAGACCGGGACCGCTCCCCATCCCCAACATGCCAACCCGTTCGCCCCACGTGCGCGGCGTGATTCAGCGAAATCCTGCGCAACCGCCGCCGCCCGCACCGATCCTCACGCCGCCAACGCAACAGTGATTGGTTGACTCGCGTCAACCTTTTTGAGCTCGGGTCGACGTCGCTCCGCTTTCGCAGGCTCGATTGTCGATCTTGCCGCGGCACCTGCCCTTAATCGCCCCAGTCGTCGTCGGTCGTGTCCGGTTTGCGATCTGGTCCCGCCGAGTAAAGGTCGTAGCCGCTCGGATTTTTTACGCCCGGGCAGAGGTAGATGTAATTATTTTGCCACGGATCTTTCGGTGTCTCTTTATATAATTGATACCAGCGTGTCGGCTTGGGATCGGTGCCCGGCTGGACCACGAGCGCTTGCAAACCCTGCTCGGTGGTCGGGAAAAACCCGTTCATGCTCTCATAAAGCTTGAGCTGTGTGTTGATGCCTTGAATGTCAGCCGCAACTCGAACGTGTCGCGAGTATTCCACGTTGCCGCCCAATTTGTAGATCGCGGCGCCGAGCAACAGCGCGATGATCGTCACCACGAGCATGATCTCGAGCAATGTGAAAGCGGACTGACTCTTTCGTAGCATCATTTTGTCATCTAACACAGACCAGTAACGCGGCCTTGCGGTTCAATTAGTGGCCGGGCTGCAGGATGTAATCGGATTTATCCCAAAGATATTTTAATTGAATTTGGGTCGCTCGGATCGCCGAATTCCCGCCACCGCTGCCGTTCCGCACGATCAAATCGTTGGTTCCGACCTTCAAGCTGGTGATCGGCACAATTTTCTGCGCGCGCAACCATCCAGTGTATCGGAAATGCATTTGCCGAACCAGCGGTTCCATCTCGCCGCGATACGCCGGGTCGGCCAACTCCGGTAAACTGAACGTGACTGGGCCGATAGCTTCACCATTGACATAAACTTCCGGCGGTGCATCGATTCGTGGGCTTGCTACTTCGAACGTGAGCAAGGCGAGGAGAGGTTGCGTTTCGATGCCGAATTGAAACACGGCAGCTTCCTGAATGTCCGAACCGATGCGAATGGTGTCGGCTGCGAGCGTGGCGGTGACGGTCCCGAATTGTTCCGTATCCTGGGCGGGCGAATGGAGCGGCGGCATCACGGAGAACGGCTCCGCAATTATATCCCGGTGTTCCACGTTGAGCGGATGGACCACATCGCTGCTCGACATCCAGTCCAGATACGCGCCGCGCACAGTTTTTCCATCGCCCGGAACTTCGACATCGATCGAGGAAATTCCGTTCATAGGAATCATCGCGGAATCAGAGCTTGCTAAACCGATTCCCGAGCCGAGCTCGCCCGAGCGCAGAACTTGCGCGCCGGATCCATCGCGCGCGATTAATTCTGGTCGCCCCTCCGCCTTGTCGTCGAAGAGCAAGCGAAAAAAAAGGACATTATAATCTCCGGCCGAATGTCGCAGTTGAATATGAAAAAACGTTTTTGATGTCTCGCCATTTTCTTCCATTGCGGGTGTCATCGTCACGGCCTCGACCCAATCCGGCGCACTTTGCATGGTCGAATTCGCGCCCGCATTTTGGCGTAAATCAAGCCACGCACTTTCCGGCCGCGCCTCTTTTGATTTCGATTGCACCTCGAACGCCCGCGCACCCTGATCAGTTAGGGGTTCAACCGGCGGTTCGGCTTGGTAAGTCGGAATTTCAACGGTCGGCTCGCCCTTGCCGGGACTTGCGAAGCTGCTCTCATTCAACGGCAGCAGCGCATCGTCGAAGGCTTCCTGGCCACGGCCGACAAATGTTACGCCAATTAGCAGCGCACACGCGATGACGCGGAAAACCATTTGGCCCACTAGATTATCTTAGTGCGGACGCAACTGCAAGCTATGTGTCATCTCGAAAACGGCCGAGAGAATGCTGAACACAATCAGGGCGACGACGATCGCGATCAGCACGATGATCAAGATTGGAATCAGCGCGGAAATGATGTTTACCGCCCGATCAAGCTCACGCTCGTAGACGTCGGCGACCGTTTGCATTGTCTCCGCGAAGCGCCCCGTTTGTTCGCCCACCGCCAGCATGTCGGTGAACAAATCTGGAAACAAATGCTGTGCGCTCAACGCCGCCGACAATGTCGCGCCATCGACTACAGCGCGCTTCGCCTCCACCAGCTTTGATTCAAGAAATCGATTGCCCGCAATTTCAGTCACCAGATCGAGCGAACGGAGCAGGGGAATCCCGTTCTCCATGAGCGTGCCGAGCGTGCGCGAAAACTGCGCGTAGTAACGATGGCGCACGACGCGGCCATAGCCGGGAATGGCAAGTCGAAACCGGTCCCACAGAAGACGGCCTTCGTCACTGCGGACAAAGGCGCGAAATCCGACGCTCGCCCCGATCGCGAGCAGCACGCCCACCCACCAGTACACCGTGATCATCCGGTGCACCTTCAACAAAATACGAGTGGGCAACGGAAGCGCGCCGCCTGTCTGAGATAAGAATTGGGTGAGCTGCGGCACTAAAAACGTGATAAACACGGTGATCAAAATCAGCCCTGCCGCTGCGAGCGCCGCGGGGTAGATCAGCGCTTGTTGCACGCTGTCGCGCAGATTTTTCGCCTGCATCAAATGTTTCACCAAACGCAGCAAAATTTCCGGCAACGCGCCGCTCGCTTCGCCCGCGGCCACCAGGTTCACGTAAAGCGGTGGAAAAATCCGGGGAAAATCGCGCAGCGCTTGCGAAAAACTCCGGCCCTCGATCAACCCCTGATGCAGCCTCCGCGTCAACTGTTGCACGCGCGGTTGCTTGAGACGCTTTTCCAAAATGGACAATCCCTCATCGAGCGTCATTCCCGCTTGCAGCAAATGAGCAAGCTGCTCGGTAAAAACGAGCAATTGGCTGTGTGGAATTTTTAAGTTCTGCGTCGCGGATGTGATTGTCGATCTTTCCCGTGGCGCCGCTTTCGGTGCTTCCGCGACCGGTTCGATGCGAATCGGAATGCAGCGCTGCTGCTCGATCTGGCGAATCGCGACGGAGCGGTCCGCGCAATCCAAAACGCCTTCAACCAGACCGCCCTGCGCGTCTCGTGCTCGATAGGCAAATTGTGGCATCGCTCAGAGGTTAATTCGAAATTTGAAAAGCGAAAAGGGCCAGTCTGGCTCGGATCAATATTCGACCTCGAAATAAAAGATCGACAATTATGGCGGTTGCCGCTAGGATCGAGTCCCAACGATGAACACGCTTCGTGTTTCAGCTTTGGCTGGCGCCGTCATGGCTTGGTGGTTGCGGTGCTGATCTTGGTTTTCTGCGAAAATTCACGCTCCCTTCAACCCGTTGGCACGTTTACTGCATCTTACGAAATTTAACGTGAATGGTGGACCTCAAAGATTCGGTGCAAAGCTTCTTTGCGCCGTGCTGTTGTTCGCGGCTGCGCCGCATTCGTTTGCCATCATTCGATCGCCCTATCCGGCGAAATCGCTGCCGCCTTACCGCGGCGAGGTGATTATTACCGGAGGCGACTCGAATGTGACACCTGCGAGAAGCACACCCGCGAAACCAGCGAACTAGCTTTTTAAAGCGCAGCCGATATTTTTTCTCGGGGCTGCGACGTCACCACTGTCGATGGTTCCCGCGCCGATTTGTTGTCTCGATCGAAATCGGCAATTGAGAATCGAAAATTGAATGAGGCGGGGGCGGGAATCGAACCCGCGAATAGCGGTTTTGCAGACCGCGACCTTACCACTTGGCTACCCCGCCCGCATTTTCGGCAGGGGGAATTATCGAATGCGTCCCGCCGCTGTCAATTTGCGCAGATCTGGCGCGACGGCGATTTGACGATTTAGCGGTTTAACGATTTAACGATTATCTTCGCTGCATGACTTCTCGTTCGTCCGAATTATTTCGCGCCGCCCACCAGCGCATTCCTGGCGGAGTGAATTCGCCGGTGCGCGCGTTGCGCAACGTCGGCGGCGAGCCTTTTTTTGTCGATCGCGCAGCGGGCTCGAAGATTTGGGATGTCGATGGAAACGAATACGTCGATTACGTGGGCAGTTGGGGCCCGGCCATTCTCGGGCACGCGCCAAAAGTAGTGGTCGATGCCGTGTGCGAAGCCGCCGCCCGCGGTCTGAGTTTCGGAATTCCGAACCCGCTCGAAGTAGAAATGGCGGATTTAATCTGCCAATGGGTCCCATCGATCGAGAAAGTGCGAATGGTAAACAGCGGCACCGAAGCCGCGATGTCGTGCATCCGTCTGGCGCGCGGCTTTACCGGTCGCGACAAAATCATCAAGTTCGACGGTTGCTATCATGGACATGTCGACGCACTGCTCGTGCGATCGGGGAGTGGCGCGCTCACCCACGGAATGCCCGACAGCGCCGGTGTGCCGCGAGCGTTTGCCGACCTGACAATTTCGCTGCCGTTTAACGACGTCGATCTTGTTCGAAAAGCGTTTCGTGAAAACAAAAATGAAATTGCGGCCGTCATTCTCGAGCCGATTCCAGCAAACGCGGGACTTTATTTTTCGGGCAAAGACTTCTTGTCGCTCTTGCGCGAGGAATGCACCAGACACGGTGCGCTCTTGATTTTCGATGAAGTGATGACCGGATTCCGCGTCGCGCTTGGTGGCGCCCAGGAAATCTACCAGATTAAACCTGACCTGACGGCGCTCGGCAAAGTGATCGCCGGCGGATTACCGGTCGGCGCGTTTGGCGGACGCGGGGAAATCATGGATCGACTATCTCCCGATGGGCCGGTCTATCAGGCCGGCACACTCTCAGGCAATCCGCTGGCGATGGCGGCAGGTCTGGCGCAACTGCGCGAGTTGGAGCGGACCAATGGCTGGAAGCTGCTCGAAAAACTTGGCGCGCAATTCGAACAGGTTGTGCGCGACGCGCTGCAAAAGTCCAAAGTTGAAACAACCTTTCATCGAATTGGATCGATGTTCTGTTTGTTTTTTGCCCGCGGCCCGATTGTCGATCTTGCCAGCGCGCAGCGGAGCGATTTGAAAATGTTCGCAAAGTTTTTTCATGCTTGTTTGAAGCGCGGCGTTTATTTCGCGCCTTCGCAATTCGAGACCGGATTCATTTCGACGGCGCATTCGGTCGAACAGATTGATCGCACCGGTGAAGTCATGCAGGAAAGTCTAGCGAGTTTATGATTCTGTAGGGGAAGCGGTTCGCTTCCCCTGGGACGCCAACGGCGTCTCCTACAGTTAAAAGCTTTGCCTCGCCGCGCGGCATGGACTAGGAAGTTGCCGCTGTGAGCCCAAACTCGCGGATTCGCCCAGTCGCGAAATTTCTCTTCGAGGGCGACAAAAAGTTTTTCGTCAAAGGCGTCACCTACGGACCTTTCAAGCCCGACGCGCAAGGAGATTATCTCGGGCGCCCGGAGCAGGTGGATGCCGATCTTCAACTGATGCGCGAGATCGGACTCAATGTCGTGCGTGTTTATCACGCGCCGCCGCGCTGGTTTCTCGACTGTTGTGCGAGAGCGGGGATGCGCGTCTTGATCACGTTGCCGTGGGCGAAACACATCGAGTTTTTGCGCGAGAAATCCGCTCGCAACGCAATTGCCGAGGTGGTGCGTGAATCGGTCAGCGAATATGCGGGTCATCCCGCAGTTTTCGGTTACCTCGTCGGGAACGAAATCTCGAGCACGATGGTGCGCTGGCTCGGTGTGCGCCGCGTCACTGAGTTTGTCGAGAAACTGATTCGGATCGGGCGTGCCATCGACCCCGATGTTCTTTTTTCCTATGCCACGTATCCGCCGACCGAATATCTCCTGCCGCAAAACGTCGATTTTTTTTGCTTCAACGTTTACCTGCACAATCAGCGTGAATTCGAACTGTATCTGCTGCGATTGCAAAACCTGACGGAAGACCGGCCGTTGATCCTCGGCGAGTTTGGGATGGACACGATCCGGCATTCGCAAGAGGAGCAGGCCGAAATGCTCGGCTGGCATGTCGATAGCGTCGTAAAGCGTGGTCTGGCCGGGACGATTTTCTTTGCCTGGACGGATGAATGGTTCACCGGTGAGAAGGAAATCACCGATTGGGCCTTTGGAATTGTTACGCGCGAGCGCGAGCCTAAAAAAGCTTTCTCCACACTCCGGGAAAAACTTGGCCAGGACAATTCCACGCTGCCGCATCGCCACCTGCCGCGGGCGCCGCTTGTTTCTGTAATCGTTTGCTCTTACAACGGCGGACAAACACTCGCGGCCTGCCTCGACTCGTTAGGCAAACTGAATTATCCCGATTACGAAGTGATCCTGGTCGATGATGGGTCGACCGACGACACGGCTTATGTCGCGGCGCAGTTTCCGCGGGTCCGTTACATCTATCAAAGCAATCATGGCTTGAGTCACGCGCGTAACACCGGCGCGGCCGCGGCCAAAGGTGAAGTGTTCGCCTACACCGATTCCGACTGCATGGCGGACGGCGATTGGCTTTATTATTTAATCGGCACGCTCATCGACGGCGATTACGCCGCAGTGGGTGGACCGAATGTCACTCCGCCCGCGCAAAATTGGGTCCAGGCTTGTGTCGCGGCGGCGCCGGGCGGACCCAGCCATGTTTTGCTCACGGACATGATTGCAGAGCACATTCCTGGCTGCAACATGGCCTTCTACCGCTGGGCGTTTAAAAATATCGGCGGTTTCGATCCCGAGTATCACAAGGCCGGTGACGATGTCGATTTTTGCTGGCGCCTGCAACAGGCCGGTTGCGTCATCGCGTTCAACCCGACCGCGATCGTCTGGCATCACCGCCGCTTCACGCTCCAGGCTTTTTTGAAACAGCAGGATGGTTACGGCGAAGCGGAATCGCTCCTTCGCTTCAAACATTTAATCTTCTTCGGGCCGACGGGGACCGCGAAATGGCGTGGGCAGATTTACGGAGCGCCGCGCTTCAGTTGGTTTCTCAATCGGCCGATCATCTATCATGGGATTTTTGGCGAAGGTTTTTTTCAATCGATGTATCCCACGCCGCAATCAGACCTGGCCGCCTATCTCAGCAGCATCGAATGGTTCGCGCTGACGATTTTTCTTTTTGGGCTGGGAATTTTTTTGCCGGCGCTGCGCATCGTGCCTTATCTCATGTTTGGGGGCACGCTGTGCGTGGCGCTTTCCTACATGGTGCACGCGCGGATCGAGCCCGAGTTTGATACCGTGCGCGCGCGGTTGCTGGTCATGTGCCTCGCTTTCGCCCAACCGCTTGTGCGAGGCTGGTCCCGATATTTCACCTGGCTTCGCTTCAAAAGGACGCCGCGCGGCGTCATCAGCCGGCATGAACATTTGCCCGCCGGCGCTACCCCGCCCTGGCGGGGCCGCAGTCTGGGACGTCGTTTTTTTTGGAGCGAAGAGAGCCGCGACCGTCACTACCTCCTCGGCGCCGTTTTCGATTTGCTCGAGGAAGAAGGCTGGCGCTATTCCGTCGATAGCGGCTGGAATGATTGGGACATTCAGATCTACGGAAATTTTTGGTGGAGCATCGTCCTCCAAACCGTGACCGAGTATCATGGCGACGCCAAATGCCTGACCCGCGTCCGGCTGCGTAATCGTTTCGTCACCACCACGGTCATTTTCAATCTGGTGGCGCTGAGTCTTTTGATTTATCGGCAGCTCAATGCTCCCCATCTCGATCTTTGGTTCATCACTCTCTATTTGCTTTTCCTGGTTTTTCTCGCGACGCGCGCGCGCGCTCTGAAATTGCGCGTCGCGGAGCTTGTTGATCTCGCGGCGCACCGCGCCGGGATACAGCGCTTCCTGCGGCGGGGCTGGATTGCTACAGCCGTATCGCCGCTGCGAGTCGATGCATCGCCGAGTGTCGATCCAGAGGCGCGGGCCTGAATCGCGCGGGCAAAAATGAAACGCGGCCCTCTTCTCCGCCTCTTTTTTGCAATCGCGCTGGAGCTGTTCTTTTTCGCGGCGCTCAATTTTTTCGATGACTGGACGCTCGAATCGATGGCGGTGAAATTTGTAGTCGCGGCCTTTCTTTCCGGAATCGCCTACTGGATCGCTGCCTCTAATTTTCCGCCAGAGGACGGATCCGCTGCGGCGAACAAGATCGACATGGGAAAGCGGCAACAAGCGGTCTTTTTTTTCGCGGTGGCAATTGCCCTACGTGTGATCGCTTTGCCCCTTGCGCCGAGCGACGATTTATGGCGCTACGCGTGGGAAGGAAAAATCCAGCGCGCCGGACTTAATCCTTATCTGGTTGCGCCCGATGATCCGAAGCTCGACGCGCTTCGGCGAAGTTTTCCGGAATCGTCAAAAATCAATTACCCTAATGTCCGCGCCAGTTACGTGCCGGGAGCCGAGATATTGTTCCGACTTTTTAGCGGCGTTTCCGATCGGCCGCTTTTTTACAAGCTCGTATTTGCGATTGTCGATCTTGCCACGGTCTTTCTCCTTCTGCGATTAATCGGCGGTGATGATCGATATCGCCATGCGGCCTGGTACGCGTGGAACCCGCTGGTCGCTTATAGCTTTGCCGGCGCAGCCCATTTCGATATTCTCATGATCTTGCCGCTCGTCGGCGGCATTCTTTGCCTCATTCGATCGACAACCGAACCTGAATCAACGCGCAAGTGGTCCTGGGCGGTTGGAGCCGCCACCCTTTTTGGCATCGCCATCTCGTTCGAGCTCATTCCAGTTTTGCTTTTGCTACTTTACGTGTTCGCGCTCCGCTGGCGCGCGGTCGTTCTTGCGATCAGCGTGGCGATTCCGGCACTGCTCGGTTTGCCCTTTGGATTTCCCAAAGTACGAATTTGGGATTCGTTAGGCCAGTCTACCTACGTTCAGAGGCTCAACGATCTCTTTTGGTGGGTGATTGAAGATACCGTCTGGGCTAATCCGCACCAAAAAAATTATCATTACAACGTCATCCTTATTATGGCCGTCATCGCGGTCTCGTTGCTCTTCGTTCGGAATTGGAAACGCGGCATGCTTTGGGCGCTTGGAACCGCGCTCGTCCTCACTCCCGTTTTGCATCCATGGTATTGCACCTGGATTTTGCCGCTGGCCACGTGGCGGCGCGCCTACGCCTGGCATATTCTCTCGGTCACGCTCTTTGCCTACTATCTGTTTTGGAACGAGCGGCTTTTCGTTTTGCCATGGCACAGCGAACCTTGGATGCGCGCTCTCATCGGCATTCCGCCGCTTGTCGCGGTTTCGATTTCGGCGCTGCGGAAAAAGAGAGCATAAACGCCTGTAGCGGCGGTCTATAACCGCCGGAATTAAGACAACGGCGCTCATAGAGCGCCGCTACAGTCGTGTCATTGCATCGGCGAAGTCATCAGGCAGAGGTGCCTGGAAAACTTTCCACTCGCCGGTGCGCGGATGCCGAAAGCCAAGCTTCCAGGCATGCAGCATTTGCCGCGGGAATTTCTTCGCGAACTTTGGCGCATAAATTTTGTCGCCCAGTACCGGGTGACCGAGATGATGAAGATGCACGCGAATTTGGTGGGTTCGGCCGCTGTGCAATCGGCACTCGATCAAACTCATTTCGCCAGAGGAGCGAACGACGCGATACTCGGTCATGGCCGCGCGCCCTCGCGATGATGTCACCCTCATTCGTTGCCGATCTGCGGGGTGTCGTGCGATTTTTTCTTCGATCACACCCGCGTTTCTGCGCAACATCCCGCCAACGAGCGCGAGATAAATTTTTTCCACCGTGCGCGCCGCAAACTGGAGCGATAAACCCCGGTGCGCGTCATCGTTCTTTGCGATCACGATGCATCCGCTCGTTTCTTTATCGAGGCGATGCACGATGCCGGGCCGTTCCTTTCCGCCGATCCCGGAAAGGGTGGGGCAATGATTGAGCAATGCATTGACCAGCGTGTGTTCGCGATGACCAGCGCCCGGATGAACAACGAGGCCGGCCGGTTTATTGATGACAATGAGATCGTCGTCTTCGAAAAGAGTCTCCAGCGGAATTGCTTCCGGTTGATTGTCGATCTTTTCGGGCGGTGGCTCGCGGAGAGCAATTTCATCGCCATCGCGGATGAGATCGCGCGGCCGCGCGGCTGCCCCGTTGAGCGTCACGAATCCAGCACGGATCAATTGCTGGAGTCGCGCGCGCGAATATCCCGTCAATTGACTGGCGAGAAAGCGATCGAGACGAAGCCGCGCATCTTTTTTTCCCGCTACCAGTTTAATGGTTGTCGATCTTTCCACTGTGTTTTCAAATGGCCGGTTCGTTGCTGCAAAACTTGTGAATGTTACAGTCGGATCGAGTGACTACTGAGGAAAACCCATCTGCGACGCAAGCGTGCCTGGCCTGCGGCACGGTTATCGACACGGCGGCGGCGCAGCCATTGGCCCGCGTGCCCTGCCCGAAGTGTGGCGGAAAAGTGCGCGCCGAACGAACGTTCGATCATTTTGTCCTGGTCGAGACGCTCGGCGTCGGCGGCATGGGGACGGTTTATAAGGCGCGCGACACGCTGCTCGATCGTTTTGTTGCGCTGAAATTGTTGCGTCAGGACCTTGGGACTGGAATCGATCACGCGGCGCAGTTGCAACAGGAAGCGCGCGTGGCGGCATCGGTCAATCATCCGAATGTCGTGCAGGTTTTCTCTTCCGGAACCGATCACGGACAATTTTATCTGGTGATGGAGTTGGTCGATCACGGGAGCCTGGATGATTTTATCGAGCAGCAAACGCGTTTGCCGGAGGAACAGGTGCTCGAATCCGGCATTCAAGTCGCAAAAGGGCTCCGGGCCGCGCATCGGAAAGGCCTTATTCATTGCGACGTGAAACCGGCCAACATTCTCTTCGTCGATGAGTATACGGCGAAGATCGGCGACTTTGGCTTGGCTGGCGTTGCGGCGCAGGGCGCGGAAACACAAAGCGAGATCTGGGCCACACCTTATTATGTCGCGCCGGAACGATTAAACAATGAGCTGCCGGATTTCCGCAGCGACATTTACAGTCTCGGCGCCACACTTTTCCACGCTATCGCCGGCAAAGCGCCCATTGAAGGAGAAACCAGTTCCGCCGTTGCGCTTCGGGAACTAAAAACCCGGCCGCTCGATCTTCGCAAAATCATGCCGGAAGTCTCCGAGGCAACGGCGCGGGTCTTTCATCGGATGCTCGCGCCCGACCCGGCGCAGCGTTTTTCTTCCTACGACGAGCTCGTCGCGGAACTTGAAGGCGCACGCGGTTTCCTCAACGGGAAAGAAGATGCCGATCTTGCAAAACCTCAGCAAAGCCGTCGACCAATCCTTGCGATCACCGCAGCTGCGCTGGTCGCGCTGATTGGGATTGCCGGTTTCTTTCTCGTGCGCAAAGCGCAGGAGCATACAACCAGCAGTACGCTGCTGTCCGCGACGCTGGAAAACCTGCGGGCGATGACGGGTCAGATGAAACTTGTCGATCATGAAACGGTTTCATGGAATGCAGCGCTCGCCAATTACAAAGAACATGCTGCTGTCTATGATTTTAGCGGGGCAGGCGCGGCGATCAACGCTGTCCAAATAACCGATTCGGCGTTGAAAAAGTCCCAGACGGCAATGTTAAAAAAAGCGCAATGGCTGGCCGATTGGAAAAACAAACTGATTGTCGATCTTACCAGAGCTCATTTTTCGGGATCGATCGCGGATATTGACGGAGCCCGGTACAACGGAATTGTTGGCGCGGATCCCGAGAAACTGATGTTGAAGACGCGGTACGGAATCGTCGGGCTGCCGTGGGCGAAACTGCAGCCGAAGAAGCTGCTTGCGGTTTCCGCATCCTTCATCTGGCCGGAGGCTCGCGACGCAGGGGATCGACAATGGCTTTGTGCTGTTTTCGCGAACGAGACTGGCCAGACAGACGCGGCCCGACAATTTGCGGAAAGTGCGGCGAAGGCAAAACCGAAATATCGCGAGCAAATTCCGCTGCTTCTGCCGGCGCCGTCTCCTTCTCGATAAGTCAAAAATTGGCGCGTCTTTTGCTCAGTAAAGCCGGATGCGACGCGGGTTAGCGGGGGTGTTTTTCTTTTCGGTTGTTTTCATTTTGCGCGCAGCACAAACGCCGCTCACAGTGAAAGACGTCAGCTTGATGTTGCGCGCCGGTTATTCCAGCGGCACTGTTTTGCAGGAGTTATCAGCACGGCACTTTGCCGATACTCTTGATTCTGCAAAAGAAACGATGCTGACCCAGGCCGGTGCGGCCCCAGAGTTGGTCAGTGCAATGAAGAGCGGGACCTATTCTGTTCCACCTATAGAAGCGGCCGCCGCGAAGGAGCAACTTGCCGCCGAAGCGAAGCGACGCGCAACTCAAGCGGAGGAATCGCGCAAATTCGATACGCTGTATCAAAGCCAGCTTGCTCAACAGCGCGCCTCCGCTCGTCCACCCGCGTCGATCGGCAACTTCATTCAGCCGCTAGTGAAAGGCGATCTCATTTCCTGGCACAACGGCGGCCTGGTTCGTTTCGATGACGAAGCGCTCGAAAAAAAGAAATTGATCGCGCTTTATTTTTCGGCGCATTGGTGCCCGCCCTGCCGCAAATTCACGCCACAGCTGGTGGAATATTACAATCGAGTCGTGCCGCAGCATCCCGAGTTCGAGATTATTTTTGTCAGCTTCGACCGCTCGCAGTTCGCCATGGATACCTACATGCGTGAGGCAAACATGCCTTGGCCGGCGATCGATTTCGCTAAGGTCCCAGGAAAAGAGGCGATCCGGAAATACGCCGGCGAGGGGATTCCCTGCCTCGTCCTTGTCGATGCAAGCGGCAAAGTCATTTCCGATAGTTTCGCCGGCAAGGAATACCTCGGGCCGGCTAAAGTCCTCACCGATCTGGACGCGATCTTTGCAGGCGCTTCTTCAGCTCAGCTCGCTGCCAGCCGATAAACGCAACGCTGCTCAGGCTGCCGTCCCACGGTTCGCCCTGCTTGAATTGTTGCACGCCGGAGTTTTACAGCGCAAACCTCAGTGTTAGATTCCCGCCGTCGAGGTAAGCCCGACCCGCAAATGGAACAAAACCCGCCACCGTTTCCTTCACCGGAAGAATTGAAGGCGAAGATTACCGAGTTCATGAAATCGAACTTCGGCGATCGCGTTTCCGTCGCGACTTTCACTCAACCGGACCCGGCCGAATCGGGCGTCGAGGAAAAACCGGACAAGATCGACAATGAAGAGTTCGTCTTCAATTTTTTGCCGCGCGACATCAAAGCGCATCTCGACCGGTTCGTGATCAAGCAGGACGAAGCGAAAAAGGTCCTCTCGATCGCGGTGTGCGATCATTACAACCACGCGAATTATCTGCGCCGGCTGGAGAAGGAAAATCCGGAGCGGGCGGAAGAAACGGAGTATGCGAAGCAAAACGTGATTTTGGTTGGACCAACCGGCGTCGGCAAAACCTATCTCATCAAGCACATCGCCGATTTGATTAAAGTGCCGTTTGTGAAAGCGGACGCGACCAAGTTTAGCGAGACCGGTTATGTGGGTGGCGACGTGGAAGACCTAGTGCGTGAGCTCGTGCACAAAGCGGACGGCGACGTCAATCTTGCCCAATTCGGTATCATTTACATCGACGAGATCGACAAGATCGCTGCCGCCGGAAACTTGATTGGGCGCGATGTGAGTGGCCGCGGCGTGCAGACAACGTTGCTGAAACTGATGGAAGAAACCGAGGTGCCGGTGCGGAGCATGAACGATTTGCAGGCGCAATTGCAGGCTGCCTTCGAATTCCAGAAGCGCGGCAAGGCAAAACGCGAAACCATCAACACGCGTCATATTCTTTTTGTCGTGAGCGGCGCGTTCGAGCGGTTGAAACAGCAGGTCTCGCGGCGCGTTCAGCACGGCCAGATCGGATTCAGCGCCGAGCCTGTTCAGGTGATGGACAACGAATTATTTCAACACGTCACGACGCAGGATTTCGTGGAGTACGGATTTGAGCCGGAATTCATCGGACGATTGCCGGTGCGTGTGGTCTGCGAGGATCTCGACGCTGATGATCTTTACAAGATCATGAAGTTCTCGGAGGGCAGTCTCCTGCGACAATACGAACGCGCGTTTCGCGCCTATGGTATCGAGATCAGCTTCGATGACGAGGCCCTGCGGCTCATGGCGAAAGCAGCGGCCCTGGAAAAAACCGGCGCGCGCGGCTTGCTCACAGTGTTTGAGAAACTGTTTCGCGATTATAAATATTATCTTGCGGGGTCTGGACTGAGCCAGTTACGCGTCTCGGCTGAACTGGTGCGCGAACCAAAGCGCGTTCTCGATCGCCTGATGGCCGAAGGTCATAAACACGAAGCGAAAGCGCTCGAGGCGAACGCGCTTCAATTTGCCGATAAATTCAAGCGCGAACACGGACTCGAAATTGTGTTTGATGATGCAGCGATCCAACGTTTGATCGAGCGCGCGCAGATGGAACGAATGATGATGGCAGATCTGTGCGCCCATTTGTTCAAGGATTATCAGTTCGGGCTAAGCCTCATTTCCAAAAATACCAGCCAGAAAAAGTTTTTACTGGATGCCGCGGCGGTAGATGCTCCGGACAAATTTTTGAGCGAACTTGTTGTGCGATCATATTATCCGGTTGCCTCGGTTCAGAAAGCCTAGTTTGTCGATGAAACGCCCTCTTGTCGCAACGCTGATCATTGGTTTCCTCGTCGCCGGAATCATCGGTGCGCTGCACGCGAGCGGTCTTTTGCTGCGTTTGGAGCGGCCAATTACGGACTTCATCTCACACCATGGCGGGACCACGAGATTGATGGGCGACAAATGGCAGTATCTTTTCGTTGCACTCCTGTCTTTCGGTATCGTGGGATTTACTTTAACAAGTTCTCGTCGTGGCCGCGCAGGATGGCTGGTGCTTGCCTTGTTGATCGAGCTGTTGGTTTTTTTCTGGATTTGCTTGCTTTATCGTGTGTTTTTCCAACCGCTGCCTTCGATCTTCGCGGTTATCTTTGCCTTCGTCGCCGCTGAGCGGTCGATCGCGATCGCCACACGCAGCCGGTCTGGTCTGGCCAGATCGTTCTTCGCAGGAAAGTTGTCGAAGGTGCAAGTCGATCGCGTGATAGCGGGTGAGCTCCCCCTCGAGACAGAAGCCAGGACTTACGAAGCCACCGTCATCGTCTGCGATATCGCCAATAAATACGATCTTGCCGAGGACTCCAATCCTGCCGCTTTTGCTGAGACGACGGAGAAGTTCATTCGCCGCACGACTGAACTTTTTCTGGAAGCCGGTGGTTATATAGAGGCGGCTGGTGGCGAAGGTGTGATCGCCATTTTTGGATTTCCCGATGGCAATGCCGGGCATGCTGATAAAGCCGTGCGCGTCACCCTCGGTCTGGTGCAGGCCGTTCATGATTCGCGCCAGCAGAATAACGGAGACATTTTTGGAAACTGCGACGTGCATCTCGGCATCAGCTCCGGCACTATCATTGTGGCGCCACTGAAGGATGGGCAACGCCCGGGACTCTTGACCAGCGGTGAGCCGGTCGAACTCGCGCGACGGTTTTGCATCGCGAATCGTTTTTATGGGTCCCGCATCTTGATCGGCCCACGCACGTTCGAGCTTACGAGCAAGGCAATCGTCGCGCGACCGATCGATTTTCTCAGCGGCGTAGATTCACAGGAACGGCATGAGATTTACGAGCCGCTTAGGCTGGCGGCGGAGGCCCAACCAGAGCATCTCGAGCGTCGCGACTTTTTCTGGAACGGCGTCGTGCTTTATCGAGAAAAACGCTGGGCCGAGGCCTTCACGGAATTTAAAAAGGCGCGCGGTCCGGATTCAGAGAACGATGCGCCGCTGCAATTGTATCTGCGCCGGCTTGAGCCGCTCGCGCTGCATTCGGCCGAAACGCCCTCCGGTTAACCAGCGCGCGTTTTGAGAAAGACCGAATACCCGGCCGCGCTCCGGGATTTGATTGCGCAACTGCGGACGATGCCCGGGATTGGGCCCCGCTCGGCTGAACGCATCGCACTTTGGATTATCCAGGCACGGGGAGATCAACCGGAGCAAATCGCCCGCGCCATTAGCGAGACGCGGCGGGCGATTCATCCCTGCAAGCTGTGCGGATATTTCGCAACCGCGGAAATCTGCGAGATCTGTGCCGATTCATCGCGCTCCTCCGATTTGCTCTGCGTGGTCGAGCAGTCGACCGATATTCTTCCGCTGGAAAAAACGGGCGCCTTTCGTGGGCGCTATCACTCGTTAGGCGGCCGCATTTCGCCGCTCGATCACATCGGCCCGGAAGATTTGCGCATCAAAGAACTGCTTGATCGCATTGAGAAGGAGAAGTTCTCCGAGATCATTTTTGCGCTGGCCGCCGATGTCGAAGGCGAAGCAACCACAAACTACCTTGTCGATCTTTTGAGAAATAAACCGGTGACTTTGACACGCATCGCGCACGGCCTTCCCGCCGGCGGCGGTTTGGAATCGGCGGATGAATTGACGCTCTACCAGGCGTTATCGGGAAGGACGAAGTTGGGGTAGAGCGCGTGTCTCGCGCGCTGGCGGCGGACGTTTCGTCCGGCGCAGCTCAGAAATTGCTCCGCGAGACACGCGCGCTACCCCACAGCGGATCGTGTCGCCCTCTTTAACGCTTTAACTTTTCAATGTTTCAACGTTGCGTTAGGTTTGCGAAATGTCCTGCGCAAAAATTGATCCGGCGCTGCACCAGGCGCACAAGCCGCCTTGGATCAAGGTGCGTCTGCCCTCGAATCCGGTGTTCTTTTCCACCAAGGCGCTCATTTCCGATCTCCGCCTGCACACCGTTTGCGAAAGCGCGCAATGCCCGAACCGTTGGGAATGCTGGAGCCAGGGCACGGCGACGATGATGATCGCGGGCGATCGCTGCACACGTGCCTGCGGATTTTGCGCGGTGACGACGGCGAAACCGTTCGCGCTCGAAGAGGACGAACCGCAGCGCGTGGCCGAAGCGGTGCGCCGGATGAGATTGAAACACGTTGTCATCACCGCGGTGGCGCGCGACGATCTTAAAGACGGCGGCGCAAATCATTTCGCGCGCGTCATCGCGGCGGTCCGCCAAATGGATCGGTCGGTGATTGTCGAAGTTCTGGTGCCCGATTTTCATGCGCAGGATTGGTGCATCCAAATCGTACTCGATGCTGCGCCAGATATTTACAATCACAACATGGAAACGGTTGAGCGGCTCACACCATTTGTGCGTTCGCGCGCGAGATATCGCACTTCGCTGCAAGTCTTGCGGCGCGCGAAAGAACTGTCGCCGAATGTTGTCACCAAAAGCGGCGTCATGCTCGGGTTGGGTGAAACCGAGCCGGAGCTATTTCAAACCCTGGACGATTTGCGCGAAGTGGGCTGTCAGGTTTTAACGATGGGACAGTATCTGCGGCCCACGCCCAAGCATTTACCGGTCGTTGAGTTCGTCACGCCGGAGCGTTTTGAAGCATACGGCGAGATCGCGCGCGCCAAAGGGTTCGAGCATGTTGCTTCCGGTCCGCTCGTCCGCAGCTCTTATCACGCGGCCGACTTTCATCCGATTGTCCGCTGACGATGGAGCAAGCCCCCCCGCGCGCGCCAGATCGACATAAAATCGCGGCCGTCATTCCGGCGTATCAGGAGAAAAAACATATCGGCGATGTCGTGCGCCGAACGCGCGACAAGATCGACAATGTGCTTGTTGTCGATGATGGATCGAATGATAAAACTGCGGAACGGGCACGCGAAGCGGGCGCGGAAGTGATCGTTCACCCGCAAAATCGCGGCAAAGGCGAAGCGATCAAAACCGGCTTGCGCCATTTTTTAAATCGACAATTTGATTGGGTTTTCATTCTCGATGCTGATGGTCAGCACCGGCCGGAAGAGATCGATCGCTTTCTAGCCGCCGCCGTTTCGGCGACAGAACCGAAATTGATTCTCGGCAACAGAATGAACGACGTTTCGTCGATGCCGCTCGTCAGGCGCATCGTCAATCGCTACATGAGCAAAAAGATCAGCCGCGTTTGCCGGCAGGATATTCCCGATACGCAATGCGGCTTTCGCATGCTACATCGACAATTAATTCCGGACTTGCTCGAAGGCGCAGATCGCTTCGAATACGAAAGCGAAATGCTCATCATCGCCAGTCGCAAGGGTTTTCGCATCGACTCGGTCTCGATCAGCACCGTCTACTCCGACGAAGTCAGCAGCATTCATCCCGTGCGCGACACACTCCGTTTCTTTAAATTGATGCGGCGCTATCGAAAGTCTTAGCCCATTAACTCACGGTTTTTTCCCCGGCAGGGTTTCGTGACTTTTGAGGATTTCGGCTTCGGGTGTGAGCTTGGCTGGTTTGCCGCTGAAAATCACGCGGTTTGGTTTTTCAGCGAGCGATTCGACGAGCACTTTGGCGTGCGTCGTGGCCACTTTCAAGTTTAGCAAAATCACGTGCAACTCTCTCATTTGTTGCTGGAGCTGCCTGTCCGTCGTGCTGATGAATGTGTTGGCGGTTCCCAAAACTGTATCTGCATCCTTGGATACGCTCTCCAGGCTTTTGACCACGTTCTGCAAATTGTCCACGTCGGTTTTGAGCGAATCGGCGAGCGGCCCGAGCTTGGGCATGAACTCCCCCAGGTTCCCTTTTAAATCGGTGACCGTGAGATTGAGATTGTCCAATAATCTGTTCGCGTTTTCGAAAAGCGGACCAGCCGCAGCTGTGATTTGTTCGATGCCGTAGGCCGGATGGCCTTCGATGGCAGAGTTGTTCAAGAGCGTTTTGCCGCCCGACGACCCAGCGGAAAGCGCGACAAATTTTGGCGCCAGCAATGTGTCGGAGCTGAGCGTGGCCGTAACATCGACCGGCAGCGGCGGAACGTTTTCGTCAAGGCTAATCGTTATTCGCACGGCATCCTTTTTGTTGGCTGACGCGGTGCGCTCGGCCGCGGTCAAGTGACGCATCGCGATCACGCGTCCGGCGGGCGCGCCGGCATAGCGCACTTCGGAATGCACTTTGATCCCGGTGACGTCCTCGTAGTTGATTTGCAACGTGCGCGTTGGTTTTTTCAGGCGGTAACCGGAAAGTGCGATGGTCAGTGCGCCGAGCAGGATAATGCTGCACGCGATGACCGAAATGGCGACGATGTAATCGGAGAGATTTCGTTTCATTGCGTTTTATGGTGAAATCTGTCGCGCGCGGCGAGGAATGGACGAGGCTTTACGTGCCGATGATGTTCGTGCTCATCTTGCGAAAGATTCAAGGGTATTGGACCGTCAGCTTCGCCGTTGATAAATTGTTGCACTTCGGGATTGGAGCTTGTGCGGATTTCGTCTGGGGTACCTTGCGCGATAATGTCGCCGTGTCCGAGCATAATCATCCGCGTGGCGATACGAAAGGCACTCGTCATGTCGTGCGTAACGACGACCGCAGTCATATGGCTTCCATGAGTCAGTTTGAGCGTTAGCTGATCGACGACCGCCGTCATGATCGGATCGAGCCCGGAAGTTGGCTCGTCGCTGAAGAGCAACTCCGGATCGAGCGCGAGCGCGCGCGCCAGGCCGACCCGCTTTTTCATTCCCCCGCTGATCTCTGCCGGTTTGAGATTTTCAAAACCGCTCAACCCGACCATTTGAAGTTTTCGCTCCACGATCTCTTCAATCTCATCCGGCGACAGGTCGGTGTGCTGCAAAAGTGGCAGCGCCACGTTCTCACCAACCGTCAACGACGCCAGCAGCGCGCCCGATTGAAAAAGCATTCCGAACCGTCGCCGGACGCGCGCGATCTCGCGTTCCTTCATCGTGGTGATTTCCTCGCCAAAGACTTTTACAGAGCCGGAGGTCGGCTTCATTGAACCGATGATATGCCGGAGCAACGTGCTCTTGCCGCAACCGCTCCCGCCCATGATCACGAGCGTCTCGCCGCGATGGACGCATGCGCCGAAAAAGAAAATCCCAGTCAGCACCGCGTTCATCACTAGCATCGCGAGCAGCGCTTGGACAACGGAAGCCGTGGTGGCCTGCCCGACACCTTCCGCGCCACCCTCGACACGTAGACCGGCGTTGCAGGCGATCGTAATGATAAGCCACGCGAAGACACCGCTCTTGATCATGCCCGAGTACAAATCCCAAGTGTCGGCGCTCTGCAACGCGCGCAGCACGTAACCGGCGGTGTTGAAGTTGAGCGCAAAACGGCAAACCGCCCAGCCGCCGAAAACGCCGACGTAATTTCCCATGATGGTCAACGCCGGCAACATGACGAGCATGGCGAGAAAGCGCGGCACGACCAGATACTCGACCGGGTTGATAGCCATGACTTCGAGCGCCTCGATTTCCTCGGAAACTTTCATTGTCCCCAACTCGGCCGCGACGGCCGAGCCGCTGCGGCCGATCACAATTACGGCGATCAAAACCGGCCCCATTTCGCGCAAGAGCGTGACCATGACGAGATCGGGCACGTACATTTCCGCGCCGAGTTGCTGAAGGGAATGCGCCGCCTGCATGGCGAGTGTTACGCCTATGCTGAACGCTGTCAGCGCAACCATCGGCGTCGCTCGCACCCCGATGAAGACCATTTGCCGAAAGATCGGCGAGATTTTGAAAAACCGTCCGGTGAAGGGCGCGACAAATACCCAGTAAAGCAGGTTGATATTGAGCTGAAGGTAATTTTTCAAAATGCGAAGGCGCAGAATGACAAGACGCGCGCAATGACGAAAGCGGAAAGTTTAGCACTCTGGTTACATGTCGACTCCAGCGGTGAGGATCAGTCCCAGAATCCATCGCTCCCGGTCGCGTTCACTGCCCGCCTCGATTGGCGCGAATTTTCAAGAAGGATAGCGGACAGGATTTGACAGCGATCCCCGAGACAATCAGGCCTGACCTATCCGCTTGACCCCATCTCGTGCGCCGCTTACGGTCGGCCCGCCCGCTGGTAGCGGAAAGCGATGGTTCAAAGCGAAATCGAGGTGGTTCGCGCGTTGCTGAGTTCCAAGCCACGACCCATCGGGTGGGCGGAGCGGCGCCAGCGCCTCGATGAGATCGGTTCTGTTTGGCCCGTAGCCGACGACGCGAAGCTCGCTGCAGTCAATGTCAGCGGCGTGCCGGGGGAATGGTCGATCGTTCCCGGCAGTGATGCCTCCCGCATTCTGCTGTTTTTTCATGGTGGTGGCTATTGCTCCGGTTCAATCCTGAGCCATCGTCGCATGGTGAGCGAGGCGGGCCGAGCGGCCGGAATGCGGACACTAGCCGTTGCTTATCGACTGGCCCCCGAGTACCCGTTCCCCGCCGCGTACGACGACGTGCTGAGGGCGTGGCGTTTTCTACGGGACCAGGGCATTCCGGCCGCGCGCATCGCGATCGGTGGCGACAGCGCGGGTGCCGGTCTCGCAGTAGCGTTGATCAACCAGCTACGCGATGCCCACGAGGAGTTTCCGGCTTGCGCGTGGCTCATATCGCCGTGGACGGATCTGACGATGTCTGGTTCGACGCTTGCCAGCAAGGACGCCGTAGATCCAATCGTCCACAAAGGCTATCTGGATGAACTGGCCGACGCCTATCTTCCCGCTGCAATGGATAGGAAGGACCCGCGGGTGTCTCCTCTCTACGCCGACCTAAGGAGCTTTCCTCCAATACTGATCCAGGTGGGGTCTGCCGAGGCGTTGCTCGATGACGCCGCTCGCTTTGCGGCCGCGGCTGGTGCAGCCGATGTCCCGGTGACCCTGGAAATCTGGCCGCACATGATCCATGCATGGCATCTGTGGAACGCTCATCTGGAGCCCGGCCGCCGTGCACTCGTCATCGCCGGCGCGTTTATTCGGGAACATCTTTGAGATCTTGGACCCGCCTTCGCGGTGCTACAGCGCGACAGGGCAGCGAAGCGGCTATAACAAACCGCGCTTGCGAAAGTCACCGAGATTACCGCCCGATGAACGTTCGATCATGTCGATGGTGAATTTGAGCAGGCAAACTTCCCAGGCGTCGTCAACGCCTTGGATGATGGCGCTGAGCGGCTCCTCCATGTCCTCGACTTGTGATTTTGTCCGCGCGATGACGGCGTCGAGCGGATCGCGAAACATGCGCTCGGTCACATCGGTTTTGCGAAATTGGAAACCGTAACGCAGCACCGCGAAGTTGCGCGCCTGCTCGCGCAGTTGATCGACATAGCGCTGCGCCTTGTCGCCGAATCCCTCGAGCAATAAGCGGCTGAAATGTTCTGGCGTTAGAATTTGTGGCCGGTCAGCGTGAATTTTTCCGTTGCGCACGCGCACTTCGTTCACGCGGTCCATCAATTCCGAGATCAGATAAAAGTGAAAACTGGTGCTGCCGAAGGTGGCGATCTGACGCTGTGGCGCCAGAATCACCTGCGTATTCTCGATCGCGTAATCGAAGTTGTCCTTGTTCATTGTCGATCGAATAACGTAAGGCAGGCCCAAAACGTTTCAATTGTCTTACGACTTGGTCGGGCGAGACTCTGTCGAGCCGACAAATTCAAGTCACGGCTCCGCGAAGCGGCGCGCTACCGAATTATACTGGCCGCGCCAGAGGCACGGCGGCTTCGCGCACGAGCATTGAACGCCAGCGCAGCACCGCGTCGGCGGTGAAAATGGCGAGCGCGACCCAGATCAAACTGAAGGTGATGAGATGACCGCGAGTGAATGGTTCGTGGTAAACAAACACGCCGAGGAAAAATGTGCCGGTTGGCGCGAGATACTGCAAAAAACCAAGCGTCGTAAGGCGCAAATGCTGGGCAGCGTGCCCGAACCAAACCTGTGGCACCGCTGTCACAATGCCAGTGCTTACCAACAAGACCGACAATGAAATGTGCGGCGGCCCGAAAATCAAATGGCCGTTTGTCTTTAGGAAAATGAAGTAAGCAATGGCGAGTGGAACGAGCAAAATCGTCTCGATAAATAAACCGGGAATTGCCGCCGTGCCGGATTTCTTTCGGAGCAATCCGTAAAGACCGAATGTTGTGCACAATGACAACGCCACCCATGGAAGGCGCCCATAACCGAAGGTCAGATTGAAGACGCCCGCTGTTCCGAGCAGAACGGAAACGAATTGCCAGCGGGTGAGCCGTTCGCGCAGAAAAACCGCACCGAGCAAAACGTTCATGAGCGGCGTCATGAAATACCCAAGACTTGTCTCAATGACGCGACCGATGATTACGGCCCAGATGTACAAAAACCAGGTGATCCCGATCATCGAGCCGCTTGCCAGACAATAGAATCTGGCGCGTCGCG
>QHPX01000015.1 GCA_003219195.1 Verrucomicrobiota bacterium
TGAAGGGCGAGGTCTCCGTTAGGCCGTAAATATGGGTAAGGATCCATCCGAATTCGCTCTCGATGCGTTCGATCGTAGCCGCCGCCGGAGGAGCACCTGCCGTGAGCACGCGAACTCCAGCGCGAACACCTTTTCGCACCCTTTCCGGAGCATTGGCGAGAAAGATCAGAACGGTAGGAGCCGCACACATGACGGTGATCCGCTCGCTGTTAATCTTCTCAAACGCGGTTTTGGCTTCGACCTTGCCCAGGCAAACGTGAGTTCCACCCGCGGCGGTGACTGTCCACACGAACGTCCAGCCGTTTGCATGGAACATCGGGAGAGTCCAAAGGTAGCGGTCCGCAGGCGTCATGGGAAAGTGGATCAGCGTTCCCACTACGTTCATATAAGCATTGCGATGGGTAATCATTACGCCTTTGGGTCGGGATGTGGTTCCGCTTGTGTAATTGATTGTCGCGAGATCGGTCTCATGGATCACCGGATGCGCAAATTCAGGCGGGGACGATTTCAGCGTTGATTCGTAATCCAGCCATCCCTGCCGAATTTCACCCAACGACACTAGGTGTTCGACCTTTGGGAGTTGACTGCGAACACGGTCCACCGCATCCACATAGTCTGGATGTGCGCACACGATTCGGCTACCACTGTGCCGAATCAGATAGGCAAAATCATCTGCCGTAAGGCGGTAATTGAGTGGCACTAATACGGCGCCAATCTGCAAGACCGAATGAAAGGACTCCAGTTGTGCATGCACATTGGGAGCGATATAAGCGATTCGATCTCCGGCGCTCACACCCAGTTTCTGAAAGGCGGCTGACCACCGATCACAGCGTTCAAAAAACTGACCATAGGTCAATCGCAAATCGCGGTCGACCACGGCCTCTCGGTCCGCATAAAGCCGGCGTGCCCGGCGACCAAATTCGAGTGGTGTCAGAGCAGTTTCCATATTTGGGCGACATGCTGGCCGGTATGGGAGACCAACGGCGCCGCCATGACCGCTGACCTGGGCACTGGTGACAGCGCCTATTTCCGGCTCTTTATGAAGCCGGAGCTTATCGCTAAATCAGACAGGGTTCAAATTTCCCGCGCCAATTTGTATTGCCGTGGTTCTTTTTTTGACCTACGATGACCGAAACTCTTAGTAGCTAAATAATGATTAGCGAAGCTAACGTTGAAGCAGCAGTTGAGACCGCATCTACGCCGCGCCATATCGCGCTCGTTCGTATCACGCACTGGATTGTCGTGCTGAGCGTACTTGGCCTGCTTATCACCGGCACAGGCATTCTCGTATCTCACCCGCGCCTATACTGGGGCGAAACTGGCGGTGTCGGGACCGCGTCGCTCATTGATCTTCCTATACCCTTTATCATTGGCCCTTCGGTTTGGAACCGACCTTTTCATTTCTTTTTTGCATGGGTTCTGGTCTTGACAGGCCTGACTTATATGGTAGGCAGCTTCATCACGCAACACTTCCGCAAGGATCTGCTGCCGGCGAAAGCCGATCTCCGTTGGAACCGCATCATCGCCGTAGTGTCGGAGCATTTGCGGTGGAGGCGGCCGGAGGCCGATGCCGTCTCAACTTACAATGTGGTGCAACGGCTGACCTATCTGGCCGTCGTGTTCGGGCTTTTTCCGGCCATCCTCTGGACCGGCCTGGCGATGTCGTTCGGGGTTACGTCAGTGTTCCCGATATTAGCGACCGCGTTGGGCGGTCATCAGTCCGCTCGGACGCTTCATTTCACTTGTGTTGTTCTGCTGCTGCTTTTTGTCATCGTGCATATTCTGATGCTGTGCCTTGCTGGATTCTGGCGCAGCGTGAGGACGATGATAACTGGATAATCTGCCGCAACGAGAGAAGGCTCGATGACCAAATTTCTCAAACGGCGCCAATTTATCACCGCAGGATTGGCAACGGCGGCGAGCGCCTCTGGACTTGGCACTGCCGTTTACTTCGCCGACCGTTACGGTTTGATCCCACCGGATCACACGGGCATTGTAGGGATCGGCGAAACGCTTACCTATGCGACTCAACGTCTCCTGACGTCGGGGCACTCATTGGCTCGCGAATTCAAGCGCAGTGACATTTCGAAGGTCCCAATCGTGAACGGCCCGCATCCGACGGACGAAAAATATCTGGCCCTTCTCGCGGAGGGTTTCGAGAACTGGCGTCTATCGATCGAGGGGTTAGTTGCTCGTCCCGTGTCTTTTTCACTCGAAGAGCTGAGGCGGCTGCCGGCCGAAAACCATATAACTTTACACGCCTGCGAGCAGGGTTGGTCCTATATTGCCGAATGGACCGGTGTGCGGCTGGCCACGGTATTGGATCTTGCCGGAGTACGTCCCAAGTCGCGATACGTTGTCTTCGAGCCATTCGCGAATCCCAATCAAAGCCGGACAGTTGTGCGCGCATTGTGGGAGAGCATCGATATGGCTGATGCTCTTCATCCCCAGACGCTGCTCGCTTATGGCATGAATGGTGAGGCTTTGCCCGCCGACCACGGTGCCCCCGCGCGCCTTCGCCTCGGTCGCCACCTCGGCTGGAAAAACACCAAATATCTTTCTCGCATCGTCATCACAGACCGCAGGGACCTTTACCGAAAAGGCGGCGGCACTTGGTACGGAGGCATTTGAAGGCTCCTTACGTTCGAAGTGCATTCCGTAAGCTAGGTTTCACTTGCACGCACAACAATGTGGTACGTAGTGGGCCTCAATTCGCCCACAAACCATTTACCATCCGATGCTGGCGTGACGGTCCTTACAAGCTTTGCTGTGAGTGTTCTCCGCCCACTCCAATGTTGCTGCAAGAGCGTGGTCGTCAGCTTCGACGCCAAAATATTCATGATCGATATCGAGGAATTCTCGGCCAGGCAAGGTTTTGAGCTATGATCAGTGGACCCGGCGAATGAGCGAGGTGACGCGCAATAGTAGCTGACAGAATAAGGAGAGGGATCTCCATGCGCCCACAGTGGATCGTAATTTGCATTTTATTCTTTGCCTTTGCTGCATTCGCTCAGGATAACAGCGGCAGCATAACCGGCGTTGTTACCGATCAAGATGGTGCCGTCGTTTCTGGTGCACCGATTCAGGCTAAGAATTTGAAAACTGGGATGCTCTACAAGACCGTCAGTTCGGCCACCGGCAGCTACACGCTCGAAAAATTGCCTGCCGGTTCCTACGAACTTGCCAACCCCGTGATTGGCCTGAACTATCGTAAAGAAAACGTCGTGGTCCAAGCATCGCAAACATTGCGGGTTGACATCCGCGCCGTAGATAATTCCTTAAACACGGTCGGTGAAGATCGCGCATTCTTCACCGGTCTCGCATCTCCACACTCGACGCCGAATGGTCCGACTCCGCGCACAGCGGACAGTAAGCCTGACCTTTCGGGAGTGTGGTGGGAACCCAGGGTTGTGGATCTCGGAGAAGCCACCGTGCTGCCCTGGGCTGCAGCGCTAATGAAGGAGCGTGCGGCGAACCTTGGGAAAGACGGCCTTCGCGCACGATGTCTGCCAACTGCTACGACACTGCTGGGCCGCTTGGGGGTAAATAGGCTGGTTCAGACCCCTTCACTCCTAATAATACTTACCGAGGCGGACGTTCCCGGATTTCGCGAAATTTTTCTGGATGGGCGGGGCCATCCGAAGGATCTCGATCCCACGTGGACCGGCCACTCGATCGGCAGGTGGGAAGGAGACACGCTGGTCGTGGATACCGTTGGGTTTAATGATAAAAGTTGGCTTTCCGACTTACCCGGGCAAGCTACGCCCCACACGGAAATGTTGCATGTTGTCTCGCGCTTCCGGCGACCTGATCTGGGACATCTGGAAACCGAAGTCACATTCGAGGACCCGGGAACCTTTACGAAGCCTTTTAAGATGAAGGTAATCTCTGATCTGGCCCCGAACGAAGACGTCGGAGAGTGGATCTGCAACGAAAATAACCAGGACCTGGAACACCTCGTCGGTAGATGACCAGCAAATGCCAGAACACTGGAGGCAAGATGAGAAGAATAGCGAGTTCATTGCTTGTTTGCCTGAGTCTGGCATTCACAGGCTCAGCTTTCGCTCATCACGGCTTCAATGCGGAGTTCGACGCGAGCAAATCGATGCGGTGGATGGGCATAGTGACCAAAGTCGAATGGACAAACCCTCACGCTCGCTTCTATATCCCTCACGCTCGCTTCTATATCGATGTTAAGGACTCGAACGGTAGTGTCACGAACTGGAATTTTGAGATGGGCAGTGTGCTGCAATTGCGACGCCAGGGCTGGACACGGGACTCCTTGAAGGTAGGAGATCAAGTCACGGTTGAGGGTTATCCTGCTAAGGACGGCGCCAAAATGGCGAGCGCCAAGAAGGTTACTTTAGCCGATGGGCGCAGCGTGTTTGGCGGATTGGCAACCGAGGGAAGCCCGGCTGAATACAAGCAACAATAGGCCTAAGGGCGTACAACCCCCTGTAGTAACAATCCCCTTGTTACACGGCCTGGTTAAGCATTCGGCTACCAAATTATTATCTCTTGGGTGCGGGGCACACTTTACTGCCTATCGTCGACCTGTAAGTTGTCGAAGGGCTCGCCATCCGGGTTTTTGTCCTTCGTCGTTATCGTCATCACTTTTCTGTCTTGGGATACCTCAACTTTCGACGTGTACAGGACCTCACGGCCCTTCTTAGAAGTCGATTCAATTTGATTGGCGTCAATGAGTTTCACGGCGATGGTATCGGCACCGCCAGGGTCCTTTCCAGTTACGGGACAATCTTCGTTGTCGTACTTCACATGAAGCCATATTTTAGGGTGCGCCCGTCCGGGTTGACGCGCTCTCCCTCGAATTTGTAGCCATCAGCAGTGGGCGTGTAGGTTCTCGTTTCACTCTTGTACCCCGGCTGACCTGCCCCCCGTTTTTGGTCCAGTCATAAGTTAGCACTCCGGGGTTCCTGCACATCCGAACCTGCCCACGCTGGAGCGATGGAGACGACCGGCGTGGGGGGAGACGCCGGTCGCGCGGCCGCACTTGCGGCGCATATACGCGGCTTTCTCTTTCCTCCTAGTATGCCAGTACGCTTTCATGTAGGCGGCTCGTTTGTCCCTGTGCGCTCGGGCGTAGAGCCGCGCTGACTGCCGTCGTCGCGCCTTTTGTGTCCCCGTGTATCTCGAATACGGCTTGCTCACTTTAAACTCCGTTTTAAGTGCGTGAGACAGTAACACCCTTGTCGGGCGAAAGGAATCGACGGCTTTTCCGAGTCAGAGAACGATCGCCGCACCATGCAGTTAACTCCTGTGACACCCTATTTAGCTAGATACTAGCCCCTTGTATGTGATAGCGCGTCCGTACTACTGCTGTAGCCGTGTCCACTGATAGTCTTGTGGGAAGTTCCTGTCCGCAACCCGAATTCCCGGAGCGACGAAGGACATGGACAATAGAAGCTCGATAAGCTCCACCCCTTCCCCTGAAGAACATGTTGGGGCCATTGTGCGTGGCATGGACACACGCCAATGGTGGCTCTGGTGCTCCGCCATGGTAGTAACCCTTCTTGCGATGGCGGGGATCGCTGCATTTGCCTTGCCCGCTTTTCTCTCCCAGTTCACCAGCTTCCACTCGTTCTTTTTCAACGATGCGATAAGGGGCTTGTTGAGTTTAGTAGTGCTCTTCAACATCTACGTGATTTATGAGCAGATGCAGATTAATCGGATTCGGAAGCAGGTAGCGGAGGAGTTTTACAAGCTCGCTTTTCTCGATCCCCTTACGGGCGTATTCAACCGGCGATACATCGAGCAGTGGCTGACGAATGAAATTGCTCGCTCTCAACGGCATGGCTACGCATTGACCCTTGTCCTGTTCGACCTGGACGCGTTCAAAGAGATCAATGATGGTTTTGGTCATTCTGTTGGAGACTGTGTGTTGCAAGAATTTGCTGAGCGTCTGAGAAAGGCTACCCGAGGGGCGGATGTTGCCTGTCGTTTTGAAGGAGATGAATTTCTGGCGGTGTTGCCGGAGTGCACTTCTCAAGGCGTCCAGGCGATCCCCCAACGCCTGGATAACCTTCGAGTCGACGCCTTTGGACAGAGTTTGCCCTTCTCTTACTCTGCGGGTTGGACCGAATATATTCATAGTGAACCAATTGAAGAGCTATTGAAGCGTGCAGACGAGACCCTCTATGCCAACAAGCGAAGCTCCAAAGGGCTTGCGTATCGTCGCTTACGTTCGACTTCTAGGAATCGGCGACTTTCGCGGGAGGTAAAACCACACGAGGCCTGAATCTATTGGCCCCGGCCATCGAACTTTGGCGAGCCCAACCTGAAACCGATGGAGGGAAACTGGTTTGCGGAGCCCGTTCGGCGATTACGCCGCCACGATCTGATGCGACGGAGGACCTCTGCGCTGAGGGGGACGAGTTATGCAGATAACGCCCACGTCCGATCGATGCTCAAGGCTACGTCGAGCGCACAGTGCTCGCACAACCAGCAATGGCGAACCCCGTGCGCATTGAGCGCCCTTCCGCTTTGTCGAAAGCGGTAGAACTTGCCTCTACCAGTGTATTCCAGTGTGAGCCAGTCAGACTAGCATCTGCCTCCCAACAATGGAGGCGACATGAGTACCGCCATTGCAAACTATGGAGATTGGGACTTTCTGTACGCCCATGCGCTCCTGGAGCCTGATGGGAATCGCCTGCTAGAGCGAATCGGGGCTGCGGAGACAGCAATCAACGAGCGTCTCAAAGCGATAACACTCCGGGATAATGCTGAGAAGTCAGCCCTCGTGGACGCACTCCGAGCCTTGCAGGCCCTCCGTTCTCGACGCCGTCGGACGGCGAACCTCAAACGCCGCCTTTTTCACCTCACACGCGTTCCTAGGCTGTCGGAACTGGCAAGCCGCGAAAGACCACTGGCTCCAGGCCGGCAAAAAATCCTTAATAGCCAGGAGCGTTCCCGGCACTGGCACGAGTTCAACTGATTCCTCGAAAATCCCGGATTGGGTCTCGCAAGTCAACGCTCAGGTCCTGTCGCGGCATCTTCACACCTCCTGGAGCGTTTCGTGGAAAGATGCCAAGGGCATGCATTGGGACCAATGGATTGAATAGTTCCAGTCGAATTTTCAGAAGTGCCGATGAGTAGCGGTAGACCGCTGAAGTTGCGTGAAGGAACCGAGACTGGCGATTTGCCGATAATATGAATGACGCACAAAAAATTACGATTGCATTGGTCCTAAATTGTTTTTGCGGAATTCTGGTAGGCCGCATCTGTATTGTCACGGATAGCGCGATTTGGGGAGGAATATCTGCTCTGATCTTAGGGGTTATTAGCGCCCTCTTTGTCGACGACGGCACAGCTCTGAAAGCCTGTATGTTTGTTGTTGGCGAGGCGTTTTCAACATTCATTCCCGGTAAGCCCTTCGCCGCTGCTGGCTTCGTGGTTGTGTGGCTCCTTCCTCTCCTTGGTATTTTCATTCTCGGTTCACGCGCTGGTAAGGCCT
>QHPX01000095.1 GCA_003219195.1 Verrucomicrobiota bacterium
GCCTACGACCGCGCCGACAGGGCCGGCGATGCTTCCGATCGCAGCACCGGTTACGGCCCCAGCAGTTTGCTTTGGAATTCCCGGGATCTGGATGTTCTCCGATGGTTGCGGGTTCTCTTTTTCTTGTGCGTCTGGTTCGTCAGGCATAAATCGCAGAGCTCCTTCTGTTTTGTTCGGTTGCCATCAAAAAGTGATTCGCACGCCGAGTCTATCACAGCCGTGCGTGAACCCTTTTCCTGGAAATTAGCGCCTGATCTTTGACCAACCGCTCGCCGAAATTGACGGCTTAGTGGCCGCGCCTTTGCCCGCCGTCGCGGCGCCCGCCGCCGTAGCCCCCCCCACCACCATAACCACCGCGTCCACCGCCGCCACCACCGCCCGGCGGGCGAGGCTCACGTGGCCGGGCTTCATTCACGGTCAAAGCTCGGCCGTCTACCGGTTTGCCGTTAACTTGAGTGATGGCGTTTTGAGCTTCTTGCTCGGACCCCATTGTCACAAACGCAAATCCCCGGTATTTGCCTGTGAATTTGTCCTGCATGAGCGTCACTTCCTGCACCGTGCCGGCCTGGGAGAAAAGCTCCTGCAGCTCGTTTTCGGTCGTGTTGAAGGAAAGATTTCCTACGTATAATTTAGTTCCCATTGAGTTTATTGTGGAAAACGCCGCTAGGTCACTGTTCCCGCTTATCGGATTTCAAATCGCCACTGAATAAACTCCAACTGACAATCCACCAACTTCCGAGCTCCGTTTCCGTTTCGGCCTCATTAGTAAAGTGCCTTTTTTCAGAAAGCAACATCAAATCGAGGGTCAATTGGCGATATTAAAATGACGAGATCCACCGCGTTAAACGGAAAAAGTGGTGCGGCCCGCGTTGCGGTTGTAGCCGCAGGGATAATCAGCCCGCTCGGTTGCGGATTGGCTGAGACGCTCGCGTCGCTGCAGGCAGCGCGCGACTGCATCACGCCGGTCACAAGATTCTCCGTGGATCGATGCCGATGCAAAACTGCCGGCCAAGTCCCGGATGGACGCGTGGTCGTCGAGCGGAATGGACGGCGCGGACAACGTCTGCATCGCGCCTCGCACATGATGATTACGGCTTTGGAGGAAGCGCTCACGCAAGATCGACAATTCGAGCCGGATTTAACCGTCGTGGGCACGACAAGCGGCGGCATGAGTTACGGGGAGGATTATTACAGAGCGTTACATCGACATGATGATTTACGCCGCTCTCCTACATGGATTGCAAATTATCCACCGCAAAAGGCGGTGATTGATGCGCAGGAAGCATTTGGCATATCCGCGCCTTGCGAAGTGATTGCCAACGCATGTGCTTCCGGCACAAACGCCATCGGCCACGCCTTCGACTGCGTCCGCTCGGGGCGTTATGAGCGCGTCCTGGCTGGTGGTTATGACGCGCTCTCCGAATTGGTTTTTGTCGGCTTTGATTCGCTGCAAGCTTCAACGCCAGAGAAATGTCGCCCGTTCGATCGGCATCGTACCGGGATGGTCCTCGGAGAAGGTGCCGCGATTCTCGCTTTGGAGAATTTCGAGGCCGCGCGCGCGCGCGATGCGGCAATCCTTGCAGAAATAATCGGCTACGGTATTTCGACCGATAATTTCCACCTCACGCAACCGAATCCTTCCGGAAGTGGAGCGCGGCAAGCGATGGAGCGGGCTCTTAAGAGCGCGCGGCTTGCGGCCGACGCGGTCGATTACATCAATGCACATGGAACGGCTACTCCGTTGAACGACGCAACCGAGGGCAAAGCAATTGGCCAGTTGTTCGGTCGCGTCCCGGTAAGTTCGACTAAAAGCATGATGGGCCATTCGTTAGGCGCAGCCGGTGCGGTGGAGGCCATCGTCTGCCTGCTCGCGCTCCAGCATCAATTTCTCCCTCCAAACATCAATTTCCGCGCTCCAGATGAAGATGCCGATCTAAACATTGTCGCGAATGAATCGCAGCCCGCGTCTGTGCGCACAGTTCTTTCGAACTCGTTCGGTTTCGGCGGCACGAACGCTTCCATTCTAATACAGCAATTCAAGACATGAGTCTGGGTATTGCCGGCATGGGGTGGATTACACCATTGGGAGCCGGTATTGATCTCGTCTGGGACCGTTTGCTACGCGGCGAAGAAGCGCACGCTGAAAAAATTGCCGGGCAATGTGATGGTCAATCTTACACGGTTTTTCGAGTGCCGGAGTCCGTGTTAGCTAGTCTGGCGCCGCACCCGCGCCTGCGCCGTGTCAGTTTGATTTCGCGCTTTGCCGCCGCGGCCGGTTTGGAAGCACTGGCTAACGCACGCGTGAAACTCGATTTAAAGATTGCCGGGCGAACGGCTCTCATCTTCGCAATCTCGAATGGCGGCGTGATCTACACGAAACGTTTTTACCGCGACATCATTGAATCGGGTCCGCAAGCAGCCAGTCCACTCTTGTTTCCCGAAACGGTTTTTAACGCGCCCGCAAGTCACCTTGCGGCCATTCTTGGTATTACGGGCGCCACTTACACGCTGGTGGGTGATGGGGCCGTCGGGCTTGTGGCAATGAGAATGGCAGAGGAGGTAATGGCAAATGTTGCGATCGACTATTGCCTTGTCGTCGGCGCGGAAGAAGTCGACTGGCTCCTTTGCGACGCGTATCGCCGGTGGCGTCTTCTCCGTTCGGAAGCTCCGGTCGAACCCTTCAGCGAAATCGCGAAAGGGATGATTTTGAGCGAAGGAGCCGGAGCAATCCTGCTGGCACGCGGAGGGCCACTGAAGATCGAGAGTACTCATGCCGGCCGCTACTACCGTAAACGCACTGACGCGGAAACAGTTTTGAAACAAATCCTTTCCGAGCTCATTGAAGCTGAAAACGACTTTGTCATTGCGAGCGCGAACGGCACATTTGTCGATCAAGCGGAATGCCGCGCGCTGTCGAGATTAGTCCCGGAGGCGCTCGTCTACACGGTGAAACCAGCGCTCGGTGAAAGTGTCGGGGCCGGCGGCTTGTGGCAGATCATCGTGGCAAGCCAGGCTCTACGGCACGAAGAACTGCCCCCATTGCTTCACGCGCCTGCCGAAACTCGGTTACGAATTCCAACTATTCGTATGAGCGTGAGGAATGCGCGTGCCGCGATTGTCTTGAGCTGTGGGCTAAATCAGCAAATCGCAGGGCTACGTCTCGCCTTGGACGGCTGAAATCGATCAGGTGCTTTGTTGACAAAATAGGCTCTTTTGCAAATGAGCGGCTTCACTCGCATCCGGTTTTTGGCTTTGCAAGAGCCCCTTGCTCCGCTACCTTCGGCCTCCGCCATGCGAATGCCGGCTCGTTTGTTCCTTGCACTCCTTTTTTTGGCAGCTGGCTTGGCCAAGGGAGCAATCAAGACTCCGGAAAATTCACCAATCGAAATCACGTCCACTGGCGAAACCAGCTATGAGGATGGGCTGGCCACAGCGCGAGACAATGTCGCCATTCACGTCGGCGACACAGACATCTACGCCGATTACGCGCAATACAATTCGCACACACACGAAGTGCTGGCGGAAGGCCATGTGCGAATCTATCGCGATGTCGATCTTTACCTGGCCGAGAGCGGCATTTACAACATCGACACAAAACGGATTCGCGCGACCAACATGCGGACCGAATCGGATCCATACTTTGTTAGCGGTCAAAATGTCAGCGAGATTTCCGAAAACGGCTACCTGGTAGAGAACGGAATCTTCACCACGCACGATTCCCCAAATGCCAATTTCCATCTGCGGGCGCGGAAGATTCGAGTTTACGAGAAAGACCGTGTCGTTTTTCAAAATGTGACCTTCTACGTTGGCAACGTGCCGATCTTTTGGTGGCCTTATTTGTACCAATCGCTCAGTGACGCGTTCAGCTTTACGGTCTCACCGGCGTTTTTGAGCTCATGGGGGCCATCGCTCCTTACTCAAGTGACGTTCCCGATCCGGGAGAACATCAAAGGCCGCGTTCGGCTAGACTATCGGGGCCGGCGCGGCGTGGCCATCGGGTTCGAATCGGACATCGATTATGGCAAAGACAACAGCAGCTGGGCCAAGCTCAAGACCTATTATCTACAGGATCAAAATCCGCTGCTGAATCGAACGGCCCTGCCGCGTGGCGCAGTTCCGACCGGGCGATACCGGCTTAGCCTGGAGGACCACACGGAGTTCACCGATGACATCTACGGCATTGTCGACATCACGAAGCTCAGTGACGCGTTCGTTATGCAGGACTTTTACCAAAATGAGTTCCGCATCAACCCCGTTCCCGATAATGTGGTCGCGTTAGCCAAGACCGACCCATTTTACACGCTCACCGCGATCGCGCGTTTTCAGGCAAACGAGTTCTTCGAGCAAACCGAACGTTTGCCGGAAGTGGTTCTGGACATCAAGCGGCACGCGCTTTTTGGCGGGCCTATTTTCTACGAAGGCGAAAGCGGATTTGCCAATCTGGAGCGAGCATTTGCCGACGGCTCGGCCTTTGAGGATTACAGCGCCATCCGTCTTGATACCTTTCACCAGCTCCTCTACCCGAACACTTATTTCGGCTGGCTTTCCATCGTGCCGCGCGTCGGTTTCCGAGGCACATATTATACCGAAACCCGCGACCTCGGGAAAACAGTCTTCGGGCCAAGCTCAAATCCGTTCGTCCCAGATTTCCTTCTGCCAGATCCCACACTCGCGAATCCAATTGTTTTTGGGGGCAACACATTCCGGACGGTCTTTAACGCCGGAGCAGAAGCATCTTTTAAAATCTCGCGCGATTGGGAGGATGTCCAAAGCCGGGCGTTTGGTCTCGATGGACTTCTCCACGTGATCCAGCCATTCACGAACTTCTCTTACGTAGCCAATGGCGGCGCCGACCCAGCCTCCATTCTCCAGTTCGATCGATTTGAACCTTCCACCCAACTTCGCCCAATCGATTTCCCACAATTCACTTCGATCGATTCAATCGATAATTGGACGGTCTGGCGCCTCGGCGTCCGCAATCGTCTCGAGACGCGGCGCGACGATGAGACCTTCACCTGGCTCGAAGTCGATACTTTTTTTGACGTGAACTTCGACAACCCGTACGATCGCACGCCATATTCTAACTTTTTTAACAATATTCGCTTCGCGCCGCTGCCGTGGGTCACGTTCACGGTCAACTCTCAAATTCCAGCTTTCGACAAGGGTTTTACGGAAGTCAATACGAGCGTGACTGTGCAACCGATGGCGAATCTGCAATTGAACTTTGGGCATCGCTATTTGAACGATAACCCTTCTTTCCTGGACAGCAGCTTGTTCGTGGTCGGCGGATATTACCGCCTCGATGAAAACTGGGGCCTGGGCGCCCAAGAGGTGTACGAAGAGGCAACCGGAGTTCTTGAGCAACAGCGTTACTCTGTGTATCGCGATCTAACAAACTGGGTAGCCTCATTCGGCGCCGTGATTCGAGACAACGCAGGCGTGAAAGAATATGGCGTGCTATTTACCTTTACGCTTAAAGCATTTCCGAAGTTCGGCTTCGATTTGAATTTCGATCCCGCGGGGGCAGGCCAGAGCCCATGAGCGAGACAGCACGAAGAATGTTACGCTGTCCAGACTCGGCCGGGCCACTCCTTCATCGCGCCTGAGCCGCGGTGCTACTTCATTCGCTATGGACATTTCAATCATTGGTTCCGGTTACGTCGGCCTTGTTACCGGAGCTTGCTTTGCCGACGTTGGTCACAACGTTTTGTGCATCGACAACGATCCCCGCAAAATCGATGCACTGCAGGCGGGCAAAGTACCGATCTACGAACCTGGCCTCGAGGAAGTGATCCATCGCAACGTTTCGGCGCATCGCTTGCGTTTTACCGGCAGCATTCGCGAAGGCGTCGAAAATTCACAGATCGTTTTCATTGCCGTGCCCACTCCGCAACAGCTGAATGGCGATGTCGATCTTAGCTTCATCGAAAAGGTCGCGCGAGAGATTGCAGGCGTCTTGACCAGCTATCGCGTCATTGTCGATAAAAGCACTGTGCCTGTGAAAACAGGTGAAAAAGTCGCCACATCCATCAAACGTTACAATCGCCATCGCGCGAAGTTTGATGTGGTCAGCAATCCTGAGTTTTTGCGCGAAGGTTGCGCCGTGGCCGATTTGATGCATCCGGACCGGATTGTCATTGGGGCTCAAAGCGAACACGCCATCGACCTGATGAAGAAGGTCTACGAGCCATTCATGGCGCCGATTCTCGTTACCGACATTAACAGTGCCGAGCTCATCAAACACGCGGCTAATTCGTTTCTCGCGCTAAAAATTTCCTACATCAACGCCGTTTCGGCTATTTGTGAGGCAAGCGGCGCCGATGTCGAAAAAGTCGCTGACGGAATTGGAATGGACCGGCGCATCGGTCGCGATTTTCTCAATGCTGGAATCGGCTACGGTGGCTCATGTTTCCCAAAGGACATTGCGGCATTTATCACGATCAGCGAACAACTTGGTGTGCCGTTTAATTTGCTCAAGGAAGTGCAGCGGATAAACACAGCGCAGAAAGAGCGTTTTCTCAAAGTCATACGCGAAACGCTTTGGGTCCTGCGCGAAAAGAAAATCGCTGTCTGGGGGCTCACGTTCAAACCGGACACCGACGATATTCGTTCCTCTGTCGCGATTGAGCTGGTGGCCAATCTTTTGCGCGAAGGCGCGCATGTCACCGCCTACGATCCAAAAGGTATGGAAAGGGCACGCGAGGTGAAGACCATCGAGGGCGTCGCGTTCGCAGCTTCTGCTCTCGAAGCGATCGACGGCGCCGAGGCGCTGATTATTGCCACGGAATGGAGCGAATTCGCCAATGTCGATCTTGCTCTGGTAAAGGAAAGAATGGTTACGCCGATCGTCTTTGATGGACGAAATCTGTTTGATTCCGAGACGATGGGCCAGCTCGGCTTCCGCTATCATTCCATCGGTCGCGCCAGCATCACGCCACACTGAGCGCATCATCCGTGGCGAAGCGCATGGCAGAACCGTCCGCTCGCCTGACTGCGCTGGCAGCGCTGCGGGCGTGGCGAACCGAAAAGCGCTTCGCCGATTCGATCATCAACAAACTGCTGGCTCAGACGGAGCTCGATCCGCGGGACCGCGCTTTTATTCTGGAGTTATTTTACGGCGTCCTGCGCAATGCAACGCTGCTTGATTTTTGGATCGGCTCCCTTCGCCAGTCTCCCCTCGATGTCGATCTTCGCGATCTTCTTCGCCTCGGTCTTTACCAGCTCTTTTTCCTCAAAACCCCCGAGCACGCGGCGGTCCACGAAACGGTCGAGCTCGCGCCGAAAAGCCGTCGGGCATTGATCAACGCAATTCTTCGGACCGCGGCGCGTCGGCAAGATGAATTGCGTTTGCAGGCAAGCAAGCAGTGCTTGGCGATCCGCACCTCTCATCAACGATTTCTGGTCGCACGTTGGGAACAGAACTTTGGACCCGACGCCGCCGAAGCGTTGTGCACTTGGAATAACCGCCCGCCGCCTCTGTATGCCCGCATCAATCGATTGAAAATCGGTCGCCAAGACTTTCGTCGGGCTTATCCCGAAGCGCGGTCGATATCAGGTAATCGAGGTTTTGTGGAATTTCGTGCGTTTCCAACCGAGGCTCTCGCCAAGGGTCATTGCTACATTCAAGACCCAAGTACAGCCATTGCTTGCCGGCTTCTCGACCCGCAACCTGGAGAAAAAATTCTCGACGTGTGTGCGGCGCCGGGTGGAAAAACAAGTTACGTCGCGGAACTGATGCAAAATCGGGGCGCGCTCGTGGCCTGCGACCGGGCAGTCGGGCGCCTCCGCGTTCTCGAAGAAAATCTTGCGCGACTCGGCGCCGGAATTGCTCGCGTTTTTCATTTCGATTGGACGCACCGGCGCATCCCAAAAGAACTTGTTGCGATCGCTCCTTTTGACCGCGTCTTGATTGACGCCCCATGCAGCAACACCGGAGTGATGCGACGCCGCGTGGACGTTCGATGGCGAATAAGAGCAGCGGACTTTGTTCGCATGCAAGAGCAGCAACTCAAAATTGTTCGCACAGCCCTCGGTTTATTGAAGACTGGCGGAGTGTTTGTCTATAGCACGTGCAGCCTTGAGCCTGAAGAAAATGAAAAGGTGATGCAGCAACTCTTGCGTGAATTTGCAAACTCGCGACAAATGGAAGCTCGATCGTCGCTTCCGTTCCGAGACGGCTTTGATGGTGCGTTTGCAGCGAAGCTTATCCGGGCCGCCTAGCTGGAGTACCGGTCTCGGCCCTGGGTTGCATCCGTCGCGTCCAGTGGAATCATAACCTCCTGTGCATGATGCCCGCTTCGACACACTCGCCAAACTTCTTGTTGGCTATTCCATTCGACTTAAGCGCGACGAAAACGTTTTGATCGAAGCGTTCGACGTTCCTGAGGAAATGACTATCGCGCTTATCCGGACGGCGCGAAACATTGGCGCAATTCCCTTCGTCCAAATTCACCGCGCACGAGTCAGCCGCGCTCTTGCACTCGGGGCGTCGGAGCGACAACTAAAGCTGATGGCGAGCCACGAACTGGCACGGATGAAAAAGATGAACGCGTATATTGCGCTGCGTGGCAGCAACAACATCACCGAATTATCGGACGTGCCGGCGGAGCGGATGAAATTGATCGCCAAAACAATGCGGCCAGTGCAGGACCAAAGAGTTAAAAAAACGAAGTGGGTAGTCTTGCGCTGGCCGACCCCATCAATGGCACAACTTGCTGGAATGAGCACGGAGGCTTTCGAAGACTTTTATTTCGCAGTCTGCACCCTGGATTATCGCAAACTGCAACCTGGAATGAAAGCGCTTAAGGCGCTGATGGAAAAAACGGATTGCGTCGAGATCAAAGAGCCCGAGACCGAGCTCCGCTTCAGCCTCAAAGGAATTCCGGCTGTGATCTGTGGGGGGGACCGCAACATCCCCGACGGTGAGGTTTTCAGTTGCCCTGTGAAAAATTCTGTCCAGGGGCATGTTACTTTTAACGCGCCGAGCATTTATCAAGGCATTAGTTTCGATGGAATCCGCCTGGAGTTTCGAGATGGAAAGATCGTCAATGCCATAAGCAATCGAACGAAGGAACTGAATAAGATCCTCGATTCAGATGCCGGCGCCCGTTATATCGGTGAGTTTTCACTCGGGTTTAATCCGCACGTTCTGGAACCGATGCGGGATATCTTGTTCGATGAGAAAATTGCCGGCTCATTCCACTTCACACCTGGTCAAGCTTACGAAGAGGCCGACAATGGAAATCGGAGCCAGGTCCATTGGGACATGGTCAGCATTCAGCGGCCAGAATATGGTGGTGGAGAAATTTATTTCGACGGTAAATTGATCAGGCGCGACGGAGAATTTCTACCTAAACAGCTACGATCTTTAAATCGCGGTCGCTTTGCCAGGCGCTCGACGCCGCCGAGGTAGGCAGCAGGATTTACGGTTCGGAATGCCCTAGCGTTCCGCTAAATCACGCCCGCTTCGGGCCATGACCGAGCAGATTGAGCTGCAGCATGCCTATTTCGCCACCGCCAGTGAGCTGCAGATTTGCAATCTCGAACATCGGAGCGCCTTCTGAGCCGGGACCGGCGCCGGGCAGTTGCACGGAAACCTGCTTGGAACTCGAATTCAGAACAAGGGATGCGATCTCAAACGATGGAGAAAACTCGATGGTCGCGATCTGAAACGGGGCTGTCACCAGAACCGAAGCCTGGCCTTGCTGCGATGGAGTAAGCTGAACAGGCGCGGCCTCAAAATTCGAGACAAGTTGTAACCCTGCCACCGTGAACGAAGGCGAACCCGTGGCCGTTGGCCTTTGCTGCTGAGACGGGGTCAACCGAAGAGTGCCGAGCGCCCCTCCTGTGGGCTGAATCTTTGCAATCTCGAAAGTGACCTGCAGATTCACCGCCGGCTGCTGCTGCTGGGAAGGAGCCAGGCGCATCGTAACAATCTTGGATGTCGGCCGCACTTGCAAAGCACCCATCTTGAAGGTTGGCGTCAGTTGCATCGAGGCGATCTCAAATGAAAAAGTGATCTGCACAGCGGCGTGCATGGCGTCAGCGGGTTGCATCGTGCCTGGGGCGGCAGGGGTTCTGATTACTGGAGCAGCGGTTGGGATTTGGGTCGGTTCAGGCATGGTTAGAGATGAGGTTGATTGCGGGACTGGACTGGTATTTGGTGCGGAATGGGCTGTCCTTGCCCGATCGGTTCCAGCGGTTCTATTTCAGGTTCCACTTTAGAATCGATCAAAGGCTCCGCGACAGGAGCGACGGCCGTCTCAAAAACGGTGGGAGCTTCGTTCGTCGATTCGATGGGCTCGTGCATTGCAGGCATTGGCGAAACGAACGGAGAGATAACGCCGGCATCCGGCATAAATTCGAAGCTTGCAGGTTCAACCGCTTGTTTGGTGACAGGGCCAACCGCGGACTCAGGAAGGGGTTCGGCGATCGCTAGCGGTTCTACTGCAACTTCTGCAGCAGGCGGGACGACAGGTTGCGGGACACCGGTGGTCAGAGTCGAATTCCCAGTCAAGCCGCGGGCAGATTTTCCTAGCGCCAGAACGCCGCGGCGCCACGAAGGTTCGGAAGCCTGCAATTGTAACGACACTCGGGGGGGTCGACCAATGAGACGATTGCTCGCCGCTGTCACCTCGGTTTTGGAAGACGAGATCTCGGCTTCATCCACGCGAGGCCCGGTCACCGGCGCGGCATGGCGAAAAACCGGGGCATTGATTGTGCGGCGGCGAATCTCAGGAACAATCACCCAAGCCAACAGGAAGATGCCGGCCAAAAGCAAGCCGCCGACAAGTAATCTCTGCCGCGTCTCACCCATGGCGGGCCGCGACCACTCGTGAATCCGGGCTGGCGCAGGAACGGTCGCCGGCGTAGCGACAACGATAGGTGCCGCAGATGCTGGCTTGGCCAGAGCTCCCGCAGCCATGGACTGGTTTGAGGCAACGCCAGGCGCCTGCATGACTGTTATAGGAGACTTGGCCGCTCGCGAAGTCGTCGCCTCAACGCCAGCGATCGCCGGACTCGCGGCCGGTGTAGAAGGACGTACAGACTCGGTTCTTGGTTGCTTCGGTGCTTTGTTTGCGGCGACAACCGCGCCTGGAATAGGACTGGGCTCGATTGCCGGAAAAGACTCGGTTTGCGCCGACATTACAACGGCGGCTTCAGTCGCCGGAGCCACAGAAGCGACGATCGCCGGACCTTGCACCCAGCCAAGATCATAAAAGGCGTCCCCGAAAAGGTTGTTCAAAGCGGGCGAATAAATCCTCTTCGCCGATGCGATCCAGTCGGTCGCTTTGTTTGGATTGTTGTGCTTAAACTCCCAGGCTGCCTGGGCGTAGTAAAGCGCCGGCGTATCTCCTGTGAACTGAAATTGCTCCATCATCTTTTGCGCGCTGCTCTCTTTGTCTTCGAGCAAGAGGGTCATGTAGATCTTGAACTGGATAATCTGCGCGGCCTGATTCTTGTCCCCTCCTGGCGTCTGCTGAAAAAGCGTTTCGAAACGCTCGCGCGCCTTGGCATAATCTTTTTCCTTAAATGGAATTTGCGCGAGATTATATTGCGCTTCGCGGAATTTCGGATCGACCTTGGACGCCTTTTTAAACGCGGCTTCTGCTTCGCCGAATTGCTTCTGCTCCATCAAAATCTCACCGCGCAAATTGAGGATCGGCGCTTGATTCGGATCGGATGCATCGGCCTCGTCGATAAATTTTTGGGCCGTCGCGAAGTCACGCTGTTGCAGAGCTTGTCGGGCCTGTTCGAATCTTGATCGCGCGAAGGCTTTGGTCTTTGCCGCACGCTCGGCTACAGTCGTCAACGGTAGCGACGCGCGGGCCTGGCCAGCCGGCTTTTCCAGCCAACCCACTTCATACAACGATTCGGCAAAAAGCTTGTTCAATTGCGGAGAAAATTTCGTCCCCGCAGCATCCATCCAATCTTTCGCTTCCTTTGTATTTTTGTGCTGGAGCGCAATGGCGGCGTTCGCGTACTGCACCGCCGGCGTATCGGGCGCAAGCTCGAATTTGGCCAGAATCGCATCGACCATGTTCTCTTTTCCCTCCAGCAAATATGTCAGCAGAATCTTATATTGAATAAGTTGCGCTGCGTCCCCCTCCATATCGGACTCGTTGCCCGAGAGGAGCTGCTGAAAACGACCGCGCGCTTCCGCCCAATCTTTTTTTAGAAACGGAACCTCGGCGAGGTTAAAGCGCGCATTCCAAAACTTAGGATCGATCCGCGCTGCTTCGTGCAATGCTGCTTCCGCTTTGTCATAGATGCCTTGTCGCATCAAGATAACCCCGCGCAAATTTTGCGATTCGGCCAAATCCGGCTGCCGAACGTCTATTTCGTCGAGCTCTTTCAACGCCTCGGGAAAATTATTCGCTTCGAAATCTCGGAACGCTTTGCTGTACATTGCCTCCAGTTCCGATTTTGATGGCGCGACATTCGTGGCCGCAAAAGAGCTGAGCACCAAAACGGCGATCGCCGCAATTTTGCGAATCTTCATGCCGGTAGCATTACAACTTTGGGCGCAACCGATGACAAGCGTAAAAATCCGCCCGTCCAGCTGCAGCAACACCAGAGCTCATAATTAGCATAAATTGCCCCCGGAAGCCAGCGCATTCCCGGGCCGGGTTATGAATTGAGATTCGCGACAAGGCGCAGCCCTTCCAGCGTTAGATTAAGATCGACCGTGACGGTTTCGCCCAGGTTCGCCGCGATCAGCCGGGCGTAGCCCCCCGTGAATACGATGTGAACTTTCCGGCGCGGAAACCGTTCGGTCTTAATTCGAATGATAATTTCGCGCACTAAACCGCGATAACCGAAAATCGCCCCTGCCCTCATCGCTTCAATTGTCGATCTTCCGATCGCGCTGCGAGGTTCTTTTAAAGAGAGTTTCGGCAGCAGCGCGGTGCGCTGGTAAAGAAAATTTGTCATCGCTTCGAGTCCCGCTGCGATCACGCCGCCGACGTAATTTCTCTTTTCCGAAACAATATCAAACGTCACCGCCGTTCCAAAATCAACCACGATCCCAGGATAACCGTAAAGCGCTGCGACCGCTGCCGCATTGGCCAGTCGATCAGCGCCAATGGTTTTCGGCGCCGGGTAATCGATTCCAACGCCGAGCTTCAGCCGCGAATTCAACCACAGCACTTTGGTGCACCCGATCGCCTTTCGGACTTCGCGATTTTTCGGCGGCACAACTGAAGCAACAACCAACATGTCGATCTTGCACCGCTTCAAGAATCGACGAACAAATGCGCTGGTAAGCTTATCCGTCTCGATCCGAGTTGACCGCCCGAGGCGCGTTCGTGAAGCGAATGCGAGCTTGGTAAATGAATTGCTAATGTCGATCAGCAAATAATTTGTTGCGCGACTCATTGCACAGCAGGCGAGCCAAGCAGCCGCTACCGCGAACCTGACACGCCGTCAAGTCCACCGGTCGGACCGGCTCGTCCTGTGGCGAGCTTGCGACGCTATTGCCAAACGCGTAGCATCGCTCCGTGAGAAAACTGGTCCATCGACCACGCCGGTTACGAAGGTCGCGAGGCCTGCGGAATCTTATTCGTGAGACGAACCTAAGCGCGCGCGATTTTATTCTGCCGCTTTTCGTCAGCGAAAAAATAGAGAAACGCCAGGCGATCGAAAGCATGCCAGGCGTGTTTCAATTTTCACCGGATGGAATCGTCGAGGAAGCGCGGCGCGCGCAGGATCTCGGACTGCAAGCCATCCTTCTTTTCGGCGTTCCTCGGGAAAAGGATGAACAGGCGAGCGGCGCTTATGCCGAAAATGGCGTCGTCCAAAAAACGCTCCGGGCCATCAAGTCAAAATGTCCGGAAGTGGTCGCGATCACCGATGTTTGTCTGTGCCAATACATGAGTCACGGTCATTGCGGCGTCGCACGGATCGATGGCGATCATTTCCACGTGCTCAACGATGAGACGGTCGATCTTTTGGTCAAGACCGCCCTCTCCCACGCCCAGGCCGGCGCAGACATGGTAGCGCCCAGCGATATGATGGATGGTCGCATCGGTGCAATCCGCGAAGCATTGGACGCAAACGGGTTCGATCAAACCGGCATTATGAGTTATGCGGCCAAGTTTGCCTCGGTCTTTTACGGTCCGTTTCGCGAAGCTGCGGAAAGTCCACCCCGGTTTGGCGATCGCCGTTCTTATCAAATGGACTGCGCTAATGCGGAGGAAGCATTGCGCGAGGTCGCGCTCGATGTCAAAGAAGGAGCGGACATTTTGATGATCAAACCGGCGCTTCCCTACATCGACATCTTGTGGCGGGTGCGCGAGCGCTTCGCCAAACCGACCGCGGTTTATCATGTGAGTGGCGAATATGCCATGGTCAAAGCCGCTGCCGAAAAAGGCTTTCTCGATGAACGCGCGGCCGTTCTCGAAATCATGACCTCACTCAAGCGCGCCGGTGCAGACATCATCGTCACCTACTGGGCGCGTGAACTCGCCGAATGGGTGCGGGAGTGAACAACCGCCGCGGCGAAACCGTTGCGCACGCGCGCTTAAAACGTCTCGCACTTCTTTGGGCGCAGGCACACGATTATTCCGCGTGCGCTTTCGAAATCACTTTGCCGCGATGCCGCTACCGCGCCGATCTGGCTGCTTATCGGCCCAGGTCGACAGGACTCGGGTCGACGGCCATATTTGAGTGCAAACAGGCGCTTGTCGATCTTCGGCGAGACAATTGCCGCACAACCGCAACCCGCCAAGGCCTCGAGAAAGTGCAACGGCGCCGGCAAATTCTCGAAAAACATTTGCGCATACATTATCCGAACCTTCGAATCGCCGATTCGTTGTTCAGCGAACTTGAATCGCATGATTTCGCGGCAATCAAGCATCGCGGCTACGGCCGGGTTTTGCGCGAACTAGCCGCGTTACAAAATCGCCTGTTCGATTGCACGAAATTCGAGACTCTGATGCGCTATCGTTGCGCAAATTTGTTTTTTCTTGTTTTGCCTAACGAGTTGTTTCAGGCCTCGGAGGTGCCGGTTGGCTGGGGCGTGCTGGCACAAGCAGATGGCGAGCTTGCGCTCATGCGCAAGCCCGTCTGGCAGGAAAGCGCGCCCGAGAATCGCCTCTGGTTCTTGCAGCGAATCGCTACTGCTGGTACGCGAGCATTGAACCGGCAGTTGGAAATCACATTCGAGGACGTGATCTCCTCTCGTTGCCGATCTTGTTAGCCGTTCCTGGCTTTCTTCGAAACTGGGACAAGCAGATTTCGCCCCTTCATTTCCGTCGGCTGTTTCATGCCGAGAAGAAACAAAAGTGTTGGCGCGACATCGGCGAGAATTCCATCTTCGCACCGAAATTGCGCAGCGTCTTTGGCGACATAAATGAAATGCACCAGATTGGTGGTGTGCGCGGTGTTGGGCGAGCCGTCCGGATTGCGCATTTGTTCGCAGTTACCGTGATCGGCGGTGATAATGCATTTGCCGCCAAGCTCGAGAAGCTTCGGGATGATTTTGCCAACGCATTCATCGACCGTCTCCACCGCCTTGATTCCTGCTTTGAGGATACCGGTATGCCCGACCATGTCGGGATTCGCGAAATTGAGGACGATTAAATCATAATTGGCCAGGCGTGCCAGCACCTCGTCGGTGACAGGCCGCGCGCTCATCTCCGGCTGCAAATCGTAGGTCGCGACTTTTGGCGAAGGCACAATCTTCCGGTCTTCTCCGGCAAAGGCGCGCTCGATTCCGCCGTTAAAAAAATAAGTCACGTGCGGATACTTTTCCGTCTCGGCAATGCGCAGCTGCGATTTGCCCGCCGCGCTCACAATCTCGCCCAAAATGTGCGCGAGTTTTTCCGGCGGGAAAATAAACGGCGAATGATAGCGGACATCGTATTGCGTAAGGCTGAGAAAGCGAACGCGCGGCGAGAATTCGCGCTCGAAACCGTCGAATTTTTCGAGAAGAAAAGCTTGCGACAATTGTCGCGCGCGATCCGCGCGAAAGTTGAAAAAGAAGACGGTGTCGCGATCACGGACGCGCTGTTCATTCGCGTGGGCAAAGATAAGCGGCGGCATAAACTCATCCGTCTTGCCGAGCTTGTATTGCCGAGCTAACGCTTCAGAAGGCGACGATTCGCAAGTTTCACCCCGGCCAAGAACGATTGCGTCCCAGGCTTTTTTTGTCCGGTCCCAGCGGCGATCCCGATCCATTGCAAAATAACGCCCGACAACGGTGACAATGCGGGCGCCGCTCTTTTTCAATTCCTCAGCGCAAATTTTTAGATACTCCGCGCCGCCGGTGGGTGATGCATCGCGCCCATCGGTGAACGCATGAATGAAGATTTCGCTTACACCCGCCTCTTGGGCGGCATTAGCCAGTGCAAGCAAGTGCGAGTAATGGCTGTGCACGCCACCATCTGAGGTGAGCCCGAGAAGATGAAGCCGATGGTTTCGCGCCGCGGCGAACGCTTCCTGGGCGACGCGATTGTGTGCGAGCTCGCCGTCCGCGATCGCCTTATTGATGCGAGTCAGGTCCTGATAAACGATTCGGCCCGCGCCCAGATTGAGATGGCCCACTTCCGAGTTGCCCATTTGTCCTTCCGGCAAACCGACATCGGTCCCACTGGCGCTTAACTTACTTGCTGGATAATCGCGATAAAGTTTGTCGTGGAACGGCGTCCGAGCGAGAAGCGTGGCGTCCCCATTTTCGTCGCGCATTTTTTCCCCGCCGGGATTGATGCCCCAACCGTCGCGAATGATGAGCATGACCGGGTCCGCCATAACGGCGCACTTTGCCGACGATTCTCAAGATGGACAAGCCGTTTCCCGCGCCTGCGGGATTGACAAGGCATCGACTGCGCCTCTACATCGCCCTCGTGAAGTGGCGCAACCGACTGCTGGCGCTTATCTGCCTCTTCGTCTTTGCCGGGCTCGGCGTCGTTTATTTCAAACACTGGGTCGTCCAAAAGCCTTTCGGAATAATTTTGTTCATTGGAGAGGGACTCGCACCCGGCCGCCTGGCCATGACACGCCTTTACGTCGGCGGCGCAGATCGGCCTCTGGCCTTCGAGTCGATGAATCACGTCGCTCTGATAAAGAATCACTCGAAGGATTTTGCCGCTCCCGACCAGGCCGCCGCGGCAACCGCAATGGCAACGGGAACCAAAGTAAACAATCGTGCGATCTCCATCGATGAGAATGGGAAACCACTCACGAGCATCGTGGAGTTGGCTCGTGCGCACGGTCGCGCTACCGGTCTCGTCACGAACGCAAAATTAACTGATCCTACGAGCGCGGCGTTTTACTCGCATCCAGCCGATCCAAACGACGCCGAACGCATCGCACGGGAATTCGTCGAAAACGGAAAGATGGATGTTACTATGGGCGGCGGCATCAAGCTTTTTCTTCCGGATGCAAAGGGTGGGGAAAGGCAGGATGGCCGAGATCTTCTGCTCGAGCTGCGCCGTAATGGTTTCGATATCGTTCGTACGCGAGCCGAGCTGGAAGCAATTCCCGCATCCCATCGGCCACGTCTATTCGGTGCTTTTAGTAATGCGGACCTCGCGTTTGCGAACCAGGTTGAGGACCGGAGCGAACAACCCAGCCTTAGCGACATGGTGCGTCGCGCAATTGAACTGCTTCAATATAATGCGGGCGGGTATTTGCTGGTGGTCGACGCCGGATTAATGCGCAAAGCTGCCCACGACAACAACGGAGAAAGAACGTTGGATGAAACCGCGGAACTGGACCGCGCAGTAGCAATTGCACAACGATACGCCGGCCAAAAATCGACAATCATCGTCTGTGGCGATGTCGCGATTGGTGGGTTGAGCTTGAGCGGCTTTCCGTTTCGTACTGACAGTGGCATCGCATTGCTCGGCCTTAATTCAGTCGGAGAACCGTCGATTACGTGGGCGACGGGCCCGAATGGCACCCACTCTTACGGCGCGGCGAGATTGCCGGGCACACTTGAAGGGGCACCCCCGTCGCGCGAACCGGAACGCCTTGAGCCCGCTGCGTTTTATACAAAAATGGCGCTTGGTACGGTCGATGATGTCATTGCGTTCGGAACCGGCCCGGGAACCGACATTTTGCAAGGTTGGATGGAGAACACGATCATTTTCGAAATTATCCGAAATGAGCTTTAGCAACTGCTTACGCCGTCAAGAAAAAACCGAGGCGAACGTTTCCGTGCCATGCGAATGCATCATGTCGTAAAGCGCGACCGCTTTTCCTTTGCAATCAGCGGCGGCATCAAGTTCAACTTCAGCGGGCGTTTGGCGTTATCAGGAAGATCGGCAACCGCTTCTTCGATCGCTGATCTCATTTTTTCACGAGTTCGAATACGACCGCTTTTATGCCGGCGCGAAACTCGCGGGCCAGATATTTAACCTGTTTAGGCAAGTTCAACGGCGGATAATAGAAGCTTGGGCGCTGTGATTGGCGTGCGCGCCAAGATGATTGAATTACAGTGATGGGGTAGTTCATGTTTGTGCTTTGCTCCTTTCTTCGAGCATCGAGTCGGCGATCGCGTAAGCCTCACGCGCTGTAAAATCCCTGTAAGCTAACGCTTGTAGTGCCTTCGCGATACGCATGAAAACCATGATATTTATGGTCTATACAGCACCCGCAATGCCAATTCCCTCGCGTCCTGTTGGCCAACGACTCGGAAATGTTTTACCGCTTCGGACACAGGATTCCGCCGTAACTCGCGCGGATCGGAGAGCTACCGAAAAATCTACCTCCTCTCGGACGACACTTCAAAGATCCCGCGCCATCGTCGCGTCGCGGAGGCGTTCACAACCCCGGCCTACCTCGTTATTGGATGGCCATTCATTGTTGACTATTCGCAGAAAAAGGCATTTGAGTTGCAACATAGCACAGGCACCTTGCCTGTTCGGTCGACCACCCTGCCCAGCCTGCGTGGTTGCTCGCTGGGCAGGACGCCGGCGCGAGAGTTCACAATTCTACGCTTACGTTCGCGCAGGTTTCCGCAGTTGCACGCCTGAAACAACGAGCCTACCTCGTAGAGGAGCGTTGATTTTCCCGCCGAGTTAAGGGAAACTTACCCCGAACTTATGCAGCACGTCACCGCATTTTCACGGCCGCAGACTGTTCCAGCTGCGCCCGGCGCGGCGCCGAAAAAGACTCTGTGGATCCTCAACAGTTGGCGTGACCTGATTCTGTACGTCGGGACGCCACTTTTGCTCGTGCCGATGTTCGTGCTCGCGCAGGCGCGCTGGAGCGCGCAAGACATTTACGTTTTTGTGGCTGCATTCGGCGCCATGGGGCATCACCTGCCGGGGATGATCCGTGCCTACGGTGATCGCGCCCTGTTCGAACGATTTCGTTGGCGCTTCATTTTTGCGCCGATTTTTTTACTCGGTGTCTGCATCGCTTTTTACTGGTGGGATCTGAAAGGAATCATTCTGGTCGTTTTCTTTTGGGGCGTCTGGCATGGGATGATGCAAACCTATGGTTTCTGCCGCATTTACGACGCGAAAGTGGGTTCATTTGCCGCGCTTACGCGCCGGCTCGATTTCGCCGCCTGCGCAATCTGGTTTGCGACGGCGGTGCTTCTTTCCTCGCAACGCATGGCTGACACGCTCGAAACGTACTACGCCAGCGGCGGGCCCTTCATTCCGCCATGGGTCCTGCACAACGCACAGCAAATAATGCTAGCTGGCGCCATCGCGGTCTCACTTTTGTTCCTGTTCAATTTCTCCCGGATGTGGGCGGAAGGGAAGCGCCCGAATCCGGTCAAGCTGGCGCTGCTTGTCACAAGCATTTCGTTTTGGTGGTATTGCAACAACGGCGTCACCAACATTCTGGCCGGGATCGCATTGTTCGAGGTTTTTCACGATGTGCAGTACCTCTCGCTCGTCTGGATTTACGATCGCAGCCGTGTGGAAAAGGACAGGTCAATCGGCGGCTTCATGCGCTTTGTTTTTCGACGGAGCGGCTCGTTGGTTGGGCTGTACATGGGACTTGTTTTTGCCTACGGTTCGCTCGCGTATTTCAATTCCCGTCTCGAAGTCGAGACGATCAAGCGTGTGCTCACCGGTGTGGTGGCCGCATCGGGCCTTCTTCATTTTTATTACGACGGATTCATCTGGAAGGTACGCGATCGCTCCACGCGCGAACATCTCGGTCTGGCCGGCGGAAACGTATCTGCGGCATCACGCGAATTTCTGCCCAGGTGGCTATTGCACGGGCTAAAATGGGTTGCGGTATTCGTGATTCCAGTCGGCGCGCTCTGGATCGGGCAAACGCGGAGCAAAATGCCAGAAGTGGAACGAGCAGCTTGGATGGCGTCCGATTTATCCAATAGCGCTCGCGCCCATTGGAAGTACGGCTTTGCCTTGCACAAAGCGGATCGTCTCGATGAAGCCGGAGAGCAGTACCGGATCGCGCTGCGCCTCAATCCGAACGAGAAAGAAGTGCATTACCACCTGGGTCAAATTCTCGTCGCGCAATCACAACTGAGTGAAGGACGCAGCGAACTGGAGCAGGCGTTACGCAGTGAACCGCGCAATGGCGAATTTCATTCCGAATATGGTTACGTCCTGCAACTCCTCGGTCAAAAAGATGAAGCCACCGCGGAGTTTGAAAAGGCCACGCGCCTGGCTCCCAAATCCGGCGTGGTGCATTACGATTACGCGATGTTTCTTTTCCGTGAAGGCAAGATCGATCAAGCGATCACACAATTTCAGACCGCGTTAAAGCACAGCCCGAACCACCCTGAAGCGCATTACCATCTCGGCAGAGCGCTCTTTGTGAAAGGCGACTTTGAGGGCGCGAAAATACATTACCTGGAAACTGCGCGCCTCGATCCGAAAGCACCGGTGCACAATGGTCTTGGCGTCGTCTATATGCGACTGGGACAAACGTCAGAGGCAATTGCTCAATTCAAGGAGGCGCTGCGTTTGCGACCCGATGACGCAGACGCTGCGGAAAATCTTCGCGTCGTGCTGGCCAGAGACACATCCGCCAATTCCACGCCGCGGTGAAATCTTTGTCGCGCGCGTCGCTCGATCGGCTGCCGGTTCTCCACGCCGCCGCGTTTGATCGACAAATTCTACTGCAATTTGAATCGCGGCGATCGCCGATCTTGAAAGGGCGTTAAGGAAATTGCGCGAATTTTCGCGGGTGATATTCGCGGCGCATATTCATCGCCGAATTACGCGCGCTTGATCACGTCCGAAATGGGACCATCCGAAAGTTCCGCGGTCGAGCCACGAGGAACGCCGACGACTCGCCGGGCCCGTAGGTTCGAGCCAGCGAGGAACGTCCAGCGACGTTCTTGCTTACATTCCCGACGGGCGGCCTAAAATCACCCTAACAGACGGATCCTGTGCCAGGACGCCCTCCGTCGTCTCCCGGCCTGTCTGATTAATCTCGCGGCGAGTCCAGACGGACATCGGCGAAACCGTTGCCGTTCCAACGGGTTTAATCTTGACTTTCTGCGGGATCCTCGAGCCCGTGACGAATACATATACGTACTGGTCGCGCTGAACCGCACCCATAGACCCGCTCTCGTCTCGTTGCGGGCTCGCGAAAGCCGTCGTCGCGACGGCCAGTATCAACAGCGATGCCGCCACTTTTACCAGTTTTGACGTTTTCATAATTTGGAATTTGAAGACTTTCTCCTTTTCTATCCTCACCTTATTCAACCCTGAACACAAGGGTGAGTTTCGGGGAAGATCTCGCAGGGGAGACTTCGCCAAATCAGAACACAAAGAGCACTTTACCGTCGCGCGTACGGCAAAAGAGGCAGCGGCCGGAACCGCTGCCTCTTTGTCAAACTGCCCTGCGCGATGTTTAGAACTTCTTGGTCAGCCGCATATACCAGAACCGTCCCAGGTTATCGTAAGTGCTGCCCGGAATGCCGAAGGCGTTGCCAAACTCGAATCCAAACTCCTGGGGCGGGTCCTCACCGAATATATTGTTCACACCCGCGGTCACAGTGGTGTTGTTCAGGACGGTCTTCCAGCACGGCATGGCGTAGGCAACTGTGGGCGGCGCTTCCTTGCCCTCTTTGGTGCTGATGACTTCCTTGCCGCCCTTGGAGTACCCAGCCACCGGTTGGGCCTCCACTGGAGGCGTGAAGATCAGGCTATAGGAGGCCTGCGCATCTGTGAACCAGGTCGGATGCACATAGTGCTGCTTCCAAAACCCATCAAACTGCTTGGCAAAGAGCTGTTCCCAGAACCCATCAAACATATGCACGGTCGCGTTCAGATCGAAGTTGTGCCACGTCCAGTCAAGGTTCGTTATTCCCTTCCATTTGACCCAGGCGTCGCCGCTGGTCACGTCCCCGAAAAAGCTGCCTTCAAACGGACCATTGTTGGCGCGCCCGGCCACTTGCCTAGCAATGGAGCCGGGGAATTGGTACACGAAGGAATCCAGGTAAGTCGCCCGGGTCAACCAAGTCCATGTTCCAATGCCGGTCTCCAGTGAGTATATAAGGCCTAGATCAACACCGCGCGCGTTTTCGCGCCCACCGCTTAGATAGGGGGCCGAGACCCCCGCGAACCCGCCTGCCGGGTCAAATAAAACCGCTGGTCCAGCTCCCGGCGTCGGTGCCAATGGACTCACTATACCCGGAAACACGCCCGCGTTAAACCCGTTAACTATAACCGAAGGAGAAAGGAACGTGACAACGCCAGTGCGCTCGACGTCCCATAAGTCAACCGTTACCGTAACAGTTCCGTACTGATGCGGAATCCATTTTGGCGTATAAACAATGCCTCCAGTCCAGGTACGGTCATGTTCTGGCCCGAGGTTTGGGTTGGGCAGCTGCTCGATGGTTGTTTCCGGATCGGCCACGTCCTGCAATGGATTTGTAGCGCTCCCCGGAGGGCCAAACTGCGCAGGGGCAAACCCGACAAAGTGCACCGGCCCCAGCAGGAACCTTGTAGGTCCGAACAACTCGACCAGCGAGGGCTCAAGGAAGCCTTGACCCCAGGTGCTGCGAATGGTCAGGCTCTCGTCGAACGGCTGCCAGCGCACCCCCACCTTGGGTACGAATGCATTCGTATCATTATTTAAAAACGCCTCATAGCGGTCCCCGGCCGTGATCTCCAGCGAGTAGAACCCAGGCACGTGCCACTTGGGACTGAAAATTGGAATGAGTGCTTCCGAATAAATCGACCACTCTTTGCGCCCAGCTCTAACAGGGGCCAACGTGCCGACACCAGCGTTCTCTCCAAGGCGGTTTTGGTCGTCCGGATTGACGCTGTACTCTTCCCGGCTAAACACGCCACCGGCGGCGAATCCAACGCCGCCTGCCGGCAAATCAAACAGGTCGGTGGTGTAAATGTTCAAGTCCAATGTGGTGAGTTTCGAGGTAAAAAGGTCCCTCGTATGTAGCGTCGCGAAGTCGACCAATGGAAGGTTGCTTGGAATCACCACCGAAAGAGGATTCCCGAATGGATTGAACGGGGTCGTCTGTCCGATGAAATCACTCGAAGCGGGATTAAAGAGCGAGTCGGCCCCGTTCAGAATGCGCTCAAGTCGCGGACCATTGATGCCTTGGAACTGCGAAATTTGCTGGATCTGGCTGTACATGAATGCCCCATCGTAACCCCAGCTCCCGTCAAACAGCTTGTCGCCTTTTACGCCTGTGGTGAAACGCTCGGCGATGTTTTCGTTATCGATCAAGCGGTTGCCGAAATCGGCAAGACGTGCGCGAGTGCCGCCCGAGATGATCTGCTCAAACGGATTGAATGGGTTGAAGGCACCCGCAGCCATCCCAACTTCCGCAGCGGTCGGGGTATTTAGAGGCGGACCACCAAGGGCACCACTGACATCATTCGTAAAGGGATGATTGGGCGGGACGAAGAGCGTAGGACTGCCAGGGGTTTCAAAATTGCCCGTGGCGACTGGCGCAAGTTCGTCATGCGTCTTTGCGTCCACATAAAAAAAGTCGCCGTAAATCTGCAATTGATCGTCACAGATCTTATCGTTGAATGCCGCGTAGCCGCCCCAGCGTTCCTGGCTCGGGAAGGAAGTCTGGAACGCGTCAAAGTTAAAGCCGGGCAGCAGGCCGCCGAAAGATCTGATTCGGTGGCTGTCGTCGAAAAGAAAAGTGGGTATCGGAGACAAACCGTTGGTAGTGGTGGGCGCACCTGCAAATACTTTTACGTCAGCGTCTGACGGTATCTGACCAGGCACACCTTCCGTTCCTATAACTGCGCCAGGCGCTGGGTTACCATTGACATCAAATACCGCATGTTGCGCCACATCCGTGCTTACCTGAAGATTCCACGGGGTGGCGTTTGAGCTCAAAAATGGCGGGCGATTGGTGTTGCCCCGGTCCTTAGCAAACATCGAGTTATGGTGATAGAAGAACATGTCACCGGTGATGCTAATTTTGTCGTCGCCAACTCCAAACAGCACGTCGGCGAGATATTCGGCTGCGTCTTTATCCAGCGTGTTGCCATACTGCAGGGTCACCTGAGCGCCACGGTAGTCTTTATAGAACTTGAGGTTCACCACGCCGGCAACCGCGTCTGCCCCGTAGGTGGTCGAAGCGCCATCTTTCAGGATTTCAATGCTCTGGACAGCCGGAATGGGAAGGCTAACCAAATCCACGAAGCCGGCGCCCGAGTTGGCACTCCCGGGAAATGGCGCGACGCGACGGCCATCGATCAGGAGGAGCGAGGCACCAGGATCGAAACCGCGCAGCGAAATCGAAGCCGTTCCCGCTGGGCCCCCCTGGCTGGTCGAGTTATTCTGAACAGGAACACTGCTCGCACCCATTACCGGCTGGCTTTTGAGAAGCTGTTCCACGGTGCTTTGACCTGATTTGCCAATCAAGTCGCGGTTGAGACTAAACACCGGGTTCGGACCGACCTCTTCCGCCGTCGGAATATTCGAACCGGTCACGATAACGCGTTCCACTTCAGCGGCGCCTGGTGCCGGAGCTGCGGCAGCCCCCGGAGGCGGTGGCGGCGGCGCCGGGTTCTGCGCAAATGCGCTCGCGGCGATAACGAATGGAACTCCGACGGCACCTGCGAGAGCGACGCGGACGTATCCGAATGTTTTAAACACGTTTCTAATCATTGGTTTCTCCATGGGTTTGGTTAGGTTTAGCGCTAGGAATTATTGAAGATTACGATGCCTGACAAGCTTTTTTTTCACTTTTTTAAAAATATTTTGAACGGGGGAGCCTGGACATTTGTCGCGGCCTCTCTCGTTTCGTGCCGTTCTATCGGATTTGGCAGCCGCTGCCTAGTAAAAAATTCAATATTTTTTTGACCGCCTGGAGCGCCGTCCAAGGGGGCAAAAAAATGCCCGAAAAACGAAGGCCCATAAGATCGACAACTCGGTCGCGGCGGCAAAGAAGCGTCACCGTTGAAGAGTTGACCGGTAAAAAGTTTTCCGCTCCGGCGTTTCCACGATTTAATGATTCAACGTTTTTTCACCGTGCGCGAACTTCAGGCTTGGAGAGCATCTGCTGAATCTTCAACGTTGCACCGATGACGATTCTCGCTGCCGCAATTCCAATCACCCAGCCGCATCCGCTCAGCATGTTGCCCTTTGCCGTGCTCTTGCTTTGCATCGCGTTTCTGCCCTTCGTGCTGAAACTTCATTGGGAACGCCACTATCATCGCGTTGCCCTCTTTCTCGCGTCCATCACCACCGCCTACTATTTTTTCTGGATTCGGCAGCCGGAACGAATCCTCCGCGAAGGCGGCGATTACATCTGTTTCATGGCGTTGGTTGGCTCCCTCTTCGTCGTCGCGGGCGGAATTCATGTGAAAATCCGGGGAGAAGCCACTCCATTTTTTAATTGTGCGCTGCTTTTTTTCGGAACAATCGCCGGAAACGTTCTCGGCACGGCCGGCGCGTCGATGCTTTTCATTCGCCCCTGGATTCGAGCGAACAAATATCGCTACGCCGGTTTGCACACCGCGTTCTTCATCTTCCTCATCAGCAATCTGGGCGGCGGACTAACGCCGATGGGGCCGCCGCTTTTTCTTGGATATATCAAAGGGGTACCGTTTTGGTGGATGATTCAGCATTGCTGGCTGGGCTGGGCTGTCGCGCTACTCGCTCTGCTTCTAATATTTTATCTTGTCGATCGGCATAATTTTCGCCGCCCCCCAAGACCGGTCCGGGAAGAAGAAACCGCCGCGCGCAAGATCGACATCGAGGGGCTGCGCAACGTTTTCTTTCTCGCCATCATTCTCGGCGCGGTTTTCATCGAGCACCCGCTCTTCCTGCGCGAAGCGATTATGCTCGCGGCCGCCATCGGATCGTATTATGCGACACCGAAAAGTGTGCATCTGGCCAATGAATTTTCGTTCGCCCCAGTCAAGGAGGTCGGCTGGCTCTTCCTTGGCATATTTCTCACGATGGTCCCCGTGCTCCATTACATGCAGCTGCACGCCCGCGATCTGGCCATTGATACGCCCGCAAAATTTTTCTGGATCGCCGGCGGCCTGTCCGCCGTGCTCGACAATGCACCGACCTACCTGACTTTCCTTGCCAACGCTCTTGGTCGTTCGGTCTCAGCATCGAGGATCCCGCTGCCGTGCAACAATTTCTCTCCAGCGGCCAAGCCGAAATGGCCGCCATTTCCATGGGCGCGGTTTTGTTCGGGGCTGCGACCTACATCGGCAACAGTCCCAATTTCATGATCAAGGCGATCGCCGAACAACACAAAGTGCACACGCCCAGTTTTGTTGGCTTCGTCATAAAGTTTTCCGTTCCGATCCTGTTGCCGGTGCTTTTGCTGGTTTGCTGGCTGACGTTGCGCGGCTAAAAGTTCATCCGATGTTCACTGGTCTCGTCGAAGAAGTCGGCACCGTGCTCTGGATTGGCGGCACGCAATTGCGAATTGCCGCGCCGCGTATCGCGAAGGAGATTCGCGCCGGTGACAGCGTCGCCGTAAATGGCTGTTGTCTGACCGTCAGCGCCCATCGCGGCGATCAGCTCACTTTCGATCTTCTTGGCGAAACGCTCGATCGCACGAATCTAAAAACGTTGCGCCCCGAGAGTCCGGTCAATCTGGAGCGCGCTCTGACTGCCGATGGCCACATCGGCGGGCATTTTGTGCAAGGCCACATCGATTGCACCGCGCGAATCCTGGCCCTCGAAAAGAGCGGAGCGGACCATCGCCTGGAAATTGAGTTACCCACCGAATTCGCACATTACGTAACGTCCAAAGGATCGATTGCCATTAATGGGATCAGTTTCACAGTCGCTGAAGTCTTGCCGAAAAGTTTCGCGGTTTGGATCATTCCCCACACGAAACGCCACACCAACCTCGAACGCGCCCAAGTCGGCGATTCGCTGAACATCGAGTTCGACATCCTCGCCAAGTACATCGAGAGGATGCTTCCGCCTCACGCGCCGCCGGATTAGCCGCGATTGTCGATCTTGGCTGCTTTGTCGCTCCTCCCTCTATATATAGTACGCGCGTGTCTCTAAACATGGCAACGCGCAGATCCCCGCAAACCCGGCCACGCCGGCCGCGCGTCGTGGGCGTCATCATGACGCCAGCCGATCTTTACTTCGCCCTGCATATGTCCGCGCCGCCCGACCTGTTCGAGGTGCGGCTGGATCATTTGATCAAGGATCTGACGGACCTGGAAGAGGCAATCATAAAATTACGCGCGCCGCTCATCGTCACGGCGCGTCATCCCCGCGAAGGCGGCGCAAACAAACTGAGTGCACGACGACGCGCCGCGCTGCTGCGCCGATTTCTCGAACATGCTTCCTACATCGACATCGAACTCCGCGCGCTCCGCGAGTTGCGTTCCATACAGCGACAGGCGCGCGCCCAGAAAATCGGCTGCATTATTTCATTCCACGATTTCAAACAGACGCCGAGCCTCGCGCGATTGCGCGCCAAAGCGCGCACCGCCGTCGCCGCTGGCGCCGATATTTTCAAAGTGGCAGCGCGGACTGATACTCACGCACAGCTCCAGCGCTTGCTCGATTTCTTCGACGAGCAACATGTCGACCTTGCCGTAAGTGCAATGGGCATCGGCCGACTCGGCCGCGTTGCGCGCGTCGAGTTCGCGCGACGCGGCTCTATTTTGAATTATGCATATTTGGGCAAGGCGCAGCTCGCCGGACAGCTTTCGGTCGCTCAGTTGCAGAGATTCTTTCGCAGTTTGCATCGGTGGTGTCACTAAGCGATGAAGGACGCAATGTCTTTTCCCGATAAAGTGCCGGTCATGCCGCTTCCAGGCGCGGTGCTGTTTCCGCACGCGCTGCTCCCGCTTTATATTTTCGAGCCGCGTTATCGCCAAATGCTCGATCACGCGCTGCGTCATCATCGCATGTTTTGCGTCACACTGATCAAACCGAGTTGTCCGGAATGGCAGGCGCCGGAAGATTTTTTTCACCTCGCCACCGTCGGCCTCATCCGCGCCTGCGTCGGGCGCGGGGACGGCACTTCGAACCTCATTTTGCAGGGTTTGCAGCGTGTGCGCCTTGCCAGTTTCGAGCAGAAAACGCCGTTTCCTGTCGCCAAGATCGACATCCTCGAATCAAGAGGCGCCGCATCAGTCAAGACCGAAGCGCTTGGCGCAAAAGTCCTCGAGCTTTACACCAAATTGAAAATAAAAGGGCGCCAGCTACCGAAAAAAGTCGATCGTTATCTGCGCGATCTCAATGATTTGGAAATGCTGGCCGATCTCATGGCTTCGACATTCATCAACGATCCACTGCGACGGCAACAAGTGCTCGAAGAATCTTCTCTCAATCAGCGCCTCCGCCTCATCATTCAATATTTGCTCGACGAAATCGGCAGTGCAGCCGTGTAATTTACTTCTGAGCGCAAAGGTAGCGTAGTCGTAGAGTCCCAGTGTCGGGCTCGTCGTTTGCACAGCTGCCTGACGATCTTTAATCAATCGCTAATTCGCGAGAGCTCGGAGCCGTGAAGTCGGCGGTCCTCGGAAAGGGCGCGACTACCGGACCATACGATGGCTAATATCAAGCCCAAAACGCACCAGCTTGCACCGCCGACTGCGCGCCAGGCCACAATCGCGCGGAAAGAAACTGACAACACGGCTACCTGCAAGGCAGGCAATAATCAGCAGAGCCCGCGAGGCTTTTGCGTCCTGCACCAGAAACACTGCGATCGCCATAGTATTGATTAACAACAATAGCACCATGTGACGGGCGGTTGTTTACGGACTGAAGGCAAGCGCAAGGAAGATGAGCACAGCCCCTTCCAGACTCGTCACTGCGTTTGGTCACTTCTCGCTTGGTCTGAAAATCAGCACTCGATTACGGCGACACATGAAAACAATCGCCGCCATGAGAGCGATGAAGACGCACAGGAGAAACATCGCGGCGAATAGGTCCGGCATCCCGTAGGACCTAGTCAACCGAAACACGGTGGACGTGACGGAGAGCCGTTAGCGACAGCATAGATGTCGCTCCCATTCCACATGGCCCGAGCGGCATGATAAAAGTCGTGGAAATCTTTGGTGCCGCCGATCGAAAACTGCCTCAAGACCGCATGGGCTCCCAGGATAGACAACACAATGATTGTCAGAGCGCCGTACGCGAGACGTTTCCGGGACGCGATATTAGTGAATCTTTTTTTCGTCATCGGAGGACTGCCACTCGTGTGCTCCCGGTTACGCGTTGGGAGAGCATGTGAGGCAGAAAGCTAGTGACAATTATTACTGGATTTTCGGAGCAAGTTCGGAGAGCCGCGCGTGTTCCTCAAGCAAATAGCGATCGGTCATGCCGGCGATATAATCGCAGACTGTCCGATGCAATCCCTCCGCCTCCATTCGCTTCGCGGCCGTCTCGCCAAGCTGGCTTGGATCGACAATGTAGCTTTCGAAAACCTTTCGCAGCATCTCGCACGCGCGCCGGTTCACTTCCGCGACGCGCGGGTGATAATAAACATTTTGATACAGAAATTTCCGGAGCGCCCGGTTCGCTTCGAGCAATTCGTCGCTGTAGCGAATGAGCGGCGCCGGCTGCTTGCGCACATCATCCGCGCTTTGCACGCCAACATCGACAATCGATTTTGCGCTCGTTGCGATCACATCCCGCACTTGCACGTCGATGATGTCGCGGATGATCAATTTGTGCAGTTCGGGCTCACGCGCATCAGCGTAGCGCGACAGGACCGCGCGATGGCTGCGTTGCCAAACCGAATCCTCTTCCAGTTGCGCGGAATCGAGAATTTCAAAATCGACCGCATCGTCCAGATCGTGGCTATAGTAGGTGATCTCGTCCGCCAAGTTGGCGATCTGGGCCTCGAGCGACGGACAAAGATACTTTTCCTCACTCGGCTTCGCCGGTTCGTAAAACGCTTGGTGCTTTTGCAAACCCTCACGCACTTCGAATGTCAAATTGAGCCCGGGAAAATCCGGATACGCGGCTTCGAGCAACTCGACCATGCGCAAGCTTTGTCGATTATGCTCGAAACCGCCGTGTTCGCGCATGCATTCCGCCAGCATCTCTTCCCCGGAATGGCCGAACGGCGTGTGCCCGAGATCGTGCGCGAGCGCGATTGCTTCCGCCAGATCTTCATTCAACGATAACGCCCGCGCGATCGTGCGACTGATCGACGCCACTTCAATCGAATGGGTCAGCCGCGTGCGCAAGTGATCGCCCGTGCCATTCAGAAAAACCTGCGTCTTGTATTCGAGCCGGCGAAATGCGCGCGAGTGAATGATGCGAGCGCGGTCGCGCTGAAACTCGGTCCGATAAGCATGACTCGCTTCGGGATATTTTCGGCCGCGCGAATCACCCGATTTCTGGGCAAACGCCGCCAGGGTGGCGCGCTCAGTCGCTTCCATTTGCTCGCGCGTCTTCCAACCATCGCGCGCAATACTTGCCGCGGTCGCCGGTTCCTTGCTCACGCCACGATTATTCGTCGATTGTCGATCTTGGCGAGTCCGGAGTCTCGGTTTGCGGAAGCTGGGATCGCAAAATTCGTTCCGCTTTTCGTGCGGCCGTTCGCACCATCAGCATATCGAAGACCGCCAGCAACAGCGCGGTCAACGCCAGCCAGGCGCAGATCAGCCAGAACAAAATGAACCAGACTGGATGCTCACGCGGATTGAGCGCCGATTCCAAAAAGGTCGATCCGGAAAACAAAAGCACGAGCGCGACTAACACGACAACGAACATCGTCTTGCGCCGCGCGTTTGGATCGCGAATCAAGCCCCGGGTCGCGTGAATCACGAACGAGGTCGTGCGCAAAGGTTTCTCTTCAGGCGAGTCGCTCACTGCTGAAGGTTCATCCGCTCTTTGTAAAAGTCGATTCCGATTTGCCAGCGAAAACCCTCTGCGTGATTGTCGATCTTCCATGAAAACTTCCGTCAAAAAACAAGTCACTCCGGAACGTCTGATGCAATTTGGTTTCGCCTACGCCCCGCCACTCGTCATCGGTGCAGCCGTCAGCAATAAAGTCTTTGACTCGCTGGCGAGCGGAGCGAAGACCGTCGAGCAACTGAGCAAGGAAACTGGCGCATCTCCGCGCGGCCTCCGCGCGATCATGAACGCGCTCATCGGCCTCGAACTCTTAAAAAAAGATCGACATGGAAATTTCTCGCTCACGACGGAAAGCGAAGCATTTCTCCTCAGTAGCAAGCCCGGCACGCTGGCGGGATTTTTCCGGACGATCCTGCCGCAGCTTATTTCGAGATGGTTGCAGTTAACTGATGTGGTGCGCACCGGCCGGCCGGTGATGGCCGTAAATCAAGAAACCGAAGGCACGCAGTTCTTCACCGAGCTGGTCGAGAACATTATCCCGATGAGCTACGGCGGCGCGCAAAAACTCGGCGATCATTTGAAGCTGGCCAAGGCGAAGGGCGAAGTGCGTGTGCTGGATCTTGCCGCCGGTTCAGGTATTTGGGGAATTGCGCTGGCGCAAAAATCTCCGCGCGTGCGGGTGACCGCGATCGATTGGGCCGGGATGATTCCTACCACGAAGCGAATCACGCAAAAGTTCGGCGTGGCCGATCGTTTCAAATTCGTCGAAGGCGATTTGCTGGAAGCCGATTTCGGCAACGGCTACGACGTCGCCACGCTCGGCCACATTCTGCACAGCGAAGGCGCGGAGCGCAGCCGTCAGTTGCTCAAGAAAACCTTCCGCGCCCTCAAATCCGGCGGAACGATCGCCATCGCCGAATGGCTGGTAAACGATGCGCGCACCGAACCGGCGCCGAGTTTGATGTTCGCCGTCCAAATGCTGGTGAATACGGAGAAAGGCGACACGTTCAGCTTCAACGAAATAAAGCGCTGGCTCGAAGAAGCGGGTTTTAAAAAAGCTCGCAAACTTGAAGCGCCTGGGCCCTCACCGCTCGTCCTCGCAACAAGGCCCTAAGTGGCATCGGCATCTTGCCGATGAACATGGGCTTGAAGCCCATGCCACAAACGTCGAATCGGCTTCTCATCAGCCGAGCGTAGTGCTTTGATTGTGGTCGAATGAAAAAAGCAAAGGTGAAGCGCAGTGCACGTACGGCGACCAGGACCATCGATCGCCCCCCGCCGCGGCAGAAAGCCGCGCTCCGCAGCGATGCGTTCGCCAAAGCGATTCTGGGCGCGAAATCTTACGCAATTGATACGGCACGTTTGCGCGGGCTCTTTGAAGAAGCATCGCGAAAGGCGGCCGCGATTCCGAAAGAGCCGTTCAAAGATTCCTGGCCCTATCTCCAGGCGATGCTGCGGTTGATCCGCGCTTACTTCCGCGGTGAATACCGCAATGTTGCGAAAGACGAATTGCTCTCCATCATCGCCGCCGTCAGTTATTTCGTCGATCCCTTCGATCTCATCCCCGACGAAATCCCGTTCCTTGGTTTTGTGGACGACGCCACCGTCGTCGCCTTCGCAGTCGCGCGCACGCGGCAGACGCTCGATGACTTCATGACCTGGGAAACCGCAACGGTCCAGCTGTGAGCAACTAGCGCATTTGCATTAGACCAAAAGCAGCGCGGGATTTTCGAGGAGGTGGCGGAGTTCTTTGAGATACTCCGCTCCGAGCGCGCCGTCGATGACGCGATGGTCGCAGCTCATCGTGATCGACATGCAATGACCGGCGACGATTTGGTCGGAGTCATCGATGACCGGTACCTTTGTGACTTTGCCCACAGCGAGGATGAAACCTTGTGGCGGATTGATCACGGCGGAGAAACTGTCGATGCCCATGCCGCCAAGATTCGAGACGGTGAACGTGCCGCCTTGAAATTCCTCCGGCTTCATCCGTTTGTTGCGCGCGCGGCTGGCCAGGTCCTTTACCAGCTCGCTGATTTCGCGAAGCGATTTGTTCTGAGCGGCGCGAATGACCGGTGTCAGCAGTCCATCTTCAATCGCGACTGCGATGCCAAGATCGACATCGGCGTATTGCACGAACGCGTCGCCGTCGAATGAGGCATTTACTCTTGGAACTTTGACGGCGGCTTGCACGGCCGCTTTCAAAACAAAATCGTTGACGGTGATTTTCGACGCATCGGCGCCTTCGCCGGCGGACTTCAGTTCGGCACGCGCGGCCATGAGCGGCCCGGCATCGATGTCGATGTTGAGATAGAAGTGCGGAACCGGACCTAGGCTTTGGGCGAGGCGTTGCGCGATGATTTTGCGCATGCCAGAGAGCTGAATACGCACGCCTTCGCCAGCTTTCACTGACGGAGTAGGTTTCGCCGCGGCCGGCGCCCTTTGCGGCGCAGTCGTTTTCGATTTTGCCGCTGCACGGACGTCGGTTTCAGTCACGCGACCGTCAGGACCTGTTCCTTTGACAC
>QHPX01000096.1 GCA_003219195.1 Verrucomicrobiota bacterium
CCTTCTCCACCGATGAACGCGATCTTGTCGCCGACGTTTACTTTTCCGCCTTCCTCGACATAAATTTCGGTGATCGTTCCATCTTCGGGCGACTCCCATTCCATCGTTGCCTTGTCCGTTTCGATTTCGGCGATCACGTCCCCCGTCGAAACTTTGTCGCCTTTTTTCTTTTTCCATGAGACGAGCGTGCCCTCAGTCATCGTGTCGCTTAGCTTCGGCATTTGGATCTCAGGCATGACTCTCGTTAGGCGTAACAGACTTTCTTCACGGCGGCCATCAGCTTGTCTGCATTGGGCAAAACAAATTTCTCAAGCCGCTCGTTGTAAGGCATCGGCACATCCTCTTGAGAAACGCGCATGATCGGCGCGTCGAGCTCATCAAAAATGTTTTTCTGAATTCGGTAACAAACTTCCGCACCGACGCCACAGAACGGGCGATCCTGTTCGACAATGTCTTCCTCCTCGAGCTGGGCCGCGACGGCAAGCGCGAGTGGAACCGTTTGCGCGTAACAAATGATCGAGACATCGCTGCCTTCGCGTTTCACTTCGGCTTGCCCAAGCGGAATGAGCAGCTCTTCATCGGGCGGTTCGACCATTCCTTTGGAGCTGTAGAGAAGCTCGGCTTCCAGAACGAGGACGGGATTGTCGTCGCGTACCGCAGTTTTCAATAAACCCTTGGCATCTCGCGGTGTGGCCGGAGTGCAAACCTTTAATCCCGGAGCGTTCGCGTACAACGATTCAGTCGCGTGCGAGTGGGTTGCGCCGAGTTGATGCGCCGGCCCGTTCGGTCCGCGAAACGTGATCGGAATATTAAACTGGCCGCCTGACATCATCAGCATGTTGGGCGCGTTGTTCACCACCTGATCGAAGGCAACGAACGAAAAGCTGAAGGTCATGAACTCGACGATCGGCCGTAAACCAACCATCGCCGCGCCGACCCCGAGTCCGGCGAATCCATTTTCGCTAATCGGCGTGTCGATAATTCGTTTCGGCCCGAAACGTTCGAGCAATCCCTGGGTCACTTTGTAAGCGCCCTGATATTCCGCGACTTCCTCGCCGATGACGAACACGCTGGCGTCGCGGCGCATCTCCTCGGCCATGGCGTCGCGCAAGGCTTCGCGGATCGTCATCGACACCATCTCGGTGCCCGCGGGCACTTCGGGATCGGGCTCGACGGCCGCGGCAGGCGCTGCCGGCGCCTTTGACACCGGCGCCTCCGCCTTGGCTTCGGCAGGCGGTGCTGACTCTGCGGCCTTTTCCTGCTTCGCCGGCGCTGCCACCTTGCCGAGGTCGGCCGCGGTTTCGCCGTCGGCCAAAATGGTCGCGATCGGCGTATTGACCGCGACGTCGGCGGTTCCCTCCGGCACCAGGATCTTGCCGAGCGTGCCGTCGTCGACCGCCTCGACCTCCATGGTCGCCTTGTCGGTCTCGATCTCGGCGATCACGTCACCCGCCTTGATCTTGTCGCCCTCGCTCTTGATCCACTTGGCGAGGTTGCCCTTCTCCATGGTGGGCGACAACGCGGGCATCAGCACCTGAATCGGCATTGGCGTCCCTGATCCTCGTGATTGGCCGAGCGGCGCGCGAGCGAAACCGTCGTCCTGCTCACTGCAAAACGTCGGTGTAGAGCTCGGAGGGATCCGGCTCCGGATTGTTGGTGGCGAATTCCGCCGCTTCGTTGATGACGTCGCGCACCGCGGCGTCGATCTTCTTCAGCTCGTCCTCGCTCGCCATGCCGCTGCCGATCAGCCGGGTGCGCACCTGCTCGATCGGGTCATGCTCGGTCCGCATCTTCTGCACCTCTTCGCGCGAACGGTATTTCGCCGGATCCGACATCGAATGCCCGCGATAGCGGTAGGTCAGCATTTCGAGAATGTAGGGCCCCCTGCCCTCGCGGCACCAAGCGACCGCCTGTTCGCCGGCGGCGCGCACGGCCCGCACGTCCATGCCGTCGACCTGCTCGCCCGGGATGTTGAACGAGAGCCCGCGCTTCGACAGATCCGTCGTCGCCGAGGATCGGGTCACCGAGGTTCCCATCGCATAGCGATTGTTCTCGATCACATAGACGACGGGCAGCTTCCACAGCTCCGCCATGTTGAAGCTCTCGTAGACCTGGCCCTGGTTGGCGGCGCCGTCGCCGAAATAGGTCAGCGATACGTTGTCGTTGCCGCGGTAGCGATTGGCGAAGGCGAGGCCGGTGCCGATCGGGACCTGGGCGCCGACGATGCCGTGGCCGCCAAAAAATCCCTTCTCGACCGAGAACATGTGCATCGAGCCGCCCTTGCCTTTGGAATAGCCGCCGCGGCGCCCGGTCAATTCCGCCATGACGCCCTTCGGGTCCACGCCGCAGGCGAGCATGTGGCCGTGATCGCGATAGCCGGTGATGACTTCGTCGCCGGTTTTGAGTGTCATCTGCATGCCGACGACGACGGCTTCCTGGCCGATGTAGAGGTGACAGAACCCGCCGATCAGGCCCATGCCGTACATTTGTCCGGCCTTCTCCTCGAAGCGGCGGATGAGCAGCATGTCGTGATAGGCTTTGAGCTCGTCGTTCTTGGAGAAGGCGGGAACCTCGTCCGGTTTGCCCGGCTTTTCCGCCGCGGGGCGGCGGGCGGCGCTTGGCGCCGCGGGCTTGTTCTTGGCAACTGCCATGGGGCTCCTCGGGATCATAGCGGGCGAGCGTCGGCAAGCCATAGCCCAAAACGCGCGGGCGCGGAAGCGCCGAGCGTCCTATCGGGCGCTCCCGCCAAATCACTGGTCGACAAAATGAATTTCTTGCTGGAACGAAGTGACCGGCCGCCCTGCGGCGCGCCTCACCGCGGCTTGCGCGTCAGCACCAGATCGTTCGGATGCACGTAGTCGAGCATCGCGCGGGCGCGCTCGTCCAGCATGTCGGGATCGAGACGATCCGCCCGCAACAGCGACACGCGGTGCTCCCAGCTCGTCCGCTCGAGCTTGAGCCTCGCGAGCTCTTTCGACAGCTCGTCCAGCTGCTGGGAGAGGTCCTGCTTGGCCTTGAGCCCGTGCGCCCCGGTATAGGCGTTGACGCCGAAATAGCCGATCAGCAGCGCGGCGCCGATGTAGAGGCCGATCGCGGTGAGCGCGGCTCGCAGCCGATTGCGGGTGACCATGGACGCACCATGACCGCAGCCGCGTTACCCGGGGCTTAACGGCGAGGCAAATCGCGATCCCGCCGTCGTCCCGAGCTGGCCAACCTGCGCTGTCACCCTGCGGTGCTGGCCCGCCGTTGTTCGTGGGGCAGCCGTCATCCTGAGGTGCGAGCCTGACGTAGTCGAGCGAGCCTCGAAGGACGGCCGCCCTCCTCACCATTACTGCGGGGAAGCCTCGAAGGGCGCCGGCGCAGCCCCGGCCGCCGCCATGCCGCCTCAGCCGCGCTGTTTGAGCACGCCGCGCCCAGCGTAACGCGCCTGCGCGCCCAGTTCCTCCTCGATGCGGATGAGCTCGTTGTATTTCGCCGTGCGGTCGGAGCGCGCGAGCGAGCCGGTCTTGATCTGCCCGCAATTGGTCGCCACCGCGAGATCGGCGATGATCGCGTCCTCGGTCTCGCCGGACCGGTGCGACATCACCGCGGTATAGCCGGCGCGGTGCGCCATATCGATGGCGGCGAGCGTTTCGGTGAGCGTTCCGATCTGGTTGACCTTGATCAGGATCGAGTTGGCGATGCCGCGCTCGATGCCGTCCTTCAGACGCGTCACGTTGGTGACGAAAATATCGTCCCCGACCAG
>QHPX01000016.1:0-7704 GCA_003219195.1 Verrucomicrobiota bacterium
CGGCTCAACGAAAGCGTTCGCCTCTTGACAGGGTTGGACGGCGTTCGCTGCTGCCACAATACAATCGCGCAGTAAAGGTGCTGCCGCTACCGCAGCGCTCACAATTTCTCTGGTCGCGGAGGGATGGGCGGCGATTGCCGCTCGAATGATGCAGTCAATGTCTTCACAGGAAATTTGTCTCCCGACCGGTTGTTTAAAATCTGAGCGACCGACCCGTTCAACGCTTAGAGCGGCCACAACGATTCTATCCGCCAGATTAGGCCGAGCGCTCACTGCCGCCGCGACGTAGTCACACACCTGGCGTGCATTTGAGCGGACGAAGAGCGAATTGAGCGCTCGCAAGAATTGCTCTGGTGTCGCTGTGTCTATGCTGCTGGCGCCGGACACCCTCACAGCACGCGTTAATTCGCCGTTGCCTCTTACTCCGCCCACTGCTCCATGCTGCCTTTGAATTTCCTGCTCAATTAAAGGCGCGCTTGGCAAGCGCTTGAAGTCCTTGATCAACGGCGACGTGAGCGCCTGGTTAAGATCGACATCGACGGGGTCTTCCAACCTGTTAGCGATTGGGTCAAAAGTCAGCTTTTGGCCGGCATGAACAAGAAGCGATTGCCCCACACTGTCCAGATGAATACACGCGCTTCCTTCGAGCACGGTGAACGAGGTTGTTCCGTTGGGATTAACGTTGCCCAACACCGTTGTGCCTGTGATCGCTGCTGTGACCGCCCCCATCTTGACTTTTGCGCCGCCGGAATGTTTCGGCACGTAAAGCAAAAATTGGCCGCTACCCAGCTCAATGGTTCGCGCCCCTTCGCCGACACTAAAGATAGTCTTCTCGCCGAGACGCGTGATGGTTTGATCCTTAAAAGTCAGCTCACTCCGGGACTGGACACCGGTCTGCACCGCGGTGCCCTGGCGAACATTATCGTTCACTGTGGCCGGACGCGGTGATGCGTTTGATGGGAGTAGTCGAACGTCTTGGATAACTTGAGTCACCTGGGCTTCTTTGAGCTCCTCTGCGGTGAGCTCGCTTGGGAGCCAAGTCGCAAACGACGCGATCGTCAAAACGAAATGAAAATTAATATTCATGTGCACTTGATCTTGCTAGGTAAGATCTCTACGACGCCGATCTTATGGAGGTGTCGCGGGTTTCTGTCAAGCTCTTAGGTAGCGGAGCCAAAATGTCCGCGTTTTACACATCGATTCGGAGCAATTCGCGCTGCCATGGAACCAATAAAGCTGTCGCTCTAGTTTGATCCGCCGCGATCGCCTCCAGCGTGGCACGTGGCGCGATAAAAGTCGGCTCCAGTTCCAGTTCCCTCGCTACTCGATCGCGCCGAAGCCGTAGCTCCTTGCTTCGACGCGTCACCTCCGCGCTCGGCCGCGTCCCAAAACGACGGCGCAAGACTGGCCATTCCTCTTCCGGCAATTTCAACGCGCTTTGCGCTGCATCGCAAAATGCGCGGCGGCGGCGAGGAGAAAAATGTCTGTAATCAGGCAGGCTTCCCAAGGCGAAACTTTCCGCCGCATGCAACAGTTCGTGATTTTGCAAAATATGAAATGGCGGACGATCGACCGCGGCCGCTTCGCTCTCGCGCCATCGCCAGAGGGCCCGCAGAACGGCGGCAGCGCGGCCTTTCAACGAACCAGATCCGCTGATGCGCCACGTCTCATCCTCATCGCGCACGCGTGACATCGCGGCCTGCTCGACTGCGCGCCGGCACGATTGGCGCAACCATTCGAGCCGGTCCCGTCCTTGCAGCTCTGTTTCCAATCGTTCGGCCAAAGGCAACAGGTAATGTGTATCGTTCGTCGCATATTCGAGCATCCGCGGCGAGAGCGGACGCCTTGCCCAATTCGCCTTTTGTGATCCTTTCGCGAGCTTCACATCGAAAAATCGCTCCAGCAAAGCGGCCAGACTGAACTCGCGAATGCCGAGCAAGCGCGCTGCGATCACCGTGTCGAAAATTCGGCGCGCCGTGAAGTCCAAACTTCGGTGAAGCAGCCGCAAGTCGAAATCTGCGCCATGCAAAACAATTTCCTTCGTCTGAAGCGCATCGCGCAACGGTGCAAGATCGACATCTGCCAGAGGATCGACAATATAATCCCGGGTGGGCTCGCCACGGGATGAGTCCGTCCGATTGGCGGACAGGCTGAGTTGGAGCAGACAAAGCTTCTCCCGATAAGAATGGAGGCTATCAGCCTCGGTATCGACCGCCACCCGGTCGTGCAGTTCGATTTGTGGAAGCAGCTCGGCAAGCTGCGCGGCCGTCGCGATCAGACTTTGTATTTCAAACTTTTTGAGCAGCATCTTTTAAGCTCCAAATCCCAAACCCCAAGCTCCAAACAAATTTCAATCACCTAAGGTTCAAAACGCCAAAGCGCGATCTCTTTTCGATGTTTGAAGCTGGGAATTTGGAATTTGCCTGGGGCGTGAGGCTTAGGGATTTGGAGCTTTCCCCGGCACTCACTTCAATCCACTCAAGAGCAATTCGGCGTTGGTCTTGGTCACTTCGAGATTCTCGATCAACTTCTCCATCGCTTCGATTGGCGGAAGCGCCGCCATCGTCTTGCGCAACAATTGCACGCGTTCCCATTCGTCGGGATGATAAAGCAACTCCTCCCGCCGCGTGGCCGATTGCAACGGGTGGATCGCCGGATAGAGCCGCTTCTCTTGCAACGCGCGGTCGAGATGCAGCTCCATATTGCCCGTGCCCTTAAATTCCTCGAAAATCACCTCATCCATTCGGCTACCAGTCTCGATCAGCGCCGTTGCCAGAATCGTCAGGCTGCCGCCTTCCTCGGCGTTCCGCGCGGAGCCGAAGAATTTTTTCGGCTTGATTAACGCTTTGGACTCGACCCCGCCGGACATGATCCGCCCCTTGCCCGGCTGCATATTATTATATCCGCGCGACAACCGCGTGATGCTGTCGAGTAGTATCACCACGTCTTTTTTCATCTCGACCAGACGTTTCGCACGCTCCAGCACCAGCTCCGCCACTTGGACATGTCGATTTACGTTTTCATCGAAGTTCGAATGATAAATCTGGCAATCGATTTCCCGCTCCAGGTCGGTCACTTCTTCGGGGCGCTCATCCACCAGAAGGAGAATGAGAACAATCTCCGGATGATTCGCGCGGATCCCTTTCGCGATCTCTTTGAGCAAAATCGTTTTCCCCACCCGTGGCGGCGCTACAATCAATCCGCGTTGCCCGCGCCCGAGCGGCGCCAGAAGATCGACCGCGCGTGCGCTGATCGAGTTTGTCTTTGCATTTTCCAGCATGATCCGGCCCTGCGGAAATTGCGGAGTCAACTTCTCGAAATCGCTCGGCTCCGTCCATTGCGCCACTGGTTGCCCTTCGATGGCTGTGACCTGATCAAGCATGAGCGATTTCTCGCGATCGCGCGGCAGACGCAATGTTCCCGCCAGCTGTTGGGCGGGACGCAATTTAAATTGCTGAATGATCGCGTGCGGCACGCAAACATCCTCTGGCACCGGTAGGAAATTCAATCGCGGCCAGCGAAGCAAACCAAAGGAATCGCCCACCTGGTCCAAAAAGCCTTCGGCGGTTACAGTCATCCCGGTGCCCAAGGCCGCGCGAATTAGATCGAGAATGTGATAATGACGGGGGCGAGCGGAATGCAGCCGCAGATCGAAATCGCGCCCGAGCGATTCGAGCTCTTCGCTCGAAAGTTTCTGCAACTCATTGAGATCCAAAGTGGGGCAAGTTTCCAACTTGCCCTTTTCGTCGGATCGCAACTTCGAAAGTTGCACCACATCTGAATCTGCCTCTACAGATTCCTGTTCGGTGCCTGCGGTGTCGGTGTCTAACTCTTCGTCCATGATTCTTCGCGCCAAAGATCGACAAGAAGTTTCGCCTGCTCTTTCAGCACGAATCGCCCGTCGTTATTCCAGACCACGTGATCGGCGCGAGAAATCTTCTCCGTCAGAGGCATTTGCGATTTAATCATTTCTTCAGCGGCGCTTGAGTCGATTCTTTTGCGCTCGAGCAGGCGCTTCAACTGAATGTGCGGAGAAGAAGCGACCACGACCACCCGGTCGCACAATGTTTCACCACCGGTTTCATATAGAAGAGGGATATCTGCGAAGAAAAATTGGGAAGAAGAGGTTTTCGCTTGAGCGCTCCATTGCCGGCGAATTCGTGGATGGAGAATTTGTTCGAGGGCGCGTTTTTTTGCCGCGTCCTGAAAGATTATGGCGCGAAGCTGTTCTCGGTTCAAGCGGCCATTACTCGAAAAAATCCCGGGCCCAAATTCAGTCGCGAGTTCCTTTTGAACTTCCGGGTCAAGATCGACAAGTTCCCGCGCCGCTTGATCGGCATCGAAAAACTTCGCGGCGGGAACGAGCTCGCGCAGGCAATCGCAAAAGGTCGTCTTGCCCGTGGAAACCGCGCCCGTAATCCCGATAGCAGGCATGTTATCTTAAGAAAACTTCGTTACCTTCGCTCTCTTCTGTTTGATTTGCGCCTCCTAACATCATCCGGGAGATCCCGTTCTTAAGCAGCGCAGAAAGACTGTACACAGAAGGTCACCAAGAAACGAAGATTCTTCCGGAAGCGACGAAGAACGGGCCTTACTTACCTTCGCCTTCTTCCGTTTGATTCGCCAGTTTCAATCCGCGGCGCGGCTTCACTTCTTCCTCTTACCATGATCGACCGGCGCGCCGTTGGCATTGATCCGGCTGGCCCGCGCAGGGTCTGTGTCCATCGTAACATTTACAACCATGCCAGGCCTTAAGTCGGCGACGGTCGCTCGTTGCCCGTTCACGTTGATCTCGGTGAATTGCGTTATCACGAAGGTCCTCGTTACCTTATCGTCACTCACCGTAATTGCATTCCCGCTCACGTTTGAGATAAGGGTCGGCTGGGGCGGCGGTGTCGTTTTCTTCCTCCTACCGCCTCCAAAAGCTGAAGTAGTTGTAATAATCGCAATCAAAGCCGAAACGACGAGCAAAGCGGAAAGCGATTTTCTCATCGCCTTTGCTTAGCAAAAGAAATCCCTGAAATGAAGCAGCATTTTTAGGCGAGATTCGTGTCGCTGTTCTCAGGCGAAAAATTAGCGCGCGTTTCGCTCGCGCGGGATGAATCGACGACGCCGAGCGTCAATCTGGCGACACCGAGTCAGCTTTTCACGAGGGAACCTGCCGCGAAATCCCATTTTGAAGGCGATCCGACGAAGTCGATACTCGATCTAGCCGAGCCGAGCGTCGACCGTTCTGCTTATTTAGCGAGCACCTCTAAGGTTGGTTCGCGCCGTGGTAGGCCCACGCTCAGTCGTCTTTGTACCTGCGGCGAAAGCCTGCGCTAAACAGGCGTGATAAACATCATTTGACAGCCTCGACCAAACCCGTGGCGCCACATCGCGCACAATTCCTGGCCGTGACTGGTCCGTTGGAGGCTCGGAGATAAACCAACCCCATTCCCTGGCAATCCGGACAAATCTTCTGACCTGGCGGAATAGTGAGCACTCGGTATCCAACGCCCAAGCAAACTGGGCAGGTTTGGGTCTCCCTGGAGAGCGGATTCCCACTTCCGCTAGGGTCGTAGACAACCACTTTCTCACCATGGCACAAAGGACACACGATTCGCGTCGCCGCCAGTGGGGTCGGAGCGACAGGAGTCCAAGCCCGTGGAGCGCCCGGAGTTGCTACATTAAGACGCACCGGATTTTGTCGGAGTTGCTGAATTTCTGCCTGTGCCTGTTGCAAAGCAGGGCGTTGCTTGTAGTAATCGTCGTACGCCAGATAGCCGGCAGCGCCGATCAATATTACTACCAGCAGTTCTCTCACCTCTCGTTTCGCTCAAACCTTTCGTCCCTCACAATTCCGTTCGGCGGTCTCTATTTTTTATAGGCCGGTTGTTCCGGCAGAATTGGCGGTTCAATTGTCGCTTCGCTTTCCTCTTCCTCCTCCGCCGGATTCACCAGCTGGCCGCCCGGATTGACGAGACGCGCGGTAACGAAGATAATCAGGTTGCGTTTGATGTGCTGATCGACATTGGTGCGGAAAAGGCGGCCGACGAGCGGAATATCGCCGATAATTGGTGTGCGATCTTCAGTCTTTTGCACATCCTCGCGTATCAATCCGCCGAGCACAACGGTCTGACCGTCCCAAACGCTCACGCTTGTCGTCACCTTGCGCGTGCTGAAGATCGGCTGGTTAATCACGTTCGCAGTGAGAAGAACGTTCGGGGAGGTTAGTAGGGTTGTTATTCCCGTTATCGGGTTAAAACTGCTAACAGCAGGAGCCACTGCAAAGATGGGACTTCCGTAATTGATGAAACCTTCGAACTCGACGACCTGCGGCACGAGGTTCAGATCGATAGTAATACCGTCCGGCCCTACCACCGGTTCAACCTCCAATGTGACACCGGTGTTTCGAGTTTCGAAGGTCTGGGGGGTTGTCGGTGTCACGACTGCAGGTGCAATGGCAGCTGTGCCAGTAGGTGCAGTTAGCGTGGGAACCTGCGGCGGCGTGAACGTCGTCGGATAACGGAATTCTCTGACAATTTCGATGACGGCACGCTGGCCGCTTTTGGTCGTCACTCGTGGGGCAGAAAGAAGGTCGACCCCTTTTTTCTGATTGAGCGCGCGGATGACAACTTGAAATTGCGGATCGGTGAACACACCACCTAGTCCAAAAATTCCCGGCGCGAGTGGTGTTGCGCCGATTGTCGGAAACAGCAATGCATCAATCGCATTTGCGCTAATAGCGAGATTTCCGCTGCGATTGCCCGCGGTGACAGGGTTTTCTCCGGTCGTGCTAAACGGAAAATCGGCTTGATTAACCCCAGGCGCTGTGCCCGAGGAACCTCCGCTTCCAAAAAGCTTGTGGTTACCGATGTTAAACTGTCCAAGCAGCCAATCAAATCCGAGCTCTTTCAGATTGTTCTGCGTGATCTCGACGAATTTCGACTCGATCTCGACCTGTCTAGGTACGGCAATGCTGGCTTGTTCAACCAAAGCATCGACCAGCTCGAGATTGTCGGCTGTGTTGCGCACGATCAACCGGCTGCTCTGCGGAAGAAAATTTGCGCTCGAGCCGGGGGGGAACGGCACACCCTGGCTCTCGAGGAATTCTTTTGCCCCTTCGCGATTAACGAGCTGACGGCCGCCGGTGGATTCCTGGGTGTCTTTTGCCGTTCCAGTCGGCGCACCGGCTGTACCGGGTGCTTTTGTGTACGCACCTTGAGCTAATGCCGATACGCCGACATTCACCGACGTGCTGATGAAACCGGGCGGGACACGATATTCCTTGGTGATCAGGTCGTTGCTCTGCTCACTGATCGGAATGATGGATACGGCGTAAGGTTCGACCTTCACTTTTAATCCAGCCTGACTGGCGATGTAGCGCAATGCTTCGCCGAGCGGAATCTGATTAAGTGAAATGGTGATGCGCGCCTGCGCCGGCGAAATCGCAGACGCCGCCACGACCGCGGGCGCAACAACAGGGCGCGCAGTGGCCGGCGCTCCAGCTTCGGGCGCAGCGCCAGCAGCAGGAGAACCAGGCGCGGCTGGCGTAGGCGCAGCTTCAACTGGAATTGGTGGAGGAGCAATTTGTCCGATCGGCACAAGCCGCAGCACGATATCGACGCCTTTTTTGCCCTCGGTCGAAGGATCGTTCGCAGCCGCTTGCTGGCGAATAAAATCAATCGCTTCGCGGATGCTCGCATCACGGAACTCAATCTT
>QHPX01000016.1:7784-19101 GCA_003219195.1 Verrucomicrobiota bacterium
TAGGCCTCCTCGCCATAATGATATTTCGCATTGTCGATCTTTTCTTCGCCGCGCCGGGCCGCGACGTTGTAGGGATCGAGAGCGAGCACTTGCTCGTATTTTTTGTGCGCGAGATCGTAGCGACCGGAGTTGTAATAACCGTCTGCGTCGCTGAGCAGTTTTTTCACCTCTTCAACTTTCGCGATGAATTTCGGGCCCATCGTTCGGTTGAAATGACCTGGCTTTTGCATCTGCGCGAGCAGCTCCGCGGCGGGATGGCAGTTGGGATCGTAGCGCTCGTCCAAGACTTCTCGCAGGATCGATTCCGCTTCCATGAACTTGCCCTCTGCGATTTTCTGTTCGGCCAATTTCACGCCGCTCGTACAAAAGCCGTCCAACGCTTCGTCATGCAATTTGCCGGAGGTAACCGCGTCCGGCAAAAGACGGACAGCCGTCCTGAATTCCTCGTGCGCGACGGTGAAGTTTTTTTCCTGCATGGCGCGCCTGCCGCGCGCAATCGCTTCTTCGCCCCGGGGCATCGCGGCCTGGCGTCGTTCTACTTCCCGCTGCGCGACTTGATCTACGCTCTGCGCAGCGCTGGGCGTGGCAAGCGCCAATTGCAAAACGGGGATCAAGCTCGGAAGCAGTAATTTAAAGACTGTCGAGTTTTTTATCATGGCTGTGGTGGGTTAAGGACTGAGCATGCCGATCTCGATCGGTTCGTTTGGTACCTTGGTATTTACGATTACCGCCTTATCCGGCTGAACATCCACCAGCTTATATTTGATTTCGTCGACCGGTTTCAATGAAAATTCTTGATCTTTTCTTACCTCGAACTCCCGGGGGACAGCAGTGGCCGGCCATGAATAGACAAAAGTCACAACCGATTCCGGCGACATCGCCACCTTTTCCTTCACCAGGGTGAGCTGCTCCTTCGTATCCTCCTGCTCAAGCGTCAGTTCGGAAGCATCGACCCTCGTGCCATATTGATTGGTCTCATCTTTCGGGGTAAACTTGACGATCTTGAATCGAGTTCCAGCAATGGTGGCGCCGATTTTGAGAAACTGCGTCGGTTGCGACATATCGATCGTGTTAATCGCGTAGGTATCCCCGACCGAGGAGGAGAACATGACCTGGAAAGGTTCCTCGGTAGTTGATTTCACCTTGAGTTTCGTGAGGTAATCGGGATGCGAATTCTTGTCGATCGGATTGGTGTGCCCCTGCCATTCGTCAAAATTTGTAAACCCGTCGCGGTCGGGGTCCTGTTCCAGAACATCGGCGTCGGCGATGGGCAGGTTGAATTGTTCGAGCCACTCATTTGGAACGGGTGGATGCACCATCGTGGTCTTGAGCGTGGCCGGCAGACCATTGGCGTCGATAAAATGTTTCTCCGGAACAAAAAGCCCCGAGCGCTCATGGGATGTCCACTGCGCCGGCTGCTCAAGTTCTTCCGCCGCATGACCTAGTTCCACTGCCTTGGGCGGCGGTGATGCATTCTTGAGCTGAGGCTCGGTTTTCCGCCCGGCGAAATCCGCTCCGAACTTCACCGCGTTTCGCCATATCAAAATTGCACAGAAGAACAGAAAAATCGCCGCTGCCAGCAGCGCGACGCGCTCATAATGTGCCCGAATCCACTCCATTGCTTAAAATGTAAATCTCAGCATCTCGATCCTGGCCGTTGTTTCGATGTGCTCATTACCGACGATGAATTTGAGCCCGGCCGCAGGCGTCGCTGCCGGAGCGGCTCCAGCAGCGGGCGGGCCCGTCTCATTTGCTTCGCGCGGCGGCCCTTTGTCTTTTTCGTTCCGCACATGGAGCGTGCGAATAATATAAAACTGCTGGCTCGAGCTTGCGATCTGATTCAACACCTTCCGCGCCACGGATGGAGCGGCGACAAAGGTAAGATTGACAATGTGCCGCTCGATCAAATTCGGTCCGCCCGCGGCCGTTCCGCCCGTTTTGCGCCCCGGAACCGGAGTCGGGGCCGGCGCGGCTCCGCGCTCCTCGGCCAACGGCGTGCGGTGAAGAGCAGTCAAACTGTCCACCCGCGCATCGATCAGGATATTCATCAACAACGCGGTTTGCGAAAGCTCTTGACTGAGCAAAGGCGCCGCGGCCGTGCTTGGCAGCGACGCGGTAAATTCCTCAAAGCCCAGATGAAAACCGGGCGGCAGTTTTACTTTGTTGGCGCGTGCTTTTCCAGATGTGGCCAGTGTGACCTGACGCAAGCGCGATTGAAATTCGTTCGGCTGAAGCGGAACAATCGGCAGCATGCGTATCTTCAGGTCCTCTTTCATTTTCTCCACCGCGGCGCCGTAGTTCGCGATATGGACTTTCATTTTCTGGTAGTTGGCGTCGCTCGGAAATGGATCGAGACGCTCGAGCCGGTTGCGCTCACTCGCGGCTTGGTTAAAACGCGCGCTCGCCTCTTCGAAACTGTTGTGCGCTCTCCAGAGGAAAAAGGCGAAGAGCAACGTCGCCACGCCTACGATAATGAGAAAGTTCCCGAGCCAGCGATTCTGTTGAAACCAATTCATGGAATTTCCACCGGGTTGCGCAGATCGAGATGGAGTTCATAAGGAAACGCCCACTCGGTGTTGGTCGGTGTGCTTGGCTTGATTGTCCGGGCCTGATCGTTCGGATCGATCGCGAAGAACCGCGAGCCGACCAGGTTGCGAAAGTAATCCACCACCACTTGCTCTTGTTTCGGGTTCAGGAGATAAAGGCCGCGCACTAAAATACCGTCGATCGCGCTGCCGCTCGGTCGCGCGGCCGCCCCCCTTCCTGCGGATGGCGCATTTACCGGATTCGGCGCGATCTCTATCATGCGTTTTTCGTCCACGCCGATTGCTTTGCCACCGGACATGGCAATAAGCTCCGTGATCCAGATGTCGTCTTTCGGCAGGCGCGCATTGAGGTCCTCCAGAATCGCCGGCCAGAAATTGCGGTCGTTGATTGCGGTGATGAGCGGCGTCGCCATGCTATCGAGAGCGGCCGTTTCCTTCCGCAGCTTAGCGAACTTCGCTTCCGCCGCTCGCATCTTGTCGATCTTCGGTTGAAGGCGTTCCGTGCTTTGCCGCATCTCCTGCGCAGCACGTGCGTAATAAATCCCCCAGCCCGCCAGCGCGAGAATGAAACAGGCCGCCGCCAGCATCAGAAACGGCCGCCGCTTTTCTAACGCCTGGGCGCGGACCACGCTGGCCGGGCGCAGATTCAATTCCATCGGACATGCCGTCACTGTCCGAAGCGCCAGACCAACCAATTCACCCAGCAGGTGCGCCGAGCGTGCACGCATACCCACCGGCGCCGAGTCAGCGACTGCGACGTTGCGCAACGGATTGAAGAACTCGATCGGCAGCTGCAATTTCTCTTGAAAAAACTCGCGCATATAGGGCGTGCTGGCGCTGCCGCCACACAGAAAAACCCGGTCCGGCCGATTGCCCTGCTGCTGCGCGCGGTAATGGCTGATTGAGCGCATCAGCTCCGCGTGCAATCGCGTCATGGTGCCGCGCACGATTTTGGAGACGCGCGCAACATCGACATTCTCCGGCTCGGCATAGGCGCCCCCCAGGCTGACAAAGGCATCGCGCTTCTTGCGTAATTCAGCCGCCGCCAAGCTCTCGCCAAATTCCTTGGCAATCGCCGCCGTAATCGAGTTGCCTCCGATCGGAATACCGCGGGAGAAAATTTTTCCCGGTTCGATGAAGAGAAGGTTCGTCGTGCGCGCCCCGATATCGACCAACAGCGAGCAGCCGCTCAGGTCGCTGTAGTTGTATCGAAAGGCATTGTAGAGCGCCATCGGTGCAATATCGACAATCGCAGTCCGCAGCCCGCTTTCTTCCACCGCATTATTGATCTCGTCGAGCAGGTCGGCTTTGATCGCGACTAGAACGACCTGGATTTGCTCGTCGGCCCCGCCGCCCACCAGTTGATAATCCCAAACGACTTCGTCGATCGGAAAAGGAACGTTTTGCTGCGCCTCGAAAGAAATGATTCTTTCGATTTTTTCTTCCTCCACCGACGGCAGTTTGACAAAACGCGTGAAAACCGACTGCCCAGCGGCGGCATAGTTAACCGTGCCGCTTTTTATTCGCAGCTCATCCATCATCTCGCGCAGAATACGGGCCATTTGCGCCTGACGCATTGTCTCACCTGCCGGCTCGGCCAAAATTTCGCGTAAGCGATAGTCATGCAAGAGCAGCCCACCCTGCGGCTGCATGCGAAATTCCGCCAGACCTAGAGTTTGCGATCCGACATTGACACTTACGATGCGCGTAGCGGCGGCCATGGGTCTAAAAGCTCCAAAATCTCTTTTGGGTACTGAGATTTGGAAATTCTTTGGAGCTTGGGTTTTGGAATTTGGAGTTTCCGCTTTCAGCGGTCATTGGCATTTGGGCCTTCCGCTCTAGCGGCTCTTTATCTGCTCGTAACGGCCCCAATATAACGGCGCAAACGGCGTTTCGTTTTTGTTCAACACTAAGCCCGCGAGCTGCGGCACGGTTGCGTACCATTGTGGCTGCGCCCGGGCCAGACTCAATTCATCTTTTACCGCGCCTTGCTCCACGACCTGAACCGCCACGTTTTGCACCGAATTCGCCGTGATCGGCCGGTTGCCCCCAAAACGCACGAGCGTGCGCGGCGTGACGTAGACAACCGAACGGCGCTCGCGACCCGCTGGAATGTTGACGTGTGTCACTTCGCCCGTGAGCAATTGGCCATTGAAGAGAATGAAATATTTCAGCGCTAGCTCACTCGTGAATACTGGCGCCGCCGCAAATTCGACCTCCACTTCCAACCAACGGTCTGCCCCGCCCGGCGGATGTTGTTCGCCGCCAAAACTGAACTGCGGCGTCGGAATTAAGTTCTTCGTGATCTTCGTAATTTGAAAATCGCCGGGACCGCGCACCTGGGCCCCCCCGGAAAGCGGCGCGAACACCAGAATCGCGGCCAGAACAAACCGAAAATGTGTTTTCATAATTAAATGTCGATCTTGCAACTTATTTACGCTTCGTCAGTGGTTTTTAAGGATTCGCGAAAATACTCGATCGTTTTCTTAATTCCTTCCTCAAAACTCACTCGCGGTTCCCAGCTAAGAACCCTTTTTGCGCGTGTGATGTCCGGCTGTCGAACTTTCGGATCATCCACCGGCAACGGTTTATATTCAATTGTCGATCTTGCCCCGGTGATGCGGATGATTTCGTCGGCAAATTGTCTAATGGTCATCTCACGCGGATTGCCCAGGTTGACCGGCTCGTGAAAATCGCTCATCGCCAGTTTGAAAATTCCATCGATCAAATCGGAGACGTAGCAAAAGGAGCGCGTTTGCGAGCCATCGCCAAAAACCGTGAGCGGTTTTCCACTCAGCGCCTGCCCGATAAACGCCGGGACAACGCGACCGTCGCGCAAACGCATGCGCGGGCCGTAGGTGTTAAAGATGCGCACGATTTTGGTGTCGATGTGATGGTAGCGATGATACGCCATCGTGATCGCTTCGGCGAAGCGCTTCGCCTCATCATAAACGCCACGCGGCCCGATCGGGTTCACGTTGCCCCAGTAATCTTCCTTTTGCGGATGGACCAGCGGGTCGCCGTAACATTCCGAGGTCGATGCAAGAATGAACGAGGCCTTTTTGTCCTTGGCCAGGCCGAGCGTGTTATGGGTGCCGAGCGCGCCCACTTTCAAGGTCGGAATCGGCAGCTCAAGATAATCGATCGGGCTGGCCGGCGACGCGAAATGAAAGACGTAATCGATTTTCTCCTGCAGCAGGAAAATGAAATTGGAGACGTTGTGCTTGATAAACTTGTAATTTTCGTTGCCGGCCAGATGCCCGATGTTTGCCGTGTTGCCGGTGATAAGATTGTCGATCGCGATGACGCGATGACCTTCCCCCAGCAACCGATCGGTCAAATGCGACCCTAAAAAACCCGCCCCGCCAGTGACGACGGAAACAGGTTGCGGTTTCTTCTCGGCCATGCCGCGTTTTATCTAGCGGTTCGGGCGCGGGTTTGCCAGCAGGAAGTGGCAACGAAATGACGCATCAAGCCCAAATGCTCAAATGATGAAGAAGCAAGGCAAGCTTTCCGTTCGGCATTCGGATTTTGTCGTTCCTTCGTGCTTCGTCATTCGTCATTCCTCCATGATGTCGATCTTTTCTTGCGAGGCTGCAGAATGACTCGCTTTCAATCTGAAATCTGAAATCTTAAATCTGAAATGGCCATACGCATTTTATCCGGCATCCAACCGAGCGGCGTGCTGCACATCGGAAACTATTTCGGTATGATGCGACCGGCAATCGAGTTGCAGGCCGAGGGCGAAGCGTTCTATTTCATCGCCGATTATCATGCGCTCACCAGCGTGCGCGATCCGAAGGTGCTGCGCGAAAACAGTCGTCGCATTGCGCTCGATTTTCTTGCCTGCGGTCTCGACCCGGAACGCGGCGCGCTGTTTCGACAATCGGACGTTCCGCAAGTGACCGAATTGGCGTGGATCATATCGACGGTCGCACCAGTCGGCTTGCTCGAGCGGGCGCATTCTTACAAAGACAAGCTCGCGCGCGGCATGACCTCATCGGCCGGGCTGTTCAATTATCCCGTCCTGATGGCGGCCGACATTTTAATCTACGACAGCGATGTCGTGCCGGTCGGCAAAGATCAAAAACAGCACATCGAAATCACGCGTGATCTCGCGGTAAAAATGAACGAGACGTTCGGCCAGTCCGAGCCGGACGGGCGGGTTTTCAAGTTGCCCGAACCGCGCATTCAAGCCGCCACTGAAGTAGTGCCCGGACTGGATGGCCAGAAAATGAGCAAGAGCTATAACAACACCATCGATATCTTCGGGGACGAAAAAGAAACCAGAAAACGCGTCATGAGCATCGTGACCGATTCCACGCCGGTCGAAGCGGCGAAGGATCCAGCAAAATCGACAATCGTCCAGCTCTATTCGCTCTTCGCTTCCAAAAACGAAAGCGAAGAGATGCGCGAAAGATTTCGCAAAGGCGGCACCGGCTACGGCGATTTCAAAAAACAGCTCTTCGAAAAACTCTGGGGATTTTTCGCGCCAATGCGTAGACGCCGCGAAGAAATCCTAGCCGACAAATCGTACATCGAGAACGTCCTCGCCCGCGGCGCCGAACGCGCAAATCAAATCGCCGGTCAAGTCATGACCCGCGTCCGCGCCGCAGTTGGATTGAATTAATGCGACGGTCATAGACCGCCGCTACAGTTGGATGAATGGCCACTCTGCGTTTTCACGTCGTTCCAAATGCGAAAGAGAACGAGGTGGTGGGCCGACATGGAGTTGCGATCAAGGTCAAGCTCCGCGCTCCGGCAGTGGAAGGAAAAGCGAACGCCGCGTTGCGTAGCTTTCTGGCCGAAGAATTGAATATCTCCGAAAGCAGGATCACGCTGGCAAGTGGTCAAAAGTCGCGCGAAAAACTGATTCGCATCGACGCTTTGAGTGAAGAAGACGTCCGGAGGCGCCTCCTTTAAGACACCTTCGCTCCGTCTTTGAGCTCGGCGAAGATGAGGCGGCCGGCGGTAGTTTGCAGGGCGCTGGAAACGATCACTGTGGCTGTCTTGCCGAGATGTGGGCGGGCGTGATTGACCACGATCATTGTGCCATCGGGTAAATAACCGACGGCCTGATGCTGCTCGCGACCTTCCTTGAGGAGAGCGAGCTCGATTTCATCACCGACCACGAACACGGGACGCAGCGCGCGAGAGAGATCGGAAAGATTAAGCGCCGGCACCTGTTGCAGCCGCGCCACTTGACAAAGCGCCTGGTCGTTAGTGAGCAAGCTCGCTTGCAAGACCTTCGCTGTGCGCACCAGGCGAGCATCCACGCCCAGATCGACATCGTCGCTGCTCTCATGAATAGTCAATTCCACATCGCGCGAGCGCTGAAGATCGTTCAAAATTTCGAGACCGCGCCGGCCGCGCTCGCGCTTGGTCGGGTCGCGCGAATCGGCGAGCGCCTGCAGTTCGCCAAGCACAACCCTCGGCACGATCAGCGAGCGACTGAGAAAACCGGTTGCGCAAAGTTCGGCGATGCGTCCGTCGATGATGACGTTGGTATCGAGAACGAGCGGCTCATGTTGGGTGGTTTCACGGGCGAAACGCACATAGGGGATGATGAGCGAAAACTCATCGCGATTGCTGCGCATGGCCAGCATCATGCCGAGATAACCTAAAGTGCAATACACCACCAACCCGATCGCCCACTGCGTGGTGGGCGGGAGATAAATCAAAATCTGCGAGGCGGAAAGGAGTTTGGCGAAGACCCATCCCAGGAGCAGGCCAAACGTGGCCGAAGAAAATGCGCGCAGCGAAAATCCTTTGAGCAGCCGATCGATCAGTACGACGACCAATCCCAACAGCAGACCGATGACGACTCCCGGCCACATGCCTCCCTGCAATTCGGAGGAGGCGATAGCGCCAATTGCGGCGCAAAAAGTCACGAAGAGAACGCGCAGCAAATTGACCGTGAGCAGCGGCGTCATCAGTGTCCTCCAGTTTTACGGGCCGGTTTAGTCTGCTCACGGGCGCTCATGTCGATCTTGGCCGCGCTATCGCGATAAAACAAAACGCCGTGCGCGCGCAAGTTGCTGATGAGCGCGCGCAAATCATTCGCCAACTCCTGATTAGTCAAAAGCGCAGCGAGCAGGCCTTTACCTTGCGTCGCGGCCCGGATCACTTTCTGCAAATCGTCGGCCGCTTTTTTAGTCGAGTCCATCGTGGAATCGGCTTTCTCGATCACGCCATCGAGTTTCTTGGACGATTCCGCGAGCGCGCCGGTCGTTTCGCTCAAATGCTCGATGCTCGCCTTCAAGTTCTCCATGTTCGCCGGCGACAACGTTTCCTCATTTAAACGGTTAACCGTCGTGTGAAGATCATCCAGGACCTGGCCACCTTTACGCGTGAGATCATCAAGTCCGGTTTCACGCGCACCGCTGATGTAGGTATTCGGCGGGATGTACGTCTTCGGTTGTCCGGGCGGCATGGTCACATTGACAAAGCGGTCGCCGAGCAAGCCGGAACTTCCCACCGTGAACTTGCTTCCCGCGGGAACTTTGATGTAATCATAAATCTTTAGCGGCACGTCCACGCCATTGCCTTCGCGAACCATCCGCGGACCCTCGGCGACCTTTCCAATTTTCGCACCCGCGAGCAAAACATCGGAGCCTTTTAGGAGTCCGCTCGCATCGGTAAAGCGAATGGTGAGCGGATAATAAGTTTTAAAGCCTTCGCCGAGCCGGCCAAATTGCACGACCAGCGCGCCCAGCATGGCCAACCCGACAAAAACGAATGCGCCGACTTTGAATTCCAAACCTCGCTCGTGCCGATTCATTTGTTTCAAATTACATCCGCGCGCAAGATCGACAATTGCATTATCGCTGCTCTTCCGAACGTCCGAGCAAGAAATCCTGCAGAATCGGATCGGATGTTTGCTGAAGCTCGCCGGGTGTGCCGTTGAAATAAATCAGGCCTTCGTGCAAGTAAGCAATGTGATTGGCCACGTCGAATGCGCTCTTCATGTCGTGCGTCACGACAATGCTCGTCACACCAAAACGTTGCTGCAACCGCCGGATTAATCGGTTGATGCTGTCCGACACCACAGGATCGAGCCCCGAAGTTGGCTCGTCGTAAAGAATGCAGGATGGGCGCCGAACGATGGCGCGAGCCAGGCCGACGCGCTTTTTCATTCCTCCGCTCAAATTCACCGGCATTTTCTCTTCCTGGCCTTCCAGCTCCATTGTTTCGAGCATTTGGCGCACTTTTTCGCGCAGCACTTTCGGGTCGCGCTCGCCCGCTTCGCGCAAGGGAAAAGCAATGTTCTCTTCCACGGTCATCGAATCGAAAAGAGCCGCCCCCTGAAAAAGAATGCCGATCTTCGGGCGAATCATGGCTAGTTGTCGCTCGTTCAGGGCAATGATGTTTTGCCCTTCGACCCAGATTTGTCCCGCGTTTGGTTTCATCAATCCGACCAGATGTTTGAGCAAGACGCTTTTTCCGCCGCCGCTGCGGCCGATGATGGCCAGCGTTTCGCCGCGCGTCACATCGAGATCGACTCCGCGCAGAATATCCTGCTGACCAATGCGCTTCACGAGGCCGCGCACCGCGATCATTGAACCAACCTGTCGATCTTGCGACGTCGTCGTAGCTGCCGCCGGCGTTGTAGCGGCCGCCGTCTCTGGCGGCGGACCGCTTTGAACTGAACTCGTAACCAAATCGCTCATCGGTGTTCGATGCGAACAATCTCGCCTTGAAATGGCCATTCGTCAGCCGCTGAGGCCAGGCCTGCTCGCACAGGATTTTCGCGCACGTAATCCCATTTTTGTGAGTAACTCTCTGTATTTCGAATTACATGATCGAAGAATCCACGTTGCCAAAGCGTTGTAGCTGCCGCTGCCTCAGCGGTATGTGCTCGAGCTCTGCCGCCAGAGACTGCGGCAGCTACAACCCGTTTCAACTCTCGCACCCACACACCGAGATCGAAATTATGACTTCCTTGCACAAACAGATGGATGTGATCCGGCATAATGACGTAACGACCTAACGCTACTCCACGTGCTACCCCGGCTTGTGCATATTCGAGCAACGCAGCGTGAACTTTTTCATTCTCGAGAATATTTCGCCGATTGTCTGTGCACAAAGTCATGAAGTACAACGGTCGATCATATTTTTGGAAAAATGCGCGTCAATCTTGACGGTTGACTGAGAGTCATAGGTGAGAACTCAATATTTCCTTAATCTGCCGCCGAGACGGCGGCAGCTACAACCCTCCGCATCATTGATAGCCCGCCGGGTAAATAATGTTGAGCAGCATCGTGAGAAAGAAATTGCAAATCAGGACTGCGAGCGAGCTGTTCACCACCGCCTCAGTCGTGGCGCGACCCACGCCCACCGCGCCCTCGCGCGCGGTCAATCCTTTGTGACAACTAATGAAGACAATCAGAATTCCGAAACAGAACGCTTTCGACAAGCCCATGATGATGTCGCGGTTCCGGGTCCAGCGCACCATGTTGGCCATGTAGTAGGTGCCGTTAATCTCGAGCAGGAAAATTGCAATAAAATATCCGGCGGCAATGCCGACGGCGATACACTCGGCCACCAGTAGCGGCATTGAAATCATCATGGCGAGAGCGCGTGGCACGACGAGATAATCGGTCGGATAAACCGCGAGCGCGCGCAACGCGTCGATCTGCTCGGTCACTTTCATCGTGCCAATCTCGGCTGACATGGCTGCGCCGACCCGACCCGCAACCATCAACGCCGTGAGGACCGGGCCAAGTTCGCGGCAAATCGCAACTGAAACCACTGCGCCAGTGGCGGATCCC
>QHPX01000017.1 GCA_003219195.1 Verrucomicrobiota bacterium
TACGTTTCCTTCATTATCTTCTGTTTAGATCTGTCCGATCCAGGTGTGCGGCGCGTATTCTTCCCAGCGATGTCGAATCGCGTGAAACTCCGCTTCGCTCAACAGTCCCGCCTCAAGCAGCTTCGCGTTTTCCTGCCAGCGCTCCGGTTTGGTCGTGCCGACGATGGCAGTGTGCATGCCGGGCACGCTCAGCGTGAAACGCAGTGCGATGCCGATCGTTTTTGGTAAATCGGAATGCCGCAAGAATTCGTAATTCAGCTTCCGCAGACGTTCCCAATACGTGTGATGATATCCTTCGACCGGTTTGTGTCCCGTTTTCCAGGCCGCGTTCGCGATCGGGCGTTTTGCAATCACGCCTATCTGTTTTTCGCGCGCCAGCGGCAGGGTTAAATCAATCGCTTCCTGATCGGCGATGCTGATGGAAGTTTGCAAAGTGTCGAACGCGCCGCATTCGACCGCATAGCGGGCGGCACGACTGTCCCCGCTGTAACCGATGTAGCGCGTGTCACCGTGTTCGCGCGCCGCGCGCAGCGCGTCGATCGCTTCACCTTTGCCCAGCTCTGCTTCGGAACAGCTGTGCAGCTGAACAAGATCGACATGATCGCTCTGCAATCGGCGCAAGCTGCGCTCGATGCTTCGCAAAATGGAATCGCGCGACCATTTCGCGGCACTCTCCATGCCGTGCGGATGCCCGCATTTTGTGAAGAGGAAAAATTCATTGCGGCGCTTGCTTACTGCGCGCCCGATCATCTCCTCGCTATCGGGATAGCACTCAGCGGTATCGATAACATTCAGGCCGGCATCGAGTGCGCCGTTCAAAAGCTGATCGACTGCGTCCTGCGAAGTGCGTTCGTAACCGATCTCGGAACCGCCGAAACCGAGCACGGATACATTCATATTTGTTTTGCCGAGGCGGCGCTTTTCCATTGTCGTGAATTATTCTCACGCTTTGTTGTAGCGGCGGTTGTGTCAACCGCCGAGACCAAAACGGCAGGCGCTTGACACAAGCGCCTCTACAACTTCAACCGCGTTTTGCCCGAACCGCGTTCGATGAAACCGATACGTTTCGCGTGCAAGATCGACATCGTCCTGGTGGCATCGCGCTCGGCGAGAATCGCCACCATTCCAATTCCCATGTTGAAAACCTGATACATTTCCGCAAGATCGACATCTCCATTTCGCTGCAAGATTTGGAAGATGCGCGGCACGCGCCAACTCTTCGTCTCGATCATGGCGTCGCAATTTTTCGGCAGGATACGCGGCAGATTATCGATTAAACCGCCGCCCGTGATATGCGCGAGACCTTTAATCATTCCATCCGGAGCTTTTGCGAGAAGTGGCTGATAGTTTCTATGCACGCGAAGTAATTCTTTGCCGACGGTGGTGGTCGATCCTGGCAAGCGTGAGCTCGGTTTCAGTTTCATTTTCTCGAACAAGATTTTTCGCGCGAGCGAGTAGCCGTTGGTGTGCAAACCGTTTGAGGGTAATCCGAGAACCACGTCGCCCGGTTTGATATTGCGGCCATCGATCATCCTGGCGCGATCGACCACGCCGACGATGCAGCCGGCGAGATCGTATTCACCTTTGCGATACATTTCCGGCAGTTGCGCGGTTTCGCCGCCAATCAACGCGCAGCCGGCGGCGCGGCAGGCGCGCGAGAATCCGCGGAGCAGTTGATCGAACACGCGCGGATCGAGTTTTTCGCACCCAATGTAGTCGAGAAAAAACAACGGACGCGCGCCGACGACGGCGATGTCGTTCACGCAATGATTCACCAGATCGGCGCCAACGGTATCATGTCGATCTAACGCGAATGCGATTTTCACTTTCGTGCCGACGCTGTCGATGCTCGAGACCAGAACGGGATCGCGCATTGCGCCGAAGCTCGCACGGAACAAACCGCCAAAGCCGCCGATTTTTCCCAACACACGCGGGCCGTGTGTTTGCTTAACCAGCGATTGAATGCGCCGTTTGAGTTTGTTGCCAAGATCGACATCCACGCCCGCGCGTACGTAGGCTTTTCGTTTTCTCGCAGGTCTCATTCGCCGAATCTGTAGGGGAAGCTGTCAGCTTCCCTCGGGAAGGCAACGCCTTCCCCTACAAAAACCTGCGCCATCCGTGGCTATTTACCTACTTCAAATCCGCGAACAACGTCGGATGCGTCTCCTGATCGGCGAGCGCCTTGGAGCGGTTTTCTCGTTTTTCCATGATGAATTTGTCGAGCGCGGGATCGACGGGCAGGGGATAATTCCCAGTGAAACAGGCGAGGCAAAATTTGTTCACCGGTTGCCCGGTTGCCCGCACCATGCCTTCGACATCGAGATAACCGAGACTGTCCACGCCCAGATATTCACAGATTTCTTCCATCGACATCTTGTTCGCAATCAACTTTTCCGGATCAGGAAAATCGATGCCGTAATGGCAGGCGAAGCGATGCGGCGGACAACTCACGCGCATGTGCACCTCCTTCGCGCCGGCTTCGCGCAAATTTACCACCCGGGCGCGCGCAGTCGTTCCGCGCACGATTGAATCGTCGACTACTACCACGCGTTTGTCCGCCACCATTTCCTTGATCAAGTTTAGTTTCACGCGCACGTCGAAATCGCGGATGAGCTGGCTCGGCTGCAAGAAGCTGCGGCCGATGTAGTGATTGCGCACGAAGGCGTGTTGATAAGGAATCTTCAATTCCTGGGCGAAACCGAGCGCAGCGTAATTGCCTGAGTCCGGTACCGCGATGACGATGTCTGCTTCGACCGGAAATTTTCGCGCCAGCTCGCGTCCCATTTCGGTGCGCACTTTCCCAACGTTCACACCACCGATGATGCTGTCGGGTCGCGCGAAATAAACGTACTCGAACATGCAAAAGGCCGGCTGTTGCGGCTGAAACGGAAATTCCGAGCGCAATCCGTCTTCATCGATAATCAAGACTTCGCCGGGCTTGATTTCGCGAATAAACTCGGCGTGGATGAGATCGAAGGCGCAGGTTTCGGAGGCGAGCACATAAGCGCCATCGAGTTTGCCGAGCGAGAGTGGCCGCCAGCCGAACGGATCGCGCACGGCGATAAGCTCGCGCTCACTCATGATGATAAGCGAAAATGCGCCTTCGATTCTGCGGAGCGCTGACAACACGCTGGCGCCGTTGTCGGCCGGCCGCGCCAGCAGGTGCAAAATGATCTCGCTGTCGGCAGTCGTTTGAAAAATGGAACCTTTGCGTTCCAGCTCATCGCGCAAAAGATCGGCGTTGATCAAGTTGCCGTTGTGCGCGATCGCCATCTGGCCGCGCACGCAATCGACCACAAACGGTTGCGCGTTTTTGATCGTGCTCGTGCCGGTGGTCGAGTAGCGCGTGTGCCCGATCGCACGCGTGCCTTTCAATTTTTCCAGCTCAGCTTGACCAAAAACTTGCGAGACCAGGCCCATGTCTTTGTGCACGAGGAACGACGTCCCTGGACCATTGCTCGTGACAATTCCGGCGCTTTCCTGGCCGCGATGCTGCAAAGCGAAAAGCCCGTAGTAAGTCAGGACGGCCGCGTTCGGATGGCCGAACACACCGAAAAGCCCACACTCATGCCGCGGGTAAGCCTCGGTCTCGGTTGGCTCGACGATGTCGATCTTGTCTGGAGAGGTCACACCAAATGATCCACTAAATCGCGCGACGTTCAACGAATCGTTGCGGACTAATTGCACAAAAATGCAGGGCTGCGGCAAGAATTCATTGATGCACAGCCGGCCACACAAACGCTTGCATTGTGCTTTCTACTGGAGCTGAGCCGCAGTGCTCAGCGATTTTCTGCGAAACGGCGCGTATCACCTTGTCGACGTCTACGCCGCGTTCTTCGATTGCGGTTGACACAGGATTTCCTCGCACCAAGCCAATCGCTAGGTCCGCCGCTGACGAGCTGCGCACATGGCCGATTCCTTATCGGGAACAAACATCAAGCCAAACTGGCAAACGATCGCGTCGAATGAACTGCCCGGAAACGGAAGAGTGCCAGCGTCGGCTTCTTGCCAAACCAAGTTTTTATTTGCGCGGAATTTCGCCTGCGCGAATGCAAGCATTCCGGGATTGAGATCGGTGGCGACAAGTCGCACCGTTGGGGCGAGGCTGTCGCGCAGTCGGTGCGTGAGGATGCCTGTTTCGCGAGGCTAATTCCAGGACATTTCTGGGTCGCTCGCCTGCGCGAATGCAAGCATTCCGGGATTGAGATCGGTGGCGACAAGTCGCACCGTTGGGGCGAGGCTGTCGCGCAGTCGGTGCGTGAGGATGCCTGTTTCGCGAGGCTAATTCCAGGACATTTCTGGGTCGCTCTCTGCGCAAACGCGCGGCCATGTCCTTCGCGAATGGTTCAAAAAAAGCCGGGCCCAAATAGCAATCATAATTTCCGGGAATCGAACCCTCAAAGATGACGTTTGGATCGGACTTCACAAACTGGGGATGCGCTCGGCCGACGAATCGTTTTCCAAGGCACGGCGGATCGAGTTCCACCAGTCATCGTAAAGATCGCCAATCGGCCAGCGAAAGGTTTCGCGGTTCGCGCGGATCTGAAGCTCATCGCCGCCGACTTTTCCGAGCTGCTGGAAGGGAACGTCGCGCTCGCGCAAGATCGACATCGTCTTTTCGAGATTCGCGGGGGCGGTCGAAATTACAATCCGCGATTGCGACTCGTTAAAGAGAACTGTAGCCACGTGCCTGCGGCACGTTTCTTCCTGACGGCCCGCAGGGCTGTGGCTACCATCAAGATCGACATCGATGCCAAAAAGCTTTTCGGGATTGAAGCAGCATTCTGCGAGGGCAACAGCGAGACCGCCCTCGCTGCAATCGTGCGCGCTTTTGACCAGGCCCTCCCGAATCAAATCGCGCACCGCGTTTTGAATTTTGATTTCGTGGGCAAGATCGACATGTGGCGGCGGACCTTCTTTGCGGCCATGGCAAACTTTCAAGAATTGCGAACCGCCCAAGTCGTCGCCGATTTCGCCAGCGAGAATGATCGCGTCGCCGTCATTTTTGAACCATTGCGTTGTGATGTGCCGCTCGTTATCGATTAAGCCGACCATCGCGATGGTCGGCGTCGGATCGACCACTCCGGCCGGGCTTTCATTATATAAAGAGACGTTGCCGCCGGTGACCGGCGTGCCGAAGGCGCGGCAAGCTTCGGCGATGCCTTCCACCGCTTCGCGCAGTTGCCAGAAATTTTGCGGTTTGTAGGGATTGCCGAAGTTCAAATTGTCGGTGACGGCGAGCGGCTTCGCGCCGGAACATGTGAGATTGCGCGCGGCTTCAGCAACGGCGGCTTTGCCACCCTCGCGCGGATCCAGCGCGCAATAGAGCGAATTGCAATCGGTGGTCGCGGCCAGAATTTTGTTCGCGTAACGAACAAAAAATACGGCTGCATCCGAGCCGGGCTTCACGATTGTACCGGTGCGCACGCTGTGATCGTATTGGTGATAGACCCAGTTTTTTGACGCGATGGTCGGATCGCGCAGCAATTGACGGAGCGCTTGGTGATTGTCGATCTTGGGCAGGTTCTGTGGCCACAGCCTTGTCGGCCGTCCACCCGAGACGCGCCACAGGCGCGTGGCTACAGGCGGTTTTGCCTCCCGTTCATAAAGCGGCGCTTCTTCGGTGAGCGGCTTGGCCGGAATTTCCGCGGCGATCGTGCCGTTATTGCGGACGCGCATCATGCCGTCGTCGGTGACGCGGCCGATTTCGGCGCAAGGCACGTCCCATTTGTCGAAGATTTCGCGGACGACGCTCTCCTGCCCGCGTTTGGCGATGATCAACATGCGCTCCTGCGACTCGCTCAGTAAAATTTCATACGGGGTCATGCCCGGCTCGCGCTTGGGAACTTTGGCCAGATCGATTTCGATGCCGCTGCCGCCGCGGCTCGCGGTCTCGCACGTCGAACAAGTGAGACCGGCGGCGCCCATGTCTTGAATGCCGGCAACGGCATCGCGCGCGAGAAGTTCAAGACATGCTTCGAGTAAAAGTTTTTCCTTAAACGGATCGCCCACTTGCACGGCCGGGCGATCTTCGCGTGATTCTTCAGTCAGCTCACGCGAGGCAAATGTCGCACCGGCCAAACCATCGCGTCCGGTCTCCGCGCCAACATAAAAAACGGGATTGCCAATTCCTTTGGCGGCCCCCCGCGCCAGTTGTTCATATCGCAGCACGCCGAGGCAAAAAACATTTACGAGCGGATTGCCCTCGAAGCTTTCGTCGAAATAAATTTCGCCGCCGATTGTCGGGATGCCGATACAATTTCCGTAGTGCGCAATACCGGAAACAACGCCGGTGAAAAGGCGGCGGTTAGTTACTATCGTGGTGCAAGTTTTCAACTTGCGATCTTTATTGGCGGGCAAGTTACAAACTTGCCCCACTATCGGCCCGAAGCGCAGGGAGTTCAGACAAAACTCCGGCCGCGCGCCCATCGTAAAAATGTCGCGAATGATTCCGCCGACGCCGGTGGCCGCGCCTTGAAACGGTTCGATTGCGCTGGGGTGATTGTGGCTCTCGATCTTAAACGCGATTGCCCAGCCATCGCCAATATCGACGACCCCGGCATTTTCCTCGCCGGCTTTGACAAGAATGTTCGGGCCGGTCGTCGGCAATTTCTTCAGCTCCCGCCGCGAGTTCTTGTAGGAGCAATGCTCGCTCCACATCACCGAGAAAATTCCGAGTTCGGTAAAATTCGGTTCGCGGCCGAGAATTTTTTTAATGCGCTCGAATTCCTCCGGCGTCAGTCCGTGCTCTGCCACGAGCTTGGGCGTGACGGCTGGATCGAGAACCCCGAAATTATCGGGGCCCGCGAAATCTTTCGGAGTCGAAAGTGTCATCGACAAGGGCACGTTAGCGAATCTGCGCGTGCTCTCAATCGCACAAAATGTTGAAATTTAGTCGAATAGCGACACTCCGTGAGCAGTCTAACAGAAAAGGCCGCATTTCGTAACACGGCCGTGCCTCGGTCTATGGCCGAGGCCTTAACACAAACGGAGGATAGGATGAAAAAAAGTATGATTACGCTCGCCTGTGCGATGATCGCGCCTGTGGCGTTCGCCCAAACGAGCACAACGACAACGGAACAGACAACCACAGCCGCGGCGCCGGCGACTACGACCGAAACCACAACGACCTACTCGGCAGGTACGGTGACTACCTACGAACCCGGGAAGACGATCGTGGTCAAGAGCGAGCAGGGACCGGTCAGTTTTGCGCTTGGCACGGCTGCGCGCATCGTCGATGGAGCTGGTAAGATCGTGACGGCGCCGCTGCGCGCCGGTCAGAAGGTGCGAGTGTATTACACTGGCCCTACTGAAAAGCGCGTGGTTGAGCACGTGGTTGTCGAAGATTAAGCGAAACTAATTCGCAAACTCAAAGCCGCAGGGTCCCAGGTGGATCCTGCGGCTTTCTTGTAATTTCAGTACTATCGTCGCGGCGCGGACCAAAAGGATGGGACGAAAAATGTGCGTAGAGCCGTCCGCCGAATACGCGAGCCGCGAAGCTTCAATAGAACATCAACAATTAAAAAAAGGGGGGGCGTCATCGTGAAGAAGACAATTATCGCTTTCGCTTGCGCACTGGTTGCGCCACTGGCGTTCGCGCAAACAAGCACGACGACAACGGAAACCACCACGAGCACGCATGGCACAGTAACTACCTACGAGCCTGGTAAAAGAATCGTCGTTCGTACTGAAAGGGAGAGCAATCCGATCAGTTACGTGCTCGGCAAGACAGCTCATTACGTCAACAAGGCCGGCAGGAAAATCGACGAACATCTGATCAGGCCGGGAAGTCGCGTGATTGTTTACACTTCGAGAGGCCAGATGCACGCTGCCAAGCGTGTGGTGCTTGACGAAGACTAAGCGAAACTGCTTTGGGGCAAACCGAAGCGGCAGGGTCCGTTTGGATCCTGCGGCTTTTCATTTCCGCTATCTGGGAGAAGAATACAGACGTGGAACTCAGTACGATTGCCAATGTGGCGACCGCTCTCACCGTTATCACGGGAGTCGCTTTCGGGCTGGTTGAAGCACAGCGGTCGCGACGGGCGCGGCAAGAACGTGCGGCTTACGCTGCCGTCCAGGCGATCTTGTCGCCAGAGTGGATGAGGTCGATGATTGCGGTGCACAGTATCCCGGATGGTTCGAACGCTTCGGCGATCGAAGCCGACGCAAGTGTGCTGAACGCCGCTCACTCAGTTGGCGTAATTCTGGAGGGACTTGGATATTCGGTTTATGCCCGAATCGTTCCATTGCGTGTGGTAGCGGATCTCGTCGGCGGCACAGTTCGTCTCGCTTGGCGTAAATTGCGGCCCTACGTTGAAGAAGAACGCCAGCGCAGCGGTTCACAGAAAACTTTTGAGTGGTTCCAATGGTTGGCCACGCAGCTGGAACGACATTCACCAGGAAAGACCAACTTGGAGACGGGCGCTCACCAGGCTTATCAGGATTGGGACCCGTAACAGTTGCGTTTCGTGCTGATATCGCAGACCATTTCATATGGCTTTTGACCTGAAAGAAATGGTCGCCGCGCGGCTGGGCGAAAATTACCAACTGCACGAGCGGCACATCAACCGCACGCTCGTCGCCGCGCAGCGCGTCATCGGATTCGATAAAGTCTACGCGCGAGCGGAAGGCGCCTATCTCTACGACATGGATAACGCCGCGTATCTCGATTTCCTGAGCGGCTACAGCGTTTTTAACATCGGGCGCAATCATCCCGTGGTGAAACAGGGGATCCGCGACGTGCTCGATCTCGATCTTCCAAACATGGTGCAAATGGATTGCTCTCTGCTGAGCGGTTTGCTGGCGGAAGCGATCACAAAACGCACGCCGCCGCATCTCGATGCGGTTTTCTTTTGCAACTCGGGAACGGAGGCGATGGAAGGCGCTCTGAAATTTGCCCGTGCCGCGACCGAAAGAAAACGCGTCATCTCGCTGGAAAGCGCGTTTCACGGGCTGAGCCTCGGCTCGCTTTCGTTGATGGGCTGCGAAAGTTTCACCGAAGGTTTCGGGCCGTTGATGGAAGGATTCGACGCGCGCGTGCCGCTCGATGATCTGGACGCGCTAGATCGACAATTACGTTCGCGCGACGTCGCGGCATTCGTCATTGAGACTGTTCAGGGCAAAGGCTGTAAATCGCCTAAGACCGATTTCTTCGTTCGCGCGCAGGAACTTTGCCGCAAATACGGGACGCTGCTCATCTCTGATGAAGTGCAGACCGGACTTGGCCGCACCGGGAAAATGTTTGGCTTTCAACATTGGGATCTTGAGCCGGACATTATCACGCTGGCCAAGACGCTTAGCGGAGGGTACGTGCCGTGCGGCGCGATTGTGACGCGGCGCGAAATTTACCAAAAGACTTTCAGCCGCATGGATCGTTGCGTGGTGCATTCGACTACGTTTGGCCGCAATAATCTCGCGATGGCGTGCGGACTGGCCTCACTCGAAGTGATCGATTCCGAAAATTTGATCGAAAATTCGGCGAAAATGGGCGCGTTGCTCATGCACAAGATCGACATGTTGCGCGAAAAGCATTCCTTCATCAAGGAGGTGCGCGGCAAAGGACTCATGATTGCGATTGAATTTCATGAGCCCCAGGAATTCAAATTGAAGATGGCGTGGAAGTTTTTGCACAAGATCGACAAGGTGCTTTTCGCGCAAATGGTCGTGACGCAAATGCTGAGCAAGCATCGCATTCTCACGCAAGTGGCGGGACACGCGATGGACGTTCTGAAAATTCTGCCTCCACTCATCATTGGCGAGCGCGAGATCGACTTGTTTGTCAGCGCGCTCGACGACGTGCTAAGCGATTGCCGCAAGTTCCCAGGTCCGATGTGGGAGCTGGGAAATAATTTCGTGCGCGCCGCGCTCGGCTCAAAGCGCCCGGCCGAATCGCGCCCGGCGGTTTCGGCTTAACTCTTGTCTATCTAGCCGGCCATTTTTGATTGTCGATCCAGCTTCGCGGGCTTACGCTGAGAGTGTGTCGAGCGGCAGGCGCTCGATCACAACGGAGGAGCAGAAATCATGAGCACGGCTGTCGCTGAAGAGAAGAAAACGAAGCTGAACCAACTCGAACAGCTCAAAAAATTTACCAAGGTCGTGGCTGACACGGCTGATTTTGAATCGATCAAGGAATTCAAACCTCAGGACGCGACGACGAATCCGAGTCTGGTTTATGCCGCGACCCAAAAACCGCAATACAGTCATTTGCTCGAGGAAGTTTTGGCTGATCGCAAGAAGTCAGGCTTGAGCGGCGCCGCACAGGTCGAAGACATCATCGACCATCTGCTCGTGCAATTTGGCTGCGACATTTTGGAAATTGTCCCAGGTCGCATCTCGACCGAAACAGACGCGCGCCTCTCCTTCGACGTCGAGGGTTCGATCAAAAAAGCGCGACAACTCGTGAAACTTTACGAAGAGCGCAAAATTCCCCGCGAACGCGTGTTGATCAAAGTTGCATCGACCTGGGAGGGGATTAACGCGGCCGAGCAACTGCAAAAGGAGGGAATCAAGTGCAACCTGACGCTGATGTTTTCGCTGCCGCAGGCGGTGCGCTGCGCTGAGGCGAAGGTCCAGTTGATCTCGCCGTTTGTGGGGCGGATTTACGATTGGTACAAAAAAGAAAACAAACGCGACTACGCGGGGCCGGAAGATCCAGGCGTGCAATCTGTTCAGGAAATTTACAACTATTACAAAAAGTTCGGTTATGCGACCGAAGTGATGGGTGCGAGTTTCCGTAACGTCGGTCAGATTCTCGAACTGGCCGGTTGCGACGCGCTCACCATTAGTCCGGAATTGATGAAGGAGCTTTCCGAGTCGCACGAGTCGGTGGAGCGCAAGCTTGATCCGGAAAAGGCGAAGAAAGCTGACGTGCAGCGACTCGAACTGGACGAGAAAAAATTCCGCTATCTCGTGAATGACAACGCGATGGCGACGGAAAAGACGGCCGAAGGCATTCGCAAATTTGCAGCCGACGTGGTGAAGCTGGAGAAATTCGTCGCGAGCAAAATTAAATAGGTGGATCGAGCAGTCCCTTGCTCGATGGTAAATTCAGGCGGCAAAGCCGCGTTTGTTTAAGATCGCCCGCGGAGCGGCCGATCCACCAATGTTCAACGTCGTTCTAATTGAGCCGGAGATTCCGCCGAACACGGGGAACGTGGGACGGCTTTGTCTTGCGACAGATTCCACTTTGCATCTGGTAAAGCCGCTCGGCTTTTCGTTGGAAGATCGACAATTGAAGCGCGCGGGCCTCGATTATTGGAATGAAGTCGACGTGCGGACCTGGAATTCGTTTGAGGAATTGCAATGCGCGCAACCAGGGGGCGTCCGCTATTTTTTTCTAACCGGAACCGTTGCTGGGCGCGAACATCGACAATTGCATTACCATCCCGATGCATGGGACGCGAAGCCTGAACCTCGCCACTGCTGTCGCGGTTGTGCTTTTTGAGGCAGTTCGACAGCAACGACTCGAGGAAAATGGGGTTGAATAATTATGAAACTCCAAATGTCAAAGAACCCTGGAGGCAGATAATTATGAAAATGTTTTTTGTTTTGGCCAGCTGTCTGGCGTTGACTTTCGTTGCGTATGACGCGCAAGGGCAAGGGCAGCAAGGCAGCCCGGCGCCAAAGAAAAAGTCGACCAAATCGGTGCAAACCTTGCAACATGGAACTGCTCCGGGCGGGCACGCGATAAGCGGCGGGGGCGGCCCACAGCAGCACGGGTTTGCGCCAACGGGAGGCCCGACGGGCGTGGGTAGGCCGACAGAAGTTGGCAAACCAACTGGAGCTGGCAGACCGACCGGTGTCGGTAAGCCAACAGGCGTCGGTAAAGCAGCGGGAGCAGGCAAGCCGACAGGCCTGGGTAAGCCAGCGGTGGCAGGTGGTGCTGGCAAGCCGTTCAAGCCGCAGCACTTCAATTTGCCAACGAAGTCGAGTCAGGCAGTAACAAGCGTGACGTTCAAACAAGGCAGTCACATTGCGGGAAGCCAAAACTGGCAAGGTTCAAGTTATACGGCCTTTCGAAACTACACGCCACAATGGCACGACGCGAATTGGTGGAGACGGCACCACAATCGGATCGTCGTAATCGTAATCAATAATGTTGATAGCTTTTTCTTTTTTGACGCTGGTTTTTGGTTCCCGGCCTGGGGCTATGATCCAAACAGCATCTACCCTTACGATGGGCCGATCTACGGCTATAACGACTTGCCGCCCGATCAGGTAATTGCCAACGTGCAGGCCGCGCTCCAAGCGCAAGGTTATTACCAAGGGGAAGTGGACGGTGTTCTCGGACCACTCACTCGTGCCGCGATCGCTAATTATCAGCGCGATCAAGGCCTCTACATCACCTCCGCAATCGATGAGCCAACACTGGCTTCGTTAGGCATGGTGTAATCAAATTCAGATTACATCAGAGCGCCGGGGCGATTTCTTTGGCTGCCGGAGTTTGCGAATCCGCAAAGCCTTGCAGCACGTCGAATAAATACGGACCTCGAAATGTCTAACAACCCAGAAGGAAAAAACTTATGAGAACGTTTCTTGTTTTAATTTGCAGTCTTGCACTCGCGTGCGTCGCGCTTGGTGAGGAACAAGGGAAAAAGAAGGAGGAAAAATCGAAGAAAAAGGCTGCGCACGCTGGGCAAGTTTCGCAACCGGCCGGAAAAGGAGCCGGCAAACCGACGACGGTGGGTGGTCCATCGGGAGCAGGCAAGGCAAAGATAACGGGCCAGCCGTCGGGAGCAGGCAAGCCCTCGGGAGTGGGCAAGGCAAAGATAGCGGGCAAGCCGACGAAAGCGGGTAAACCAGCTGTGGCAGGTGGTCCGGCAGGCAAGAAGTTCCAAGCCCAGCACTTCAACCTGCCAAGGAAGCCGAGCGCGACAATTGCAAGTACCAAGTTCCAAGCGAACCGCCGCATTCAAGGGAGCCAAAGTTGGCAAGGCTCAAATTACACGGTGTTTCGAAATTATACGTCCCAATGGCACGACCGGACTTGGTGGTCGAGCCACTACAACCGCATCATTTTCGTATTCGGTGGCTGGTATTACTGGGACGCCGGCTACTGGTATCCCGCTTGGGGCTACGACCCCGGCTACTCGTATTATCCGTATGACGGACCGATCTACGGTTATCACAATTTGCCACCCGATCAGGTGATCGCCAACGCGCAGGCCGCCCTGCAACAGCAAGGTTATTATCGCGGCCAGGTGGACGGTCTGCTTGGGCCGCTTACGCGTGCCGCCGTTGCGGATTATCAACGCGATCACGGACTCTATATAACTTCGGCAATTGATCGGCCGACACTGTCATCGTTGGGATTAGCCTGAGCAGATTCTGACGTTGAAAGCCGCCGCAGCAATCCGCGGGAGGCTTTTTACGTATCGAAAGATGCGCATGCACCGGCATCGCGCCAGATACCACTCTTGTGCTCGCGTCGCGTTTGCGGCAGATAGAACGCGAGCAATACTTGACCGATGCAGGCAGTGACTCCGCAATTGATCGCGCGCGATTTGTTCCAGTCTTTCCGAATGGGCCCGCGGCGGATTGAAGTGCTGCGCGGCATTTCGATGGAGATTGCGCATGGCGAAGCGGTTTTCCTTTGCGGTGCTTCCGGGGCGGGCAAAACGACATTGCTTTACACGCTCGCCGGTTTGGAACGCCCGGAATCTGGCACGGTGGAATTCGAAGGACGCTTGCTTTATAATGAGAGCTCGGCCTCGCAGGCGCGCCTGCGCAATAGAAAAATGGGTTTCGTTTTCCAGGGATATTTTTTGCTGCCGGAACTGACGGCGCTGGAAAATGTTTCGCTGCCTGCAATGATCGGAGCAGGATCGAGAAGCGACGCGGCGAAGGAAAGTTTGAAAGCGGTTGGTCTTGCCGAGCGAATGCAGCATTTACCGGCGGAACTCTCCGGCGGTGAACAACAGCGCGTGGCCATCGCGCGCGCGTTGACGAACGATCCGGACATCATTTTTGCGGACGAACCAACTGGGAACCTCGATTCAAAAACTGGCGATGCGATTGTCGATCTTTTATTGAGCGTGGCGCGTGAACGAAACAAAACGCTGCTCGTGGTGACGCACGACACGCGTCTGGCCGCGCGCGGCGATCGCCAGTTGCAGATCAAAGACGGCGTTTTGCAGTAAATCATTTGCCGCTTGAATTGCGCAGTGAACCACCGAGATTTTTCTGTGACTATGAAAACTGCAACTGCTGACGGGATGGTGATTGACGAACCACAAACAGAGGAAACGACCGCAAAGCCCGCGGTCAAACTGGCGGTTGAGACGCACGCGCGTGCAACGTCCGTCGCGAAAGAATCCAAAATTTACATTGACGGGAAATTTTATTCGGAGAAAGACGCGAAGGTTTCCGTGTTCGATCACGGTCTCCTTTATGGCGATGGAATTTTCGAGGGCATTCGTTTTTACAACGGCCGCGTCTTTCGGCTGGAAGAGCATCTCGCGCGGCTTTGGGATTCGGCGCGCTCGATTTGCCTCGAAATTCCGATGTCGATGCGCGAAATGACGGCTGCGCTCCTCGAAACGATCCGGCAGAACAATTTGCGCGAAGGTTATATTCGTTTGCTGGTCACGCGCGGCGTTGGCAATCTCGGCTTGAATCCGGAGCAATGTAAACGGCCGAGCGTAATTATCATCGCGACGACGGTTACACTTTATCCCGAGTCTGTTTATCAGAGCGGATTGACGGTGGTGACGTGCGCGACGCGGCGCACGAATCCCGGCGCGCTCAATCCGGCGGTCAAGTCGCTCAATTATTTGAACAACGTAATGGCGCGGATCGAGGGGAGCCTCGCTGGCGCGGATGAAGCGCTGATGTTGAATGACGCGGGAAACGTGGCCGAGTGCACCGCGGACAATGTTTTCATCATTAAGCGCGGCCAGATTTTCACACCGCCGATTACAGCGGGAGCCTTGCGCGGAATTACGCGCTCGGTCATTTTCGAGATTGCGGCGGAACTCGGGATGAAAGTTGCGGAAGCCGATATTACGCGGCACGATGTTTTCATTGCGGACGAATGTTTCCTCACCGGAACTGCGGCGGAGGTAATCCCTGTAATCAAGGCCGACGGGCGGCCGATTGGAAATGGAAAGCCGGGCCCGATCAGCGCGCGCATTATCGCTCGGTTCCGGCAATTAACGCGCGAAACCGGCACGCCAATTTATAATTGAATTCCCGGCGTGATCGATTCGGCGCGAAAGGTGCTCAACGAGACTCAGGGTTGAATTTTTCACGCGATTTAGGTCTAATTTAGAGAAATGCTGTGCGACGTTTGCAAATGCAATGATGCAACCGTCTTCCTGACCCAAATTCTGGAAGGCAAGATGCAGAAAGTGAATCTCTGCGACGCTTGCTCGAAAGAAAAAGGCGTGCAGGACCCGACTGGATTTGCACTCGCCGATTTGCTGCTTGGCATTGGCGCCGCGGAAGAAATCGAGAAGGGTGCGCCGACGCAAAAATGTCCGGTATGCGGTTTCACACAGGCGGATTTCAAAAAGACCGGTCGGCTCGGATGCAGCGCATGCTACATCACCTTCGCCGAAGGATTGAACACGTTGCTCAAAGCGATGCACAAAGGCACGGAGCACGTCGGCAAATTACCGCAACGCGCGCATCGCGTCCTGGAATTGAGCGACCGTATGCGCACATTGACCAAGAGCCTGGAAAAAGCTGTCGCCGACGAGAATTACGAGACCGCCGCTTCGCTGCGCGATCAAATCAAACAACTCGAGCACCAGCTCACCAATTCGCTGTGAAATTCGCCAATGTTATGTCGACCGGCGGAGAATGGCTCCGTGGCGAAGGTCCGCATCACCAAACTGTGATCAGCAGCCGCGTGCGGATCGCACGCAACCTGCGCGATCGCGCTTTTCCCGGCTGGGCAAAAAAAGCCGAGCGCATGGCGATTCTCGATCTGATCAAGCCGCGGGTGGAAGAGCTTCCGGAAATGCAGGATTCATTTGCGGAATCGCTGCAAGACCTCTCCGCGCTGGAGAAGCAGGTTTTAGTCGAGCGCCATCTGATTAGCCGCGAGCACGCCGCCAAAGGTGTGGGGAGCGCGGTAGTGATGAATCGCCGCCAGACGCTCAGCATCATGATCAACGAAGAAGATCATTTGCGAATGCAATCGATCCGCTCCGGCTTGCAACTCAAAGCTGCGTTCAAACTTGTCGATAAAGTGGACAGCACGCTTGAGCACAAATTGGAGTTCGCCTACGACCAGCGCCTTGGATATCTAACGGCATGCCCAACGAATGTCGGCACCGGCATGCGCGCTTCCGCGATGTTGCATCTGCCCGGTCTCGTCTTAAGCGAATTGATTAATCAAGTTATTCAAGCGGTGAGCAAAATCGGTCTCGCCGTGCGCGGTCTTTATGGCGAAGGCACGGAGGCGATGGGCAACCTTTTCCAAATTTCAAACCAGACGACCCTCGGCGAAAAGGAAGACGAAATCATCGGTCGCCTGAGTAAAGTGATCGAGACGATCATCGAAAAGGAACACGACGCGCGCCAGGTCTTGATCCAGAAAAAATCGAACACGCTTTGGGACCAGATCGGCCGCGCTTATGGCGTCTTGACTTACGCGCACGCCATGAGTTCGAAAGAAGCGCTCAATTTATTGTCGATCATCAAACTCGGTGTCGATCTTGGCGCGTTTCCGGAAGATCGACGTCTGCCGATCGACGAACTGTTTATCGATACGCAGCCGGCGCATTTGCAAAAAAGCTCGCAGCAAAAATTGAACGCGGAAGAACGCGATCATCTTCGCGCGCAAATTATCCGGGAGCGTTTGAAAGTCTTCCCCAAACCTGATATCAGTAAAATGGCGAGGGAGTCGGGCAATGGTTCGACTGCCGGGCCATCGAACAATGAATAATTTTACGCCACGCGCTCAACAGGTCCTGGCGCTTGCCCGCAAGGAAGCCGACCGGTTCAATCACAATTACGTCGGCACCGAGCATCTGCTTCTTGGTCTAATCAAACTGGGGCAGGGCGTGGCGGTGAACGTTTTGCAGAAAATGGGGCTCGATCTTGAGACTGTGCGCATGGAAGTGGAGAAGCAGGTTGGCTCCGGACCCGAAACCAAGATGGTCGGCAACATCCCCTACACTCCGCGGGTGAAAAAAGTGCTCGCCCTTGCTGGTAAGGAAGCCAAAGCGCTCAATCATTCCTATGTTGGCACCGAACACATTTTGCTCGGCCTTTTGCGCGAAGGTGAAGGCGTCGCGGCCCGGGTGCTCAAGAGTCTTGAAGTCGACATCGAGCGAACGCGGAATGAGATTCTTAAAGAGCTCGATCCTAATTTCACTCCGCCCGAATCCGAGCAGGAAGGCGGCGAGCCGACGAAGAAAGACGTCAAGACTCCCGCGCTCCGGGCATTTGGCCGCGATCTCACCGACCTGGCGAAAAAAGACGAGCTTGACCCGGTAATCGGGCGCCACAATGAAATCGAGCGCGTCATTCAAGTGCTTTGCCGGCGGACAAAGAACAATCCAGTCCTGATCGGTGAAGCCGGTGTCGGCAAGACCGCGATCGCGGAAGGTCTCGCCCAGGAGATTGCGAATGGCAATGTGCCGGAACTATTGCGCGACAAACGAGTGGTCACGCTCGATCTCGCGCTGATGGTCGCCGGAACCAAATATCGCGGCCAGTTCGAAGAGCGCATCAAGGCGGTGATGGATGAAATCCGTCGCTCCAAGAACGTCATTCTCTTTATCGACGAGCTGCATACCATCGTCGGTGCGGGCTCCGACGATGAACGAATATCGCAAGTACATCGAGAAAGATGCCGCGCTCGAGCGTCGTTTTCAGACGGTGAAGGTCGATGCGCCTACTGTCGATGAAGCAATCGAGATTTTGAAAGGCTTGCGGCCAAAATATGAAGCGCATCACAAAGCCAAGCTCACCGACGAAGCGCTCGAGACGGCAGTCAAATTTTCCGAGCGATATATCACCGGCCGTTTTCTGCCCGACAAAGCCATCGACGTCATGGACGAAGCGGGCGCGCGCGCACGCATCAATGCGATGACGCGGCCGCCTGATGTTAAGGAAATCGAGAAGGAAATCGAAGAGATCCGGCTCGAAAAGGAAGCGTCCATCAAAGCGCAGGATTTTGAAAAAGCGGCCGCCCTCCGCGACAGAGAGAAGCAAACCAAGGAAAAGCTCGAGACAATTTTGACCAAGTGGCGCGAGGAGCGCGAAGAAAAACAGGTCGTCGTCACGGCCGACGATATGATGCATATCATCTCGAAAGTCACCGGCGTGCCGCTCCAGCGAATGGAGCAGGAGGAAATGCAAAAGTTGCTCAAGATGGAGTCGGAGCTCAAACTGCGGGTTATCGGTCAAGACGAAGCGGTCACCGCCATCAGCAAAGCTTTGCGCCGCTCCCGCGCCGACCTGAAAGATCCGAAACGCCCGATCGGTTCATTTGTCTTTCTCGGCCCGACTGGCGTCGGCAAAACCTATCTGGCGCGCACGCTGGCGGAATTCATGTTCGGCGATTCCGATGCGCTCATTCAGATCGACATGTCGGAATACATGGAAAAATTCACTGCGTCGCGGCTAATCGGCTCGCCACCGGGCTACGTTGGCTATGAGGAGGGCGGCCAACTTTCCGAAGCCGTGCGGCGCCGGCCGTACTCGGTTGTTCTCTTCGACGAAATCGAAAAGGCGCATCCGGACGTGATGCATTTGCTTCTCCAGATTCTCGAAGACGGGAAAATTACCGATTCGTTAGGCCGAAAGATCGATTTTCGAAACACGATTATCATCATGACTTCCAACGTGGGTGCCGAGTTGCTCAAGAAGCAAACGGTTATGGGTTTCGGCGCGCCGCGCGAAGGACACGATTACGATTCGATGCGCGACAAGATTATGGAAGAAACCAAGCGCGTCTTTAAACCCGAGTTTCTCAACCGGCTCGACGAAATCATCGTCTTCCACTCGCTCGGCAAGCCGGACTTGATGCGCATTGTCGATCTTGAGGTGGCGAAAGTGAAGGGCCGGCTCAAGCTGAAAGAGATCGAGATCATGCTCGACACCGCCGCGCACGAGTTCGTGATCGAAAAAGGTTACGATCCAAACTACGGCGCGCGTCCGATGCGCCGCGCAGTGGAACGTTACCTCGAGGACCCGCTCGCGGAAGAATTGCTCAGAGGCAACATTAAAGCGGGCGACCGCGTCGAGGTCACGGCGGCCGAAGGAAAACTGGCCTTCCACGTGGCCGAGCCACACGGCGCTGCCGCCAGTGCGAGCTGACGTAACACAGGTTTCAGCCTGTAATCTGAAATTCAGGCGAGACGCCTGAGTTACATGTCGATCTTACGCCCGCGGATGCGCGTCCGCGTAGGCTTTCTTTAGCCGCTCGACAGTGACATGCGTGTAAATTTGCGTCGTGGAAAGACTCGCGTGGCCGAGCAACGCTTGCACGCTGCGCAGATCGGCGCCGCGATCCAGCATGTGCGTCGCAAAACTGTGACGCAATTTGTGCGGACTGATCGAAATCGGAATCGATGTGTGTCGCAAGTAGCGTTTGAGCGCGAGCCAAATAGAGCGCGTGGATATTCGTTTGCGAAATTTATTTATGAAGAGCGGCCCGGAATGCACGTTCGCCATCGCGCGATAACGCGAGATCGCTTCGAGCGCCGGAAAACCAACCGGACAAATGCGTTCTTTACGGCCTTTGCCGAAGACCCGTACCGACTCGGTGTAAAGATCGACATCGGCAACATCGAGATCCGTCAGTTCGCTCAAGCGCAAACCGCTGCTGTAAAAAAGCTCCATAATCGCGACGTCGCGCAACGGCATCCAAACCGGTGCAGCGCGATTCTTTACGATCTTGAGCGGCGCAGCCAGCAGCTCCTCGATTTGCTGTTTCGTGAGCACGAGCGGAAGTTTCTTGCCGATCTTCGGCAGTTGCAGCTCGCGCACTGGATCGTGCCGCAATTTTTTTCGCTCGGTTAAAAATCGATAGAAGCTTCGCAGCGCGGAAAACTGCAAGCGAACGTATGACCGCGCTTGTGCGCGCTTCATCAGCGCAAACAAATAGTCACGAAAATCGTCCGCCCTGCATTTTTTCCAGGGCGTTTTGTTTTTAACGCGAAAGGCCTCCAGTGCCTGCCGGTATGCCTTGAGCGTGCGCGGCGATGCGTTTCTCTCTACCGCGAGATAACGCAAAAATTCCCCAGCGAGCGTGTCTTTTTGTTTCGAGGCGCTCGCAGCTTTTGTCATGTCGAACGGAGTCGAAACATCTCTTGCTGTTTAAAAATCATACGGCGCGCCGGACTAATACAGAAGAGATTCCTCGATTTCGCTCGGAATGACAAATTCGTTACTCCGGTTTCTCGATTTGATAGCGACTTTCCGCCGCCTGGGCACGGCCGCTATACTGACTTTTAAAAATTGGCGTTGGATTCGTCGAGATCAATTCGTAACCCTTCAAAATAAACTCCGGATAGATGGTGTTGCTGGCGGGCTCGTAAACTTTGTCGCCGCTGAAGTCGCCGTAGAGTTTGTATTCGTAATTGTCGTCGCTGCCAAACTTCAATTGTTCGCGATCGGGCGCGATTTTTTGTTTTTCATTTAACATCACCAACTGCGCCGTGCTCCACGGCTGACCCGGCCGGCGCACGTAACCCCAAAATTTGAAATCGGGTTTGTAATAACGGCGGCCGATAAAATAATCTCCAAGCGGCTCGGCCTGGATTTTTTGCGCCATCGCGATCTTCGCCTGCTGAATTCCTTCCGGCATAGTTTCGCAACCTGTAAAAAAAAGAGCGCCGAGAAAAACCTCGATCCAAAAAAAGAATTTAACCGCGCGTTTCATTCGTAAGATCGACAATCACTGGGATCGACATCTTTTTATCGCAGCTTTGCGCGATGCGCAAACATTAGCGTTCCGCGTAAAAGTCTTTGATTATCGGGCGGCTCTCTTCGCCGCCGATTATATAAATCCGGCGGTCAAAGTGACCGCCCTACAACTGTTGTAGAGGCGCGTGTCCTCACGCGCAGGCGCGGCTGGGGACAGCCGCCGCTACCACCGATGAGAAAAATATTTTCTCGTTTTGCATGATTGCGACTGATTCGTAAACTCTCTGTGGAAATGATCGAATTGGAGGTTTATGCGACTGGACTGCGGGACTTGGACAAGGTCCTGGGGCTGGATCATCAGCTCGAAGCTATTCCCGGCCTGCGCTACAAAGTGGATAGCAAGCACGATCTGGTTTATCTCGAGCTCGACGAACCAACGGTTACCGCCAGAGAAATTCGCGCCATCTTCAAGAAAC
>QHPX01000018.1 GCA_003219195.1 Verrucomicrobiota bacterium
AAGATCTGCTTGCGGAGAGGACGCGCGTGGACGCTAATGAGCTCTCAACCAAAAAGGACCTTTATGCAAGTCACCGACTCGAACCCAACTTCGGCCATCGACCAACCGCGTCACCGTCTCGCGCGCCCATCGTTTATTCGCAGCCTAGCAACCACCGCAGCGGCAATCATGCTCGTGTTTTCGGCAAGTGGGCAGAGGGCACAGGCGGCCGGCGGAGACCTCGACCCGACATTTGGCACCGGGGGCCAGGTGACGACCGATTTTAGCCATAGCACCGACATCGCCAATGCGGTGGCACTGCAACCTGACGGCAAATTGGTGGTCGTCGGGCAAACCTACAAAAACAATGATTACACTGGCGAGGACTTTGCCGTCGCGCGCTACAACACTGACGGCACGCTCGACACCACCTTTGGCGTGAATGGCAAAGTGAGGACAGATTTTCCCGGGCTGGCCGCTGTGGCTTCTTCGGTTCTTGTCCAACCCGATGGTAAAATCCTGGTTGCAGGCGGCGCTTTTCCTAACTTTACCTTTCTCGGCGACTTCGAATTGGTCCGTTACAACCCGAATGGATCGCTCGACACTTCCTTTGGCAGCGGTGGGATCGTGACAACGAGTTTTCCGGGGCAAGGAAGCTATGCCTTCGCTTTGGCCTTGCAATCCGATGGCAAGATCATCGCCGCTGGAACTGACTTCGTTAATTTTTCCAGTGAGGACAATTCTAATACTGACTTCGGCCTAGAGCGCTACAATCCGGATGGAACGCCCGACACGACCTTCGGGAACGGTGGCCAGGTCACAACCGATTTTGACGGTTTCAATGATGACGCGTTTTCCATTCTCGTTCAGCCTGATGGCAAGCTTGTCGCCGTTGGCTCCGCGAAAAACCCAGCTACCTTCTATGACTTTGCCGCCGTTCGTTATCTGGCCAACGGCACGATCGACACGACTTTCGGTGTCGCGGGAAAAGTCCGCACCGATTTCGGCCACGCGGACTTCGACCAGGCGCGATCTGCTGCTCTTCAGCCCGACGGGAAAATCGTCGCGGCAGGGACAGCCATATTCAATAACGGTTTGTCCGAGCCTTTCGCCGTCGCGCGGTATAACTCAAACGGGACGCTGGACACGACTTTTAGCAGCGACGGCAAGATGTTTATCGATTTCGGCAGTTTTGACCAGACCGCTTACAAGGTTCTCCTTCAGCCCGATGGTAAGATCGTCACCGTCGGTTATCCGAACACTGAGTCATCGGACTCCGACTTTCTGTTGGCGCGTCTGAAGACGAACGGCTCACTTGACAGAACCTTTGGCATCGGGGGCAAAGTCCGCACCTCATTTGGCGACCTCAATGGCGGAGCCTACGGCGCCGTCCTCCAGCCCGACGGCAAGATTGTCGCGGTGGGATTCCAAGCCACATTTACTAATAGATTCGCTGAGTTTGCCCTGGCGCGTTATCTTGGCAACTAGGGCAGTCTCCCACTCGCCTCGGCAGTTTCCCGCAAAACGCATGGCAGCGCGGGCACCTTCGACGTGAACCTGCCGCTCAGTGGTGAACCTGGCGTGGAATGCCGCAACAGCGTAGGTAATCAGGCACTCGTGTTTACCTTTAGTAGCAATGTCGTGAGTGGCAGCGCGAGTGTTACCGGCGGCACCGGCAGCGTTTTCGGAAACCCCATTTTTTCGGGCAATACCATGACGGTAAACCTGACGGGCGTCACTGATGTGCAGAAGATCACCGTCACGCTGAGCGATGTAACCAGCAGCACTTCGCAGGTGCTGCCAGACACGGAAGTGAGCGCGAACATGCTGATCGGAGACATCAACGCCGATAAGACGGTAAGTGCCTTCGATGTCACTCAAACGAAGCATCAAGTCGGGATGCCGGTAACCAGTGCCAACTTTCGCGACGATATAAGGCCAGACCGGACGATTAACGCTACAGACGTTCAGCAGGCAAGATCACGCGTTGGAAACAGCCTGCCGTAAGCGCTTTCGCCAAATCCGGGGAGCGCACGCGCCTCGCCGACCACCTTCTTCGATGATCGGATCGTCACGAAAGAGGGGGGAAGGTTTGCATCCATATTGAATCTGTACCCTTCCTTGAACGTCAGTCAGCGGTATGCCGAGGACCGAACAGACATATTCGTATTGTAGTCTGCCCGGCAAATCACCGCAACATAGCTGTACCATCACAGTGTTCTAACCGCGTTGACTTGCTTATCCGAATTACGCGGTTTTTTGCGGCTTCGCACGGAGCCGGGCGGCCACCAGATTTTCGGCGCCGCCGGCCACGATCAATTCTTGAGCCGCGGGACTTAGCGGTGGAAAGGCGAATGATTTTCCAACCATACTCAGCATGGATTTGCCGTAATCAATCGTGACCTCCGATGCGACCGTGGTGGGTGCGCGATTGGTCAGGATAGCGCGTAAGTGCGTCACAAACTCGGGGCACTCAAAAACCACGAAGCCGTTGTTGAACGCATTGCGCTTGTAGGTTTCGGAAAAGCTGCCGGCGATGACGCATGGAATGCCTTTGAACTTCAGCGCTGTGGCCGCCTGCTCGCGACTCGATCCGGTTCCAAAGTTCAGCCCACCCACTACGATGTCGCCTTTGCGATACAGCGTGTTGAAGTTCGGATCGTAATTTTCAAATGTCACCGCCGCCATCTGCTCAGGCGTCATGTCGTCGCGATAAGTGTGTTTGCCGGCGTAAATGCCGTCGGTGTTCAGATTGTCTTTGTCGATGAAGAGAACGCGACCGCGCACGCCTGGTGGAAAGCCGTCGATGATCTCCACCGAAACAGGTGACTGCGGTTTGCTTTGGGCGCGTCGAACAGCGGTGCCCGCGGCACGCTCCGCGAATGTTTTTGGCGCGCAAATAAATCCCGCCAGCGCGCTGGCCGCCACGACGGCGGGCGAACCCAAATATACCTGCGCATCGCGATCACCCATGCGGCCCTTGAAATTACGATTGGTGGCGCTGATCGCGATTTCGCCCTTGCCCACCAGACCGCGACCCAAGCCAATGCATGCTCCGCAACCGGACGGCAGAGGAATGGCGCCCGCATCCAGCAGAGTTTTCCAATCACCGGTGGACTCGGCCTTGGCTTGCACTTCGGCGCTGGCGGCGGCCAAATAAAATTCGACACCCGTGGCAACGTGTCCACCGCGGGTCCGCACCACTTCCGCGGCGTCATGCAAATCCGCCACGCGCGCGTTCACGCACGACAACAAATACGCCTTCTGAATGGGCACATGCTTTCGCTGCATTTCCGTCAGCGACACCATGGTCTTCACTTCGTTGGGACCGGACACATGCGGAACCACGGTCGCCAGATCAAGATCAAGTTCAATCGCGTAGGACGCGTCTGCGTCAGCGCTGAACTCGGTTCGATTCTGCCACCACCCGTCGATGTCGGCGTTGGTGTAGCCGGAGCGACTCTTGGGGCCGCGTGTTCCCGGGCGTTTGGGATTGGTGAACTCGCCGACGCGTGAGCGCAAGTAGTTCACCGTCACTTGATCAAATGGAAATACGCCTGCGAGCGCACCCCATTCGGTCGTCATGTTGGCGATGGTCATGCGCGCGTCCATGGAAAGATTCACCACGCCATCGCCCACAAATTCAACAGCGTGATTGAGCACCTCATCTTTGTTGAAGAGTCCGCACAACGCGATGATGACATCCTTGCCTGTGACGCCGGCGGAGAGATTTCCTTTCAGCACCACCTTGGCCACTTTCGGAACTTGCCACCATGTGACTCCGGTGGCCCAAATACTCGCGGCGTCGGTTCGCACTACAGGCGTGCCCAGTGCCGCCGTGGCGCCGTACAAATTGGAGTGCGAATCGCTGGCCACCACCAACGCGCCGGGAACAACGTAGCCCTGCTCCACCATCACTTGATGCGAAATGCCGGTGCCGGGCGGGTAATAATCGATGCTGTGCTCGCGCGCGAATGCTTCGATCTTGGCGTATTTCTCCAAGTTTTTCGGCGTGACGTTTTGAATGTCGTGATCGATAGCGAACACCGGTTGCGCTGGATCCGCGATCGCGGTCGCGCCAATCTGCTTGAACTTCGGCATCACGGCGGCCGTGTTGTCATGCGTCATCACGTGACGCGGCCGAATCGAAACAAAATCTCCGGCGCGCACCACCGTGTCAGGAGCAAGTCCATCCGCGTGCCGTGCGGCAATTTTCTCGACGAGCGTGAGGCCCATTATCTGATCCAACCAGCTTACTTACTTCGCCAATTCCGGCGCGCGCTCACGAATGATTTTGCGCAGCGACACGTTCACGGATTTAGAGTTGGAGAAAACCTTCGCGACATCAGGCTCCAAGACAACGACGTTTGTTCCGTGCGCATAACGCCGCGCATATTTCCCACGCTCACCTTGCGAGAAAGCGTATTCATTGCGCAGCGGTTTTCGTGCGGATTTATTCGGTGATTTCTTCATAAAACTTGCGTTCTCGTCGGCTGGCGTGTCTTGCGCTGATGATATGGTATTATCGCCTCGGTCCGTATGAACGACAACGAGCAATTTAGCGTTAAACGCTCTGCACATCGTGACATAACGCTTCTCCGCCAACGAATGCTCGGGACCGGGAATCGTGAGCGACAACCGATCGCCGAAAATAGTTGAAGCCTCCTCGAAGCCGACACCATGTTTGGTGAGGTTCGATCGCGCTTTGCGCGAATCCCATTCAAACGTCAGTGGCATAAGCGTTACCCTAACGTTCGGGAAAAGCGCGATTTTTCCAACTTAAGAAAACTGATTAGGACAGCACCCAACGCGTCACTTCTTGGCGGCGCGCTTGCCAAGAAACTTGGCGATATCAAAGTCCACGAAGTCGGCGTGATGAAAAATAATCGACTCAATCGACCGCTCCACCTTATCGCCTTCATGACTGTGCGTAGCGATGATATGCATGACTTCACCGGGAATGCCGTGCTTGTAAGCCAGCGCGACGCCGCTGAACGGATGCCGCACTTGCTGCCCAAATGTCCCCTGAATCACTTTGCCTGACGCATCCTTATCAAACTCGAGCGGCTTGCCCACATCGGCCAGAAGCGCGCCGGCGATGAGATAGTCGCGCTGGACGGGAATGCCGCAGCGGAACGAACTCTCCAGCACATCCGCGATGGCGATGCATTGCAGCGCGCATGAATTCAGATGCTCAACGAATGTCATGTCGATGTCGCCGGCGAGCAGTGTGAACTTGACGGCGCGAAGTTCGTCAAAGGTCCAGCCCTTCCCGCCGCAGCCCGTGGTGATGGCTTCGTTCCATACCGCAGCCACGCGTTCGCGCAACGACTCGTCCTTGATCTTCATCAAGCTGGGAAAGAGTTCCGCAATTTCGTTGACGCCGTAGTTGGTTCGTTGGGTTGTTGTCATGGTGATTGTCGATCTTAATTAAGAGGAACGCTCCTAGGAGCGGGCCCGTCATAGCCGTGATTGACTGGATCAATTCGACGCATCGGTTTTTCGCGGGTCTGTTCTTCGATGACGTGCGCGACAAGCCCGGGCGTTCGAGCGATCATGAAAATACCGTTGAAGGCCGCAGGATTCATCCCTAAATCGGCGAGGATGGCTCCGACGGCGCCGTCCACATTGATGGGGAGCGGTTTCTTCGCATCGGCAAGGGATTTTTCAACGGCCCGCGCCGCTTTCATGTGCGCTCCGTCCACGCCGGCTTCGCGCGCCAGCTCGAACAGCCGCGCCGTGCGTGGATCCTTGGTGTGATAGCGATGACCAAATCCCGGCATTCGCTCGCCCGCTTCCTTCACGGCCGCGAGCGTGCGCGTGGCGGCTTCATCCATCGAAATGGACTCACTCGCGGCGCGATCCGCAATCGCTTTCAGTTGCCGCGCGCAATCTTCAATCGCGCCGCCGTGATGCCGATTGATCGACATGACGCCGGCTGCGACCGACGCGCTCAACGAAGCGCCAGTGGATGCGACAGTTCGCGCGGCCAACGCGCTTGGCGGCGTGGCGCCATGATCGATCGACGCCACCAACACCGCATCCATCAATCGCGCGATGGGCGGCGCCGGCAATTCGCCGGTCAAAATCAAGTGCACCGCCGCGCCAAAAGACGCGCGCCCCATGAGTTCAGCGATGTCGTATCCGCGCACCGCGACTCGGTTAGGTTCAATGCGTGTGATCGCGGTATTCCACACTGCGTTCCTGTCGGTTTCACTCATAAGACTCCGTCCTTTCATTTGCTTGAGAATTTCAACCACCGCGCTTGGCAATTCGCCAAACGCATCGACCACGGTGGCACCGGCCTCGCGCAACGCCTTCACTTTGCCGGCGTGCGTGCCGCGGCCACCTTCAATGATTGCGCCCGCGTGACTGAAGCGGGTGCCTTCGCGCGCCGCCTTGCCGCCGATGTATGCGATCACCGGCTTGGTTACTTTTCGATCGCGAATCAGCTGCGCTAATTCCTCTTCTTGTGACGAACCAATTTCACCAAAGATGACGATGGCTTCGGTGAGCGGATCGGCTTCAAACATCAGCGCCGCATCTGGAATACGAATTCCAAGAACTGCATCGCCGCCAATGTGCGCGATGGTTGAAATGCGTACCCCCGCCTGTCCCAGGTAGTAGCCCGTGCTTGAAGCCATTCCGCCGGAGCGACTGATCACTCCAACACCGGTTGGGATGCCGGGCTTGAACCATTGTCTTGCACTTTCAGCGCGACCACCGATCATGCCGACCACGCCCTTGCCCGGACTCAACACTCCAAGCGTGTTGGGTCCGACAAACATCGCGCCGTTCGCTTTGGCCGCCGCCGCGATTTCCATCGCGTCCCACACCGGCACGCGATCGGGCACGAGCACCGTGAGTTGAATTCCGGCATCAATCGCCGAGATGGCCGCGTCCTTTACGCCGGCTGCGGGAACAAAAAGAACGGAGATGTCGATCTTGCCCAGCGCTTTCACCGCTTCCTGCGGCGTGTTGAACACCGGCACGCCAAGAACGGTCTGCCCACCTTTGCCCGGCGTTACACCCGCGACAACATTGGTTCCATACTCGCGCATCAAGCGCGTGCGCGCCTGACCTTCGCGGCCCGTGATGCCTTGCACCAGAACGCGCTTTGTCTCGTCGATCAAGATTGCCATTTAGCGCGCGCCTCCAATCAGTTTGTCCAGTCCGGGAATATCGAGTTCCAAATAAAAGCCTTCCATTCCGGCGAGCCGGCATTCGACATCGCACGCGAGCAACTCGGAATCTTTGTTGGCGAACTCTTCGCTCGCCACCGCCGCTGCCGGGGCACCTGCGCGATCCACGATTAATCCGCCAGAGTGCGTCTCGACGGCGCCGCGAATTTGCGACCACTTCGCAGTGTCGATCCACACGCGACCATTTTTCACGGGAAGCATGGTGGCCGATGAACCCTTGACGAGCCTCGGCACGCGCGGAGCGCGCGGTTTCCATTTCGTGCCGTCTCCACCCGCGACAAGTTCCGCGAAGCGCTCGGCGATCATGGCCGGCGTGTCGGTCTTGCGGTAGCCTTCGACCGGGGCGCGAAGCACCCCGGACATTCGTCGCAAGATGTCCACGGCGCGATCTTCGGTGTTGCCACCCAAACGAATCACCACGGGAATATCCAGATCGAGTTCCCAAAATGCTTTGGCCAATCCGTAGGCGGACCAATATTGCTCCTGGCTCGCGACGCCGGAGCCGGAACCGAAATATCCGACCAGGTCGGGCTGGGCCAAAATGATTCGGCTGGCGCGATACACCTTGGACGCGGATGGGTTGCCGCTGGTGTCGGTGAAATTGGCGATGGTGAATCCCGCGTTGACGATGGCGTCCATCGACATCATCGATCCGCCGCCGCCCGCCCCGTGAAAACCAACCAGACCTTTGGAATCTTTGGCGGCTAGGGTCGCCAACTGCGCGAAATAAAATGTGCCGCGATGATCGCTTTGTTCGACGGCGTAAGCCACCCGTTCAAGAGCGGTGGGCGGATGATCGAATTCTCTCGCAATTTCAATCCCCAGTTCAGGATGCCGCGCGACGGCGTAATCATCAATCGTGATCCGACAATCGGCCGCGACGAACTCGCCATCCTTGGTCAGCACCAGCGGATTAATTTCAAGCGATCGGGCTTCAACACTGCGCGCGGCGGCAAATAATTTTTGAATCGACTCAGCGAGTTGCGCCGCGTGCGCCGGCGAAAGTCCGCACGAATCGACCGCGTCGCCAACGGCCGATTCCAGTGGTCCGCGATTCACATCGCAGGCGATGCGCCGGGTCGAGGCGGCCCGCTCTTCGATTCCGCTGCCGCCGCCAGTGGCGAAAATGATCACCGGGGCGCGGGCGGCGTCATCAATGGCGAACGAAAGAAAAAACTCCCGCTCGATGTCGATCTTCTCTTCAACCAACACGGCTTCAACCGGAAATTGTCCGACTTTCATCGCCAGCATGTGCGCGGCGTGAGCGCGAACATCATCTGGTTCTTTGGCGAACGCGACGCCGCCAATACCGGCGCGTCCGGTGGTCCAGGCTTGAATCTTGATAACGACTTCGCCACCTCCCGCGTCTGCGGGACCCGCGAGCTCTTTCGCCGCCGCCACCGCTTCGTCAGCGGTTGAGGCGGCTCGGCCACGCGGAATCTTGAATCCGTTAGCGGCGAGAATGGATTTGCCTTGATATTCGTGAAGTCGTGCCATGGCTGGGTGCTATTTCGGATGAAAACGCCCAACGTTCAACGTCCAACTCCGACAGCTTTCGCGAGCAGGCGTCCAACTGAGAAGCGCTGAATTGAGCGTTGAGCGTTCGACGTTTGTTTGGTTATTCGCGATGAGGGACTTCCCGCTTTGCTCTCGACAGGCATGGCAACGAAATTGAATATCTGAGTTCACGCCCGATCGCGAGATGCCCGCTGAAGTTAAAAAGGAGATCCAGCTCGAGATCGCCCATGTCTTGTTCATCGACATCGTTGGCTATTCGAAGCTTTCGATTAACGACCAGCACGCGGCGCTTGAGGAACTAAACCAGATTGTTCGCGCGTCCGAGCAATTTCAACGAGCCGAAGCCGCGAGCCGTTTGCTTAAAATCCCGACCGGCGACGGGATGGCGCTGGTCTTTTACGTCAGTCCGGAAGCGCCCGCGCAATGTGCGGTGGAAATCAGCCGCGCGCTCAAGGAGCATTCGCGCCTGCAACTTCGGATGGGAATTCACAGCGGGCCAGTTAGCGGCGTGGTTGATGTAAACGAACGAGCCAATCTCGCGGGCGCCGGGATCAACATGGCGCAGCGGGTTATGGATTGTGGCGACGCTGGTCACATTCTTCTCTCCAAACACGTCGCTGAAGACCTTGAAGAATACGAACAGTGGCGACCGCTCTTGCACGATCTTGGTTCGTGCGAAGTGAAACATGGCGTGCGCGTCTCGGTCGTGAACCTCTATGACGATCAATTCGGCAATGCGACGCTGCCCCGGAAATTCGAGACCGTGCAGAAACATCGCGCCCGCGTGCGCTGGGCAGAAGTGGTCATCGCGCTGCTCGTGCTTGCCGCGATTGTCGCTGCCTTCGTCTTCCTTTTGCGGAGACCGACGCGCTCGGCCATGGCGATCGTGGAAAAAAGCATCGCGGTGCTTCCATTTGAAAACCGGAGCGAAGACCCAGCCAACGCCTACTTTGCCGACGGCATTCAGGACGAGATTCTGACGCGCTTATCCAAGATCGCCGATTTAAAGGTGATCTCGCGCACATCCACGCAACATTACAAAAGCGCGCCGGAAAACCTGCCTGAGATCGCGAGGCAGCTTGGCGTCGCCCACATCCTGGAAGGAAGCGTGCAGAAGAGCGCCGATGCCGTGCGCGTAAACGTGCAGTTGATCAAGGCAGCTAATGATTCCCATCTTTGGGCCGATACGTTCGATCGCAAAGTGACCGACATCTTCTCGGTCGAGAGTGAAGTGGCCAAAGCCATCGCCGAGCAATTGCGAGCGCACCTCACCGGTCGCGAAGAGCAAGTCATCGCCGCCAAACCGACAGACAACGTCGAGGCTTACGATGCCTACCTGCGTGGCCTAGCTTATAGTCTGAAAACGGCCAACACATCCGCCAACTCCCTCGGCGCACAGAAATACCTCAGAGAAGCGGTGCGATTGGACCCGAAGTTCGCCCTTAGTTGGGCGCTGCTGTCAATCGTTGATGCGCGCGGCTATATCTCACTGAGTCTTCAACCAACGGTCGCCCTGCGTGAAGAGGCGCGGCAGGCAGCCGAAACCGCGCTCACTCTTCAGCCCAACCTCGGCGAGGCCATATTGGCCAAAGGCCAATACCACTACGCCTGTTTAAAGGATTACGGCACGGCGGTGCGTTACTTTGAGCAAGCACGTCAGTTCCTTCCTAACAACAGCCAGATTCCTGCGTCACTGGCCTATGTCGCACGGAGGCGAGGCCAGTGGGACCGGAGCGAGTCGTACTTCAACGAAGCCGAGCGGCTCGACCCGCGCAACCTGAGGCTACTGACCCAGCATGCACTTTCCTACAAAATCCTTCGTCGTTTCCCCGAAGCGCTGCGCAAGCTTGATCAGGTTTTAAATATCACACCGGACGACCTGGATACCCTCGTGCAAAAGGCGGCTATCGCACAGGCCGAGGGCGATCTGCCGCGGGCCTCAGAGCTCCTTGCTCCGCTCCACCCTGCCGACGACGCCCCCGCGTTGGAAACACAAGTCTACCAAGCGATCCTGGAGCGCCGCCCCGCACCAATCATCCCTCGGCTAACGGAAATATTGGCCAAGCCTGATCCAGCGTTGGGTTTTTACAAGGGCGAACTGCGGTTTTGGTTAGGCTGGGCGCAAGAAGTCGCCGGCGACCGCGCCGCCGCGCAGGAAACCTGGCGCCAGGCCCGCAGCGAACTGGAACCTTTCCTCAAAGAACAGCCGGAAAATGATAACCTCATGGAAGATCTCGCCCTGACCAATATGGCCCTCGGTGACAAAGCCGCCGCGTTGGCTCTGTCGGAACGGGCCATGGCTGCGGTCCCGATCGAGAAAGACGCGTTGAATGGTCCCGGGTCGATCGAGATCCTCGCCCGGGTAGCGGCGCAGATGGGGGAACCCGACCGCGCCATCGCCACTTTACAAAAACTACTCTCGATACCGTACATTGGCGTGCTGGCTGAAAACGTGCCGCTTACTCCTGCGCTGCTCCGGCTCGATCCGATGTTCGATCCGCTCCGCGGCGACCCACGCTTTCAAAAACTCGTCGCCTCGCCTGCGCCGAAGGATTCGAAGCAATGATGTGCACGAGTTCGTGACACACTGAGATGAACTCCATGCTGTTCGATTCAAACCGTTGAATGTTCAACATTGAGCGGAGCGAGGCGGCATTGTCTTCGCGTCGCGTGGCCGCTAAGCTCCGCGTGTTTCAAGAACCGCACCACATGACCTCGCTGGATTATTACGCGATCGAAGACCTGCTTACTGACGACGAGCGCGCGGCACGCGATCGAACGCAGCGTTTTGTGCAGGAGGAAGTCATGCGCGAGATCGTGCCATGCCATCGTGCGGGCAAATTTCCGGAACGCCTCCGGCCGCGCATGGGCGAGTTGCGCCTCTTTGCTCCGTACTTAAAAGAGCACGGTTGTGCTGGGCTGAGTTACACGGCGTATGGCCTCATCATGCAGGAGCTTGAACGGGCCGACTCTGGCCTGCGCTCGGAGGCGTCCGTGCAAGGGGCGCTCGCCATATACGCGATTCATTCCTTCGGCACGCCCGAGCAACACGCGCGCTGGCTGCCGGGACTGGTGTCGGGTGAACGCGTAGGTTGCTTCGCACTGACGGAACACGAGCACGGCTCAGACCCTGCCGGTATGGAAACCCGCGCCACGCGCGACGGCGGTCATTATGTTTTGAACGGCAGCAAGTGCTGGATCGGCAACGCCTCCATCGCAGATGTGAAAGTGGTTTGGGCGAAGGACGACGACGGGCGCGTAGGCGGATTCGTCGTGGAGAAGAATACTCCCGGATTCCGCGCGCAGGATATCGAGGGAAAGTTCAGTCTTCGCATGTCGCGCACGTCGGAGTGCTGGTTCGAAAACTGCCGGATACCGGCGGAGAATCGACTGCCCAAGGCGTCGGGATTGCGCGCGCCGCTCTCGTGTCTTTCACAGGCGCGCGCGGGCGTTGCCTGGGGTGTGATTGGCGCGGCCATCGATTGTTACGAAACGGCGCTCGCCTACGCCAAATCGCGAGTACAATTTGGCCGCCCGATTGCCGGCTTCCAACTCGTGCAGGAAAAACTCGTCTGGATGGTGCAAGAGATTACGAAGGCGCAATTGCTCGCTTTGCGTCTCACCCGCATGATGGAGGCGGGCACCGCGCTCCCCGCGCAGATTTCGCTGGCGAAACGGAACAACGTCTGGATGGCGCTCGAATGCGCGCGCAAGGCGCGCGACATACTTGGCGCCGTGGGCATCACAGATCGCTATTCCGTGATACGACACCTCATGAACCTTGAGACCGTTTACACTTACGAAGGCACGCACGACATCCACACACTGGTCGTCGGCGAGGACATCACGGGGATCAGCGCCTTCGGCGGCGGGTCATCCTGAGCGGAGCAAAGGATCTCTCCTGCTCATAACTTGTTTTCCAAAATCGAAACATAAACGCGTAGCGAGGACGTTGCGGAATGCGTTTTGATTTGCTGAAGGTCTTGAAAGCCTGACAGGTCCCTCGCATTCGCTCGGGATGACAGAGAGGAAAGAATAGTTAAATTAATATATATGAGCGAGTCAGTTTACATTCTCGGCGGCGGACGCACCGATTTTAAGCGCAACCTGAAGAAGGAAGGCAAAACCATCCGGCATTTGATCACAGAGGCCGGCAAGAAAGCGATCGACGATGCGAAGATTGATCCCGCGGAAATTCAGGCGGGCACGGTCGGCAATTTCAATGCCGGCCAGTTCACCAAACAGTTGCAACTCGGCGCGTTCATTCCAGAGATCGATCCGAAATTGCGCGGCATTCCGACGATGCACACCGAAGCGGCTTGTGCTTCCGGCGCGCTTTCCGTTTTGCTCGGCGCCCAGTGGATCATCGGCGGATTTCACGATGTCGTGCTCGTGGTCGGCGCGGAACAGCAGAAAACCATGTCGTCGCTCGACGGCTCCGACGTCCTCGGCGCGGCGGCCGATTATCACAATGAAAAACCGGAGTACGGCGATTTTATGTTCCCGAAATTGTTCGGGCGGATCGCACAAATTTACATCGACAAGTACGGCGCGAGCGAAGAAGACCTCGCGCAGGTGGCGTGGAAAAACTACGCGCACGCGAAACTCAATCCGCTGGCACAGATGCGCGATGCCGATCTCACGCTCGATTGCGCTTCGCAAGTTTCGGACAAAAATCCGACTGTCGCGCCGCCGCTCAAAGTCTCCGATTGCTCGCAGATCACCGATGGTGCGGCGTCAGTTGTGCTCGTTTCCGGAAAATATCTGGACAAAATCGGACGGGATAAAACTAAGACGGCCCGATTACTCGGGTACGGGCATACAACCGATTATCTCCCGCTCGACAAAAAGGATGCGCCAACATTTTCGACCGCGCGCAAAGCGGCGGAGAAAGCATTTAAGATGGCGAACTTGAAGCCGCGCGACATGCAAGGCGCCGAAGTCCACGATTGCTTTTCCATCACTGAAATTGTCGCTTACGAAATTCTCGGTCTCGCCGAATCGGGCAAAGGCGCCGAGCTCGTGAAAAGCGGCGCAACGGCATTGCCGCAAGTCCGCAATCAAAAGAGCGGCAAACTTGCGTTCGAAATTCCGGTCAACACTGGCGGCGGGTTAATTGGGGATGGTCATCCAGTCGGCGCGACCGGCGTGCGCCAAGTATTCGACGCCTATCAGCAGCTCACTAAACAAGCCGGCGCGCGCCAGATCGAGAACGTGAAAAAATTCCTGACTTTCAACATGGGCGGAAGCCTGACCACGAGTGTCGCGATGGTCTGGGGACGGGAGTAATTCGCTGTAGCTGCGGTCTGTGACCGTCGGGGTCTAGAATTCTCGTTGCTCTTCGAATCGTTCGAGCAATCTGCCTGACGCGACGAACATTGGGCCGATCAACGCTTGCTGTTTCATTTGTTCTTGCTAACGCACATTACACGGCGCGCAAAATTAAATCTCTCGCTGGTCACCGACTAGCGGTGGTGAATATGTCGGAGAACCGGTTTGCCGGCCGACTTTCCAATGCAAAAAGGCTTGACGCCGATTTTTCTGAGATGCCGAATTCGAGAATGAAAATAACCCTCCCATCTAAGAGCAATCGATCGCAAATAATATGTTCGCGAATATGTCCGTTGCTGCTCGCATCTACTATTCCCCTCTCGACATTCGGCGCGCCGCTCGCCAAACCGGCTAAGCCTGCGCCGTCAGAACCGCCACTACCGTTAAAGGTAGTGGTTGGCGTGGTGCAGAAGACCGTAGCGGAATATCAGGCCGCGTTAAGTCCGAAGCTCGATGCCGCCGAGTTCACCTTTAAAGTCCAAACCGAAAATGCTCAGGGGATTCCTAAACCTCCGACTCCGCAGCTCGATATCAAAAGTTTCTCTAACACCATCAACATGTTGTCCGCAGCGGATATACAGACGTTGGCGGAGGCTCCTCTTAAGGATTTCGTTGATATCTTGGCGGCAGGCACGAAGACGCCGAAGATCGACATGAAAAAATTTCACGACCAACTTCTGGACGCGATCAAAGGAGCCGCTCAAGCTGTGCAGGACGCGCCCGCCATAGGAAAAGTGGAGTTCGAAAAGTTTGCGATTACTCTTCTATACTCGATCAAATATGAAGGGAGCGGTGCGGCAAGCATCCCGGTGTTCAGTTTTCTTAGTATTGGACCAAAAATTTCCGCGAGCCAGAACTCCACTCAGTCGGTGAAGCTTACTTTCAAATTACCTAAGCCGTCAGGAAGCCCAGCCGCGCCGCCGCTGCCGTCGGTATCCCCAAGTCCGTGAAAGACTGATTCCTTCTGTCCCGCTCGTAGACACTATCGGAATTCAACAACCAGTAAATCGGTCAACGAACTCGGAGATCGCTTCGAGTATTCGGTGATCGACATTCTCCTGCGTTTCGCCGGTGGCTTGCAAATGCCGCTTGGCCACAACCAATGAATGATCTCCGCCTTCAACAGCATGGAGAAAGTTCGGCGCTTTCATTTTTGCGCGCACACTTTCGAGAAGATCGAGCGGACAAAGCAGATCGCGCGTTCCCTGGACAAAGAGGATTGGCGTTCGCAAAGCGCGCAGAACTTCATCGCGAAGCTTTGTGCGATCACCGGCGGCGCAGAGCGGATAGCCGAGACAAACGATCGCATCCACCTTTTCTTGCAACGCGACATGGCATCCGATGCGTCCGCCCATGCTCTTGCCAATGAGAATGGTCGCAACACCTGACGGTCGTCGCGCCGCGGCAAGCGCCGCTCGATGCGCCGCGATCAATTGCGGCAAAGGATCGGGCCGCTTCCGATTTTCCCGCATATAATAATAATCGAAAACCGCCACCCGCCCGATGTTCGCCAGGCGTGTTTTCCACGATTGCATCCACGGATGCGAAGAAGGCGCGCCAGCGCCGGAAGCGAAAAGAAAAAATGGCGTGGACATCTCGGATTACGGATTGAACCAAGACTCAACTAATCAGGAAATCCACTGATTCGCTCAATCGCTAAATAAAGACGATATAATTGTCATGAAGCCTCCATTCACACTTGGTGTCGTCGGTCACTTTGGGCTGGCGGTTCGCGATCCAAAGAAAAGCGCAAAATGGTTCGGGCGCGTGCTCGGTTTGGGCAAAGAGTTCGAATTCGAAAATGGCGTCGCCGTTGGCAACGACAACGTCACCATCGCATTGCTCAAAGGCAAACCGGCGCCACAAACGATCGATCACATGTCATTCCACCTGCCCAACATGTCGATCTTGCGAAAAGCGCTCGCGCATCTGAAGAAACACAAAGTCGATCTCGAGGATCCGGGCGAGGAAATCGGTCCGGAATCGCCTGGCTCGAAGCACATGGGCGTCTGGTTCCACGATCCGGATGGATATCGCTGGGAGTTGAGTGTGCAGGGAGGCCGGTGAAACTAGTCGACATGCGCGCGATGATTCTCGAGAAACCGGGAAACGCGCTCGTGCAGCGCGATGTGCCGATACCAAAACCGGGCCCGGGACAATTGCTCGTCCGCGTTAAGACGTGCGCGGTTTGCCGCACCGATCTGCATTTGGTCGATGGTGAATTGCCAAATCCGAAACTGCCGCTCATTCCCGGGCACCAAATCGTCGGCCGCATCGAAGAGCTCGGCGAAAGCGTCCAAGGATTTTCAATTGGCGAGCGCGTTGGCATTCCGTGGCTCGGCTGGACCGATGGCGAATGCGTTTATTGTCGATCTAACCGGGAAAATCTTTGCGATCGCGCGCGTTTCACCGGCTATACCATTGACGGTGGTTACGCCGATTTCACCGTCGTCGACGCGCGATTTTGTTTTCGATTGCCCGAGCAATATAATGATGTCGATGTTGCGCCGCTTCTTTGTGCCGGAATGCTCGGCTACCGCTCGTATCGTAAAACAGGCGACGCGACGCGGCTCGGCATTTACGGTTTCGGCAATGCCGCGCGCTTGATCGCGCAGATTGCGATTTATCAGGGCCGCGAAGTCTATGCATTCACCCGCCCGCGCGATAAAGCTGGGCAGGAATCGGCGAGAAAACTCGGCGCGGTTTGGGCCGGCGGCTCCGATGAAATGCCGCCGGAAAAGCTCGACGCCGCGATCATCTTTGCTCCAGTTGGTGCGCTCGTGCCGGCGGCGCTGCGCGCGCTGACCAAAGGCGGCATCGTCGTCTGCGGCGGCATTCACATGAGCGACATCCCTTCGTTTCCGTATGCCGATCTTTGGGGCGAACGCGCCATTTGTTCGGTCGCAAATCTGACCCGGCGCGACGGCAAGGAATTTCTCGAGATCGCACCGCGCGTCCCGGTTCGCACGAAAACGGAAACCTTTCCACTTGAAGAAGCCAACACCGCGCTGGAAAAGTTCCGCTCCGGCAAATTGGAAGGCAACGCAGTTCTCCAGATCTCAGACGTGTAGATTTCTTCTTTCTACTTCCTGCTTGGTAACTTCTGGTTTTTCCCGTGCCATCTCACCTTCCTTCCGAACAATCCGAGTCGGGTGAATTTCAGCGTCAGGAAGACACGTTCCGCGAATGGATTTCGAATGATGGATCGACTCCGTTCGCCGCTGCGGCGGATCGTTATCATCTTTACGTCTCGCTTGCCTGTCCGTGGGCAAGCCGGACCGTCATTTTCCGAAAGTTAAAAGGACTCGAAGAGGTGATTGGTATGACGGTCGTCGATCCGATTCGCGATGAAAAAGGCTGGGCGTTTCGTCCTCCTTCGATGAAATGGCCGCCGGAGGACTCGTTTGATTCAACCGATCCGATCAATGGCTTTGATTATTTGAGCGAAGCCTATGCCGCGACCGATCCGAATTTTGATGGGCGCGTAACCGTTCCCGTTTTGTGGGACAAGGAAACGAAAAAGATCGTCAATAATTGCGAGGACGACATTTGCCGGATGTTCAACGACGCCTTCAACACGGTCGCGCAAAGTAGGCTTGTCGATCTTTTCCCGAAAGAGATCGAAGCCGAGCACAACAAGCTTTGCGATTTTCTTTACGAGAACGTGAACAATGGCGTTTATAAAGCCGGGTTCGCGACGCGGCAGCGGCCCTACGAAACTTCGTGCCGCAAACTTTTCGACGCACTCGATCAAATTGAACAACGCTTATCGAAAAGCCGCTACTTGTTCGATAATCGCATCGTCGAAGCCGATTGGCGTCTTTTCTGCACGCTGGTCCGGTTTGACGTCGTCTATCACGGCCATTTCAAATGCAACCTTCGCCGCATCATCGATTATCCGAGTCTGCAAGGTTACTTGATGGATTTATATCAGCAGCCCGGCATCGCCGACACGGTTAATTTCGATCACATCAAGCGCCATTATTACATGACCCACGAAGAAATTAACCCGACGCGCATTGTCCCGCTTGGCCCGATTGTCGATCTGACGCGGCCGCACGGCCGGGTGAAAATGTAATCCGGCGGTTCAAGGGTAAACTCAAACCGCGCGACGATTTATTGTTTTAACGATTTAACGTTGTGCGCCTAACCTCGACGGCGTGGCTCCGCAAAAAATCATCGCTGCTCTATCGATCCGTGCCGACGACGTTTCAAAATTGGCCAATGGAGCCCGCGTTACCGAAGAAGGCTGCGTCGAAGCCACTTGACGCAAAAACTTAAGTTCACTCAGGCACTTGCCTGTTCCTTCCGCCACCGCGCTGAGCGGATCTTCCGCAACATGGACAGGTAAATCGGTCTCCCTGCTCAAAAGCTTATCGAGTCCGCGCAGCAAGGCGCCTCCGCCTGCAAGCACGAGCCCACGATCGACCAAGTCGGCCGAAAGCTCGGGCGGACAGCGCTCCAGGGTGATGCGCACCGATTCGACGATCGTAGAAATCGGCTCGAGCAAAGCTTCTCGCACCTCCTGCGAAGTGATCTTGAGCGTTTTGGGCAATCCGGCGACCAGATCACGCCCTTTTACTTCCATGCTTGTCTCCTCCTCGGTCGGATAGGCCGAACCAATTTTGATTTTGATCTCCTCCGCCGTGCGTTCGCCGACCATTAAATTGTAAGCGCGCTTCATGTATTGCACGATCGCGTCGTCCAGCTCGTCGCCGGCCACGCGCACGCTGCGACTGAACACAATTCCCGAAAGCGAAATCATCGCCACTTCCGTCGTTCCCCCGCCGATGTCGATGATCATGTTGCCAGCCGGATCCTGCACCGGAAGACCGACGCCAATCGCCGCTGCCATCGGCTCTTCAATCAAATAGACTTCGCGCGCCCCGGCGTGCGTGGCGCTTTCCCGCACCGCGCGCTTTTCCACTTCTGTGATTCCGGAGGGAACAGCGATTACTACGCGTGGCTTCACGCGCACCCGGCCATTGTGCACTTTTGAAATGAAATGACGCAGCATCGCTTCGGTCACCTCGAAATCCGCGATCACGCCATCTTTTAATGGACGCACCGCCACGATGTTCGACGGGGTCCGGCCCAGCATCCGCTTTGCTTCGTCGCCTACCGCCAGCACTTTGTTCGTGCCCGACTGTACCGCCACGACCGATGGCTCGCTCAAGACGATGCCCTTATCTTTGACGTAAACGAGCGTGTTGGCCGTGCCGAGATCGATCCCGATGTCGCTCGACAACCAGCCGAAAAGTCCTTTTAACATAAAATTAAATTAGTTGTGCTCCAATCTATTGGCTTCGTCTCTACAGCAGACCTCGTGCCGGAGCGCAATTCGATCGGCTGAAACGCCGTCACATGAATTCGCTCATGCCACGAGCTGTGCACAAACCGCCTCATTTCAATGCGTTAAATAATTGTGACGATTATCCTGGGTAGTCAGCGCTCTGTGCATTTCTGCGAATGGGCCGCACGCCAATGAGAGAAGCATTGTCCGCGATTTACTCAGCTCGCGTCTTGCTATAAGATCGACGTCTGACTTCCGATCTCTGACTTCTGACATCTGACTTCTAAAATGTTCCCGTAGTTCAACGGATAGAACGGAGGTTTCCTAAACCTTAAATGTGGGTTCGATTCCCGCCGGGAACGGTTTGTGTCATCCAATGCACGTCGGATTCTTTGGGAAAATAGCGCACGCTCGCTTCGGGAGTGCAGGTGGAGCCTGGTTGTTCAAAGACTCCTTGCGCATTTATAGAAGCCTTCGCGGATGCTACGCGTTTAACACGGTGGCAATTTGGGTGTTGAAGCCTTCGGACGCCGTGGCGTTGTCGGCGCGATTGTTTAATTGTGCACCGTAAAAGCCCAAAAACCCTCCGACGCCTACCAAAACTAGCCCAGAACGATTATCAACCAGCCATTCATCTTTAGTATGTCTAGCACCGGTGCGGATGTTCTCACTTTTCGTAGCAAGGAATAGCTAAACGAGAAGTGCGTGCTTACTGGTTTTTGTGTCACCCGGCGGGGTAAAAATGGGCAGACTGCTGATCAGCCGTGATGATCATAACAATTATTCAAGGGACTGGAGTGGAGCAGTTTGCTCACTGGTGATGACAT
>QHPX01000019.1 GCA_003219195.1 Verrucomicrobiota bacterium
ATCTTATGGGAGAAAGCTACGCTGGCGCGCCAATCGCGGTTCGCCTTTTAGTTGAGCAGCTCAGATCCTATCGTCCGATGCGATCTCAATTTTCCGCACGTGCTCGTGCTGGAATCCTTACTCGGTGGTGCGGCGTGGGACTGGCGTTGCAGATGGGAATTTTTATCGTCTGCGCTTTCGCTGCACGAGCACAAGACCCTATCACAGAAGAGCCATTGCCTTCTTCGGCCGATTACACGGTGGCGCAGACTGATCCCGGTCCACCGCCTCCCTCGTTGCCGTATCCCGTTGACACGTACAACTCGCAGAGCGCGGCAACCGCTGGTGAGAGTGATTCGTCAGGCGAACCGCGACGGTTTCACTACAATCTGCGGCTGACCGTTCGAGGGGTTTACGACGACAATATTTTTATCAGCCATGTTAATCGAGTCTCCGATTATTATTTTGCGATTGAGCCGATGATTACGATTGGGTTCGGCGACATCGAGGGACGCGGGGGAAACTATATTCGTTTGGATTACATGCCGAGTGTTATTTTGTTCGTCGATCACTCGGACGAGGATACTGTTGAGCATCTGATCCGCCTCGAGGGTCAGTATCGCTTCAGCCGTTTGACACTGAATCTGAGCCAGGATGTGGCCATACTCGACGGCGCGAATCTTAACAGCACTCTCGATACGACTGGACTGCAGGCAAATCTGGACGTGAGCGCACGCACGCGGCTGAATCTTTATACCACGCGCCTGAGAGCAAATTATGAGCTCAGTGGTAAACTATTTTTAACCGGCGAATTTGATGCCTCAATTTATGACTACCCCGATTTCATCAGTTCTGAAATCTTTTCGGGTGGTCTTTACATTAATTATAATTGGACGCCAAAGGTAGTGGTCGGGATTGGCGGCACCGCGGGCTACGATCTAGTCGACGATCCGAATCCGGATCAAACCTTCGAGCAAGTGAATGTGCGTATCAATTATCAGATGACGGGTAAGTTGAGTTTGACTGCTTCCGGCGGCGTTGAGTTCCGTCAGTTTGAGGGCCACCGGGGTGAACGCATTTCACCTGTCTTTGAGGCCGGCGCCGTCTACCACCCGTTCGACGGCACGACCGTCACGCTGACGGCCAGTCGGCGGATGCTTAATTCCGGATTTTTTCCTGATCAAGATTTCGCGGCAACAAGTGTCACGCTCCGCATCCAGCAGCGTTTGCTCCAGCGCATTTACCTCGGTCTCGCAGCCGGCTATGAGAACGCCGATTATTTCAGCACGGTCAATGGAGTGAGTGCAACGCGGGATGATGACTACTATTTTGTCGAACCTTCTGTTGACGTGCTGATCACCAGATTCTGGAGTGCCGGTGTCTATTATCTCCACCGCGAGGACATCAGCTCGTTCGACTTTTTCAGTTTCTATGATAATCAGGTCGGCGTTCGGACCACCTTCAGATTTTAGCCACGGCCTGAATCGGTTTCGAGCAAGAGCGCGCCGGCAGTGGTTGCCAGTTGCGCTCGCGTTCTCATTGCTTCCGGACATCTTATTGGCGCAATTCACTCCGGGGCCCGTCGCGTCACAGCCCTCCGCACCGACGTCGGCATTGCCGCCGGTTGTTTCCGCGCCGACGCCAAATAGCGGCGTTAGCGCGCCTGCTGGTTACATTTTGAGCGCGAACGACCAGGTGGCAGTCGAGGTTTTCGGCGAAGACGATCTGCGCACGAATGGGCGATTGAACGGCGATGGCAACTTGAGCGTGCCGTTGCTCGGTTCGACCCATTTGGCGGGATTGACGCTGACCCAGGCTGCTTCAAAGCTCACAGAACTTTATGCTCGCGATTATCTGGTGAATCCAAAAGTGAATGTCATGCTCCTTGGTTATGCGAAGCGGCGTTTCTCGGTTTTGGGTCAGGTAAATCGACCGGGCAGTTATGAAATGCCGGATGGGAGTCCCGGTGGCATCGACCTGTTGGAAGCAATCGCGATGGCGGGCGGCTACACTCGCATCGCCGCGCCGGAGAGAGTGAGCGTACGGCGACATACCGCGGCAGCCGGGGATCAGATTTTCAAAGTTAATGCGAAGCGGTTCACACGCGGGAGCGGCGGAAGTTTTCGCGTCGAGCCGGGCGATACGGTCACGGTCGGGGAAAGCATCTTTTAGCCGAAAATTTTTTGCCGGCGCGCCTTTCCGAGCGTACTGCTCGCGTGTAGGATTCCGTTCGAGCCAAGATTTTCTTCGTGATTAATCCTTCGTCTTCTGCAACGACAGCCACCGTTTCCCCGAATGGCAATGACGCAGCCTTACCGCGTTTGCCTGGACAGTTCGCCGAGCCAAAGGGCGGGTTTGATTTTCGTCAATTCTGGCACTCGCTCGTCGAGAAAATCTGGATCGTCGCACTTTGCACTCTGACCGGCCTATTTCTTGCGCTTGGTTATCTCGCGCGAACGCCGAAGCTCTATCAGGGCCATACGGTGCTGGAAGTTGAGTTTCAGGAACCAACTGTCGTGTCGACGGAAGAATCGGCCTTGCGCATGCGCTCAACGTTTCTGGCCAGCCAGGAAGCGATGCGAACGATCGAGCAAAACCTCACGAACCAGACCCTTCTCACGCGGGTCATCCGCTCCGAAGGCCTGGCCGAAGATGGTGGACGCGCGCTCCTCGGCCAAAATATCGCCAGCGGTGACCCATCTAAAACGACGCCGCGGCCCGGCGCATCGCCCATCCAGAACAAGATCGACGATGCCATCGGCGTGACAACTTTTACACCGCTCGAAGAAGCATTGAGCCGCGCACTCACGGGCATGGTAAAGCCGCTGGTTCGCCGCGGCACGCGCCTGATTGATTTGTACGTAACGAACCGCGATCCAGCTATGGCACAGCGCCTCGCCGAATCGATTGGCCGCGAGTACATCCGCAATTCGATCGAGCGCCGCGCCTCGTTCAGCCAGGATGCGTTGCGCTATTTGCTGGAAGAAGAAGAACGCCTAAAGCTCAATCTCCAAAAAAGTGAGGCGGCCGTTGCTGAATACAAGGCGAAAACCCCTGACGCTTTGCAACTCGGCGGTGGCACCGCCGCAACCGGTTCGCAGGCGGGATCGGGCGCGGGAGCTGGTGGGCCCCGTGGTGGATTGGTCGAGGACAAGCTGCAGGAACTGAACAGCAAATTAACGGCAGCCAAAGCCGACCGGCTCCGTCTCGAGGGCGAGCTCAAGCAAATCGAGCAGGCGGGCGAAAATATCGACGCTTTGCTGGCGATTCCGAGCATCTCCGCAGCGGCGTTGGTGAACGAAGCACAGCGCAACCTCACGCAAGTAGAAGCTGAGATCGCCACTCTAACTTTACGATATAAAGAAAAGCATCCCAAGATGATGGCGGCGCAGGCTGCTCAGGCAGAGGCGAAAGAGAAGCTTCGTCGAGCGGTTATGGCGCAACCTCCGATTTTGCGTAACGCGATCGAGCAGACCAAGGCGACCGAAGCCAGTTTGCAAGGAGCACTGCAAGACCAGCAGGGCGTGGCCGTCGCGCTAAATCGGGCAGCAATTGGATATCAGGAGTTGGCCCGGCAAGCTGAGACCGATCGCGTCCTCTACGAGAGCGTCCTCCGCCAGATCAAGGAGACGAGTTTAACAAAGGACGTGAAAACGAATGCGGTCAGTGTTATCGAGCATTCGCCTCTTCCGCGTACACCTATTAGCCCCAGTCCCACGAAGGCGATCGCTCTAGGTCTCCTCGGCGGGTTGGTGGCTGGACTCGCGTTTGTGCTCGGCGCCGACACACTGGATCGCTCCATCAAGACTGTCGATCAGGCGGAAGCGGCGTTTGGACTGCCTGTCTTTGCGGCTGTTCCGGAAACAGGAGAGGAAGGCAAGGTCCCTCGATTGAAGCGACGAAGCAGACATTTCGGAGGATCAAACTATCGCATTGTCGTCGAAGCTCCCGACGATCCGGCCGCGGAAGCTTTTCGCAATTTGCGCGCGGCGCTTTCACTTTTAGGACCGGAGGTCGAGCGCAAGATTTCACTTTTTACCAGTGCTCTTCCCAACGAGGGAAAAAGTTTCACCAGTGCCAATTATTCGCTCGCACTCGCGCAACAAGGTTATCGCGTTCTCCTTATAGACGGCGACCTGCGCCGGCCAAACATGCACAAAATCTTCCATTTCCCGGAGGCCATGAAGAGAAATAATTCCGAGGAAGACAGCGCTCCCGGGGTCATGGATTGCCTGGTGGGCGAGGCCGATCTCAGCTCGGCAGCGCGCCCGATTCCTGCCGGGGAGATTGATATCGTCACCGACAAAGTTGCCGTGGCGGGAAACATTTTAACGGCGACGGGAGGGCAGCTTTCTGTGCTAGCAGGGGGACGGCGCGCCCCCAATCCAGCCGAAATCCTGGCCGGCCCTTTCTTTGGTCAACTAGTCACTGAGGCCGCGCGACTTTTTGATCGAGTAGTAATCGACAGCGCGCCGATACTCGCAGTCAGTGACACCCTGCTGATGATGCCGTATGTGCAGACCGTGTGCGTTGTGCTGCGAGCAGGGAAAACGCCGCGCCAGGCTGTTCGCCGCGCAATTTCCTTATTGGCAAGTTCGGGAATTCGCCCGGCCGGTCTGGTACTGAATCGCTTGCATCGCGGCCGCGGTGTTGGCTATTATTATTATTACGCTTCGCACGGTTACGGCGCCGGCGAAGGATCGTATTCTGTCAGCTACGACCGACGATCTAATTCTGATCGCAAAGATAACGGCGCATCGTAAATCGTCTGACCTCTGAGTTTTGCCAAAGGCTGCCGCCCCAGCGGACCCCTAAGTGACCTCAATCGCCGGGGCGGTTCGGTGAACCGCCCTACCTTCTTTCGCGCTTGCCTTCTCCCATCGGCTGCTGCCCCAGCAAAGTCCAAGATAAGTGGCCACATAGAGTTGAACGGAGGCGATCTGAAGAGGAAAATCGAGAAGCGCGTGCAGCGCCACGCCGGCCAGCGCAAGAATAACGAAAGGTTGGAGTAAGCGTCTCCGCGGCGTCCAGTCCTGCGCCGAGGGGTTTTTGTACCTGCGAATTGCGATCACCATTCCTCCGAAAAACAGCAGCCCCCATAAGCCGCTTCCAAGCCAGCCCCACTCCAGTGCGGTCTGAAGATAATCTTCGTGCAAGAATCTCCAGGCGCCCGGAGCGCGGTTAATTGCCACGCTGTTATAGAACGGAAATACAACGCGAAAAGTTCCTGGGCCGAATCCGAAAAATCCAATATCAGGCAGCGCGCTGATCGCGACGCGTGAAGCCAGCCAACGGGCATCGTTTGGCACGTTCTGACTCAGGGTTTGCCAGCGGTTGAGCGGTTGCTCGAGATGGCTTGCCCACCCGAGCGCGAACATAGCCAAAAGAATCGCGATCGCGCCGGCGAGGATCGCATTTTTTTTGGTGCGCGAAAGCTTTCGCAGAAGCACTGGCCCAAATTGCAAGCAGATCGCAATGACCAACAAAAGCGCGATCAACTGGGCCATGCGCGACGTATTGGCCAGAACCCCGCCGACGGTAAGAACAAAAACGCTGATCCACATTGCGCGCATGGCAGGATGACATCGCGTGGTGAAGGCGCGTAGAGCAAGACCGGCAGTTAATGGCCAGACCAGATTCAAGAAGGCTCCGGCATTCCCGTGATAATAGTACGTTGCAAAAAACGTTTGGCTGGCATAGGGACCCGCCGGTTGCCAGAAGATCATCCGCGCGCCCGTCGCTTTCTGGAGCAAACCGAGAAATGCAATCGACCCAGCGACGAGACCAATCGTGTACCATAACCGCAGCAACCACCGATTGCTCTGAGAAAAATCGGCCACAAATAAAGTCGCGCAAAGCAGCAATGCTCCGCGCACAATCCATGCGACGCTGATCGCGTAATCAACCGAGCCAGTCAGGTGCGGCGCGAAATTTTGCAGCGGAATGAAAGTGTGAAAATCCGAGTCGTAGATCGATATCGCGTCGAGGGCCATCCAGCCGCCGATTCCAATCAGAGCGACTGTTAAAAAAAGCAAAAGGCGCGGAAGTGCTGGGCTTCGCCCGCTAACGACCAGCTCGATGATCCAAAGAATGAACGCGGCCAGCAGCAGCCAGTTAATTATTTGGATGCCCGCCGATGTTGTGCCGCCGTAGGCCCATGGAGCGTAAATGAGAGCGGCCAAAAAAATCCAGCGAGCCGCGTCGCGGAGCAAAGGCATTATATCTGCATCATCCCGAGCGGAGGCCACTCAACCTCTCCTCTGACCCTCCTTCTCCGCTCTCTGAAACTACTTTCACCTTTCTCATTGCTACTTTCTTTTAGCGTCCTTTGCCGAAGAGCATCGTGTGCACTGTTTTCAACACGATCATCGCATCGAGCGTCAGTGAGTAATGCCGGATGTAGTAGAGATCATACTGAAGCTTCTCGACTGCGTCCTCATCGCTCTCGCCGTAAGGGTAATTCACCTGCGCCCACCCAGTGATCCCCGGTTTCACCAAATGCCGGAAATGATAAGACGGTATCTTTTTCTGATATCGCTGGGCGCACCTGACCCATTCCGCGCGTGGACCAATCAGGCTCATGTCGCCCTTAAAGACATTCCAAAGTTGCGGCAGCTCATCGAGCCGCAGTTTCCGCAACCAGCGCCCAGCACGCGTCACGCGCAGATCACCTTTGCGTGTGTAGAGATCGGTCGTCTCCTCAGTCGTCGCCTCGTTCGGGTCGCGTATGAACATCGTGCGGAACTTATATGCCGTAAAAATGTGACCTTCGCGCCCGACACGCGACTGCCGGAAGATTGCCGGTCGGCCGCTCTCCATCCAAATCAACAAGAAAATCAGCGGAAAAAGCGGCGCGAAAATCAGAAGGAGAATGGCCGAAAAGAGCAGGTCGCAAAGACGCTTTAAGTAATGATACGGCGAAATACGTGCCAATTGGAAACCCATCTGCAGCGGCCAGAACGGATCGATCGTGTGCATCGGCACATGACGCCAATGCGCCTCGTAAAATGATTCGAGGGTATAAATGCGCGTGCGCTGAAATTGAGTTCGCACTAACCGCTCGAGCAATTCCGGACCAAGCCGATCAAAGCTCTCCGCTAAAATCACTCCGCTGTAACGTCCATCAAGTTGCGCAAGCCTGGCCGCGATGCCGCCTTGAACGATTGGCGAACCCTCGCCTGCGATTGCCGATCCAACACGCGCCACATCGTTGTCCACGAATTCGAGTTGCTGCTGCTTCGGCGATTGTTTGTAAGCTTCATAGAAACGGGTCGCAAGCTCACCGCTTCCGATTACGAGGAATGCCCGCTGCGCGGCCGAAGCTGCGAAGAGCTGCCGGAAAAATCGCCGGTAAATCAACGACATCGGAAGAAATGCCATGAAGCTGACTAACAGCACACCGCGACTCGGTTTCATCGCCTGGTCGAAAGTCGCGGCCGAATAAATTAACAGCGAACTCAGTGCCGCTGCCGCCGCTACCGCGAGAATATGTTCCGTCGTATAGGTCAGGCTCAGCACTTCTGTGTATCGGCTATACCCGCCGATGATGTAGAGCG
>QHPX01000020.1 GCA_003219195.1 Verrucomicrobiota bacterium
TATCACGCACCTTAGCCAGCCATTTCGCGCGCTCGGCCACAGTTTCTCCCTTTACCTTCGCTTTGAGGGCCGTGCCTTTTCTCTCGAAGGCATTGTATAAAACCTTCTCGGGCGCATTGAGGCCAAACATTTCCTGAATTGACTTGAGCAACTCGAGTGTGAATTGGTTGCTATCGGCAGGGAAAAGATCGTGGGGGCGACGCGTAAGCCGGTAAACCATTTCCGGCCGGCCCATTTTCTGCGGTCGCCGCCAAGTATCGAGGTAACCATTGCGCTGGAGGGTAAGGCAATGCTGTTTAATGCCCATGTAGCTCATCTTCATTTTGGCAACGAGCTCGTTGACGGACATTCCTTTAGTGCGTTTGAGCGAGTTAAGAATTTCCAACCGCTGGGTGCGGCCGATCTCTGCGAGCAATCTTTGATTCATGGGGCCCTTGGAAGAAGAATGGACTGAGTTTTACACGCCCTGATCTTTAGAATGCAACATAAAAAATTACGCAAATAGCGGGAACAAAGGAAATTATACCACGGCGCATCGTCAGCGCACGAATGGAAGATCGACAATCTCCAAACGCGCCGTGACCATGGGGTCTTCCAGTATAAACGCTTCTAGCCGTGACCCAGTGGAGTTGAAGCCGCGTTTGACGTAACCAAGCCCAATCTCTTTTCCCAGGCTTTGGCTCTGCGCCGCACTCGTGACCCAGCCCACCTCTTTGCGCTCTTCCGTCCCTGAGGCCAATCGCATTCCAGGAATAAGCGGCGAATCATTTACCGAGACCAAGCCACATAATCGCTTGTTGATTTGACCGGACATTTTGATACGCGAGATCACTTCCTGCCCAATGTAGCAGCCCTTTTCATAATCGATCGCGCGCCCTTCCAGGTTTGCTTCAGTCGGAATGATTTCCGCAGTCAACTCGCGACCCCAGCGAGGAATCCCCTGTTCGATTCGGAAAACTTCCGCGCAATCTACATCACAAAAGTCGAACTCTTCCGATAATTGGCGAAAAATCCGATCGCGCTGCTTTGCTTCGAGCCAAATGTCCCAACCAAAACCGGCAAAACGATTCGCAGATATAATCTTGAACTCGGTCGGCAGTGCGGGAGGGCTTGAGTTCAAAACATGAAAGATCGACAATCGATCACTGACATCTTCGATCTGCACGTCATCGGCGATGATATAGCGCTCGAGGCGCGGCTGGAGCGATTCTCGAAGCTCAGGATCGGCATCGACTAAAAAGCAGTTCGGCGCGGCGCAAAGGGAGATGTAGGCATTCATTCTGCCTTTTGCGCCCAAGACGCAGGCCTCGAGCGCGGTCGATTCCGTCGCCTTGCGAGCGTCGTTTGTAATCTGTCCGTTCAGGAAACGAAGGCGATCATTTCCTCTAATGCGAAGTTTTGCGCATGCGGAGAAATCGAAAAGAACGCCTTCCCGTGCATGCAGCGGCGGCGTCATTTTTCTTTTGGTGCGACCGCTTCCTTACTAGCCGGTCCCACGTCTCAGCGGCCCGTTGGAAAGCCACGCGGCGTTTGTTCTTCTTGAACGTCTTCGCGCGGCAAAACCGGTGTCGATACTTCGCCGGCAGCAGGAGTGCTACTTTCCTCTTGAGGCGCAGTGCTATTTTCCTCTTGAAGCGCAGTGCTACTCTCCTCCTGAGGCGTTGAGTCTTCCGAAGAAGGGGCGGGCGTTGACTCTTCCGAAACGGGCGCGGGCGGTATGATCTCAGGCGCCGGAGCGATTGCATCGTTAGTGGTTTCAGGCTCCTGCTCCGCTATTTTGGGCATCATGGGAACGAAGTTGTCCGGTTGAACTGGTTCCAAAACCTCTCCACGAAGTTCAACGCCCGGAAAGGCTTCGGGCACCGCCGGCTGTTCAAATAATTCGAAACCGCCTTCTTCGCCACCAGCCGGTTGAACATCGGCAAAATACTTTCGCGCAACAGCGGAGTAATCGTCGTTCCCATAACCTAGTTGCATTTGCTCGAGAAGCCGCTCCCTCGCAGCAGCGGTTACTCCCAGCTCAAGCTGATGGGACAAGGCTAATCGGCTTGCGATCTGCATGTCTTTGAGCATGTGCTTCATCGAAAAATGCGGCTCGAAATTCCCTTCGATTATTTTGGGCAACTTAAGCGCGAGAGTGGTGGAATGACTTGCATTGCCGCGCATGGCTTCGACAAATTTTTCCATCGGCAGACCGACGGCTCGGACTAGGGCCAAAGCTTCCGCCGCCGCCTGGACGCTGGCGGCAGTGACCATATTGGTCGCGATTTTAATGACTGTGGCCTGTCCAATTTCTCCGATCACCATAATTTCTTTCGCGCTGGCGTCCAAAATCGGGCGCGCCTCCCGTAATGCGGCATCGTCCCCCGCGACATAATAGACAAGCTCGCCCTTTTCCGCGGCCGTCTTGCTGCCGGTAAACGGCGCTTCGATAAAGCGCGCACCGCGACTTTCGACAATCGATGCAGCTCGCCGCATCGAATGCGGCGAGACGGTCGAATGTGCGAGCACAATGTGGCGCGGCGCCAGCGCCGGAACAAGGTCCTCTGCCATCTGAAGCAGTGCGTCATCATCCGAGACAAAGACCTGCACAAAATCGCACATCTCCGCGATTTCCGCGGGCGCACCGACAAAGTTCGGAACTAGTTGCGGCGTCCGGTTCCAGACGAAAACATGGAACCCCTTCTGGCGAAGTGTCTCGGTCACTCGGCTTCCGATAATCCCGAGACCGATTACTCCGACATTTTTGTGCCTTCGGGACATTGAATGGTTCTTAGCACCCCGCCGCTACGAGCATCGGTGCTGCATCAGACTGAAGTTAAACTAGCTGGCAGGCAATGCAGAAGTTTCACGAATTTTGCTCGTCACGCTAGCGTGACGAGCGCACAAACCCGGCACGCCTTACGAGACCCGCGACCAAACTCTGCAATGCCCTTCGGCGTTTTTCATTCTCAAGCGCCAAGACTACTTCCGGTCGCGCCTCCTCAAAAGACAGGGCGCGCGCCGCTTTTATGTCGATCAAACGCGCGATGTGAAAGCCAAGATGAGATCGGAATGGTTCGCTCGTTTCGCCAACCCGAAGTTTGGCAATCGCGCCGAAGAATTCCGGCATAATGCGCCACGACGAGAAATAATTAAGATCGCCGCCATTAGCTTTGGTTGCCTCGTCTTCCGAAAACTGCGCGGCAAGCCGCGAAAAATCGGCGCCGCGCGCCAGATCTGTTGCGACCGCTTCGATCGCACGTCGCTTCGTTTCGATCACTTCGGCAGGATATCCGTCCGGCGCCGCAAAAAAAATATGATTGGCGCGAAAGCGCAGCGGCTGAACAAACGCATCACGATGCGCCTCATAAAATTGGCGGCACTCGTCATCCGAAACATTTATCAGCACAGTAGAAATTTTATTGTCGATCCAACGCAGATCGCGTCGCTGCTCCTCGATCTCTGCGCGCAAACAAACCGGCCAAAGCCAGTTTGAGCGCAACGCGCTTTGAAATCCGTTCTCATCGACAAACTGCGCTTTGATCAAATCATAATCGCGATCAACCATCGCTTTCGGAACGGATTCGTTTCTCGACAGCCAGTGCACATTTTGCGCCGCGATCAGCTGCTCTTTCGAAGTTCCATTTTCGAGATCGCTCTCATAAATCCCGCGTTGATGCACCAGCGCGACGAGATGGCCGTGCCCCGCTAATCGGCCAAGAATATCGCGACAAACCGCACACCAAACCACAAGCTCGCTCGCCAACGCACCGCCGATGCAAACGAGGGCCATCATCATCCAAAAACGCAATTTCATTTGAAAGCGAACTCGGACAGAAAATACGCCGCGACCATCCCGACCTTCTGCAAACTATCGGCGCTGATTTTGTCGATCGTGTCGTCGGCTGTGTGCCAATAACTGAATCGAAAATCGATAAGATCGACAGTCGGAATTCCGACGGCGTTGAGCGGCGTATGATCGTCTGTGATGTCGCGATCGAAGTAGGTAAAATAAGTTCGCAACTTCAGCGCTTCCGCCGACGAAAAAATTTCGCGCGCCAATTTTGTCGGTGAATCCGGAGGAAGCGTAACCTTGAGTGCGCGATCGCCAATCATGTCGAACAAAATGCCGCCGCGAAATTGTTTGGATTCTTTTGTCGCACTGAGCTGTTTCGCAAAATACCTGCTGCCGTAAATGCCGTCTGTTTCCGAAAAGCTTTCGACCGCTTCCTCGCCATCGAAAAAAACCAGCTCCACTTTCGCGCCGAGCTCAGAATGTTTCGCTAAAACGCGCGCCATCTCCAACAAAACGCCATTGCTCGAGCCGCCGTCATTTGCGCCAACAAAAGGAAACGCGCGGAAAATTTTTGTGTCGTAGTGCGAGCAGAGCAGAAACAAAGAGCCGGGCTCGACCTTCGGGATCGGTTTTCCAAAGCGCGCGATCAAATTAACGAAGCTGACTTTCCCGCGCGGCGTATCGCCGCTGAATGCCTGTCGCGCGACCTGCCAGCCTGCCAGTCGAAGTTGATTGTCGATGTACGTCCGGGATTTTTCGATCGCCTCGGATCCCGCCGGCCGCGGACCGAAATCAACGAGCTGCTGAACATGCGCGAGTGCTTTGTCGCCGGAAAATTCTTCCCATGATTTTCCATTCGCGGAGGTTTCGGCGGCTTCCCCGCTGAGCGCTGAAAGAAAAATTAAAGCGGCGCCGATCGAGATCGTGCGCGAATTAAGATCGAGATAAAAAAATCGGCGTCGCATCTCCGCGCTTTTTTCGCGGTCCGTTTAGCTTTCGCTCGCTCTCAAACCGAGGACCAAAACGATCCTCTGGAGATCGTCACTCCCGTAATATTCGATCTCGATGCGCCCGCGTTTTTCGCCGTGATGAAGTGTGACGTGGGCGCCCAAATGTTGTTGCAGTCGGTTTTGCAAGTCTTCAATTGCGGCGGAAGTAACGGTTAACTCCACGGTGCGCGGCTTCCGTCGCAAGCGGCCGATCCCGAGCTGGCGTGCCACCACCCGCTCCGTCGCCCGAACGGTGGCGTTGCGCCGCAAAACCGTTTCCGCGGCGAGAAGCTGCTCCTCCGGGGATTTTAATGCGAGCAAGACCTTTGCATGACCAACCGAAAGCAAACTCTGCCCAATCCAGACTTGGATTTGCGGATGCAGATCGAGCAAGCGCATCGAGTTCGCAACGGCCGTGCGACTGCGCCCGACTTTTAACGCGATGTCTTCCTGGCGCATTCCAAATTCGCCCGCCAGTCTGGCGTAACCTTGCGCCTCTTCGATTGGATTTAGATCGGCGCGCTGCAAGTTCTCGATCAACGAAATCTCGAGGACTTCCAGATCGTTGGCCCTCCGGATAATCACCGGCACTTCGGTGAGGCCGACCTCCTGAGCCGCGCGCCAGCGCCGTTCGCCAGCAATCAACTCGCACCGATCGCCCACCTGCCGCGCGATAAGCGGTTGGATGATGCCGTGTTGCCGGATTGAATCGACCAGTTCCTGTAATGCGTCGGGCGCGAAATCCTTGCGTGGCTGTAGTCCGCTCGGAACAATGCTCGCGAGGCTGACTTGGTGAATGTTTTCCCGTGGATCGACATCCTCGACCCGTAGCGGCGCCGGGCGAGCACCAATCAATGCGCCAAGACCTTTTCCGAGACCGGATTTCGCCATGCGTTTGAGGCTACCGGAACAGCTCTTCTAACGCAAACGGCAACCGCGACTGGACGGATAACCGGAGGTGTTCTTGCGCGTTTCCGGGTAGGCAGATAGCGTGCGCTCATGCTGTGGGATCAGGCAGTTTTTACGCTCGGACATTCACCCGATCCGGACGATGCATTCATGTTTTATGCAATGGCAAAAAACAAAATCGACCTCCGTGGTTACCGGTTCGAACATCGACTGGAAGATATTCAGACACTGAATGAACGCGCCCTCCGCGGCGAACTTCACATTTCCGCGGTCTCGATCCACGCGTATGCGCACGTCAGCGACAAATATGCACTCATGCCATGCGGCGCGAGCATGGGAGATGGTTACGGACCAATCCTCATTGGCAATGGGACAAAGATTCCGCGCATGCGATCGGATGATCAGGTCAGGAACTGGTTACGTTCTCAAGTAATTGCGGTGCCTGGTCGAATGACCAGCGCCTATCTTGCCCTGCAGCTTTATCTCGGCGATTTCAAGCACGTCATCGTCCCGTTTAATCAAATCTTCGACGCCGTCAAAAATAACCAGGCGGGTGCCGGTCTCATCATTCACGAAGGGCAACTCACTTACGCGCGCTTCGGTTTTGCGAAGATTGTCGATCTTGGCGAATGGTGGAAAAGCAAAACCGGATTGCCGCTGCCGCTCGGTGGAAATGTGTTGCGCAAAGATATCCCGCATTCTGTACGGCACGACCTCCTTCAGATCGTGCGACAAAGCATCGACTACGGCCTTGCCCACCGCGGTGAGGCGGTGCGCCACTCATTACCATACGCCCGCGAAATGGATGCAGAGCTCGCCGGGAAGTTTATCGGGATGTATGTCAACGATTACACCCGGGATTACGGCGATGCCGGGCGCGCGGCGATTCGTAAATTCCTTGGCGATGCACACGCCGCCGGATACATCGACAATCAAGTCGAGATTGAGTTTGTGGAATAACGGCAACAGCCTTGCGAATTACTTCTTTGGCCTTTCCGCTTTGCTCGTCTGTTTAACGATAAATGCTTTTACGCGCGCGGCTTCTTTTTGGAATCCATTCGTGAAATCGTGCGTCCCGTACTCGAAGAGCACGATGAAGCAAAATGTGAAGAAAACAAAAAGGGCGAGCCAAAAAAGTCCGCGGAGCAACCCCATGCCCGAGATCGTAACGTGGGCAAACTGTTCGGTCAACGGCCCATATCTTCGCAATAAACTTCGGATTGAACCGCAGGGCGAAGCTGCCAAGCTATTCGCGCCATGCGGGTGCCGCTTCTCGATCTAAGCGAACAATACCGCGCCCTGGCGGCGCCGATCCGAGCGGAGATCGATGCCGTTTTAGCGAGCCAGCGCTTTATCCTCGGGCCGCAAGTAAAGGCATTCGAGAAAGCGATCTGTGACTATCTTCGTGCGTCACATGCGATCGGCGTTTCATCCGGAACAGATGCGTTGCTCGCGGTTCTAATGGCTCTCAAGATCGGGCCCGGCGATGCTGTAATCACAAGCGCCTACTCCTTTTTTGCAACGGCCGGTTGCCTCGCGCGCGTGGGTGCAACGCCATTGTTTGTCGATGTCGATCCAAAAACCTTCAATCTGTCGCCAACCGCACTTGAGTGGTACATCGACAATCGATGCAAGCGGGATTCACACGGCCAGCTGCGCGACAGCGCCGGGCGCAAAATTCGCGCGATCATTCCAGTCCATTTATTCGGATTGTGCTGCGAGATGGATGCGATTCACGCGATCTCCGAGCGATGCAATCTCGACGTCATCGAAGACGCGGCGCAAGCCATTGGCGCGGAATATCTCACGGCTCACACGGGTCTGCGCAAAGCGGGCACAATGGGCGAGGTCGGTTGTTTCAGTTTCTATCCGTCCAAGAACCTCGGCGCAGCCGGCGAC
>QHPX01000021.1 GCA_003219195.1 Verrucomicrobiota bacterium
AGGTGATAAACCTTCACGCCACCCACGATTTTCCACGGCAGCGAAATGTTGTTTGGCGTAATAACCGGCGTGTAATCGCGTCCAGGCTCAGCGGGCGGTTGAGGCTTCGGTTGAGTGTTTGGCGGCGCTATTTGATCGGCCGCTTGCAAACGATTGAGCAATGTAACCCCACCCGCTGCAGCGGCTGTACCCGTGAGAAATCTTCTTCGCGTGATCATAATGTTAATGATGGTTTTCTGATTCCTTGTCAGATGTGAACTGCAAAATCTTTCCGCCGAGCGAACCGCCGACAGCTTTCTCCAATTCCGCGCGCGCGACCCAGTAATCGCGTAAGGCTTCCACGGAATCGGCTCCTGTTTTCACTTCGTCCTGCTTGGCTTGCAGCAGTTGGAGCGGCCCGATCTGCATGGCGTTGTATTCGAGCTGGGATTCTTCCGTCACGCGCGTTCGTGTCGGCAACGCGGTGGATTTGAAGTATTCGACTTGTTGTCGCGCCAAGAGCATTCGGTCGCGCGCGGCCCGAACATCGGACCGAATATCAGTCGCAAGTGCGAGATAACGTTGCTGACCCTGACGCAATTTCGCGCTTGCCCGTGCGAATGCGGGCTGCCCCTGATTGAAAATTGGAATCGGCACGTTGACGCTCGGACCAATCGCGTACTCACCGCTGATCTCGCGCTCGTAATGGGCGCCGATTTCGGCGCGTTCCAGAATTGCGTCCGCTCGCGCAATGCCAAGACTGCGTGCCTGGGCAATGAACTCCTGCCGCGCCGCGGCGAGATCGAGCCGCTGCTGGATCGCGCGCGATTCCAATTGCGAAATAGAAACTTCTTCGCCTGGCAGGTCCGGTAATCGCGATGCGACCGTCCAGTTCGTTTGCTCGCCGAACGCACCCATTAACTTGTTCAACTTTTCTCGGCTTTGCGTGGCTTCGCTTTGCGCTTTGGCGAGCTCGATTTTCGCTTGCGCGTGCGAAGCTTGCTCAGTGGCGAGATCGAGATTTTTCAGATTGCCCGCCTCGTGCATTCGCAGCGCGGCTTCGGCGGAGCGTTCCGTCGCCGCAGCCACCGTGTTACGAAGATCGACAAGCTGTTGATCGCCTTGATGCTCGTGAAACGCCGCGCGCACTTCCGCGGCGGTGACGAGAACTTCATGGGCAACGCGCAGCTTGGTTGCTTCAAATTGCGCGGCGGCGATGCGTTTGCGCAGCGGCAGCAGCAAAATGTCGATGAACTCTTTTAACACATCCATTTCCAACGCCTGGCCCGGAAACCTTCGCTCGAAAGTGAAGATCGGATTCCGGAGCAGACCTGCTTCGACTAAATCGGCTTGCGCAATTCCGAGCTCCTCGTAGGTCGCTTGCAGTCTGTGGTTATTCAGCAGCGCAACCTGCACAGCAGAACCGGCGGTGAGTGGACGGCTCAACAACGAAGCAACCGCCGCTTGCGCTTCGGCGTCCTGCGCGCTGCCGCGGTTCCATTGCACGCGTTTGCCCGTTCGCAGATGAACCGTGTTCGCGAGCTCGTGAAACGCCGGGTTTGGATCGACATGTGCGCAGCCGGCGAGTGCGACCGTTCCAGACAGCAAGAAAAGTTTTCGCAGCTTCATTGTCCCCCTTCCTTTTTTTTCAACGTCATCCCACAGATCGGACATTTGCCCGGTTTATCGGATTTGATCTGGGGATGCATCGGACACGTGTAAATTTCGCCGTGTTCCTCCATCTTCATCCCCTCATGTTGCATCCCTTGCATGCCGCCGTGTTGCATCCCCTCATGCTGCATGCTCTCGCTAGCTTTCGCCGTGCTCTCGGTTTGACTGAGTTCTGTTTCGATCTCGAGCGTCGTCTCATCGCGCGCTAGCAAATTCGGCGGGGCTTTTGTGTGCGCACGAACTTGTGGATCGGCCGGATTGCCAGGCGCAAGCGATGGCGGGTTTGTTACCGCGCAACCGATCAACCACTGCGCGCAAAATGCGGCAGCAAAAATTCTAATGCTCGTGTTCGTGGTGGTGCTCCTCTCGTGAAGGCGGTGGCGGTTCGAACCGAAACTCCTTGTGCCGCACATGGCCGCCGGCGTATGCGATGTACCCGCCGATTCCGAGCGTTGCGCTAGCAAGAACGAGCGCTGAAATGGCAACCGGAGCAGAGGTGCGCGGCCACTTCGCGATCACACCGATTCCGACCGCGGAAACAGCGGCCAGCACGTAAAACGTCCAGATCAGTTTCTCGCCGCGCGCCATGTGCTCATCGAGCCATTGTTCGCCTGCGGCGTCCGACATCGCTTTGACCCGATCATAACCGGCTTCGCCGTAATGATAAACCGGCCAAGCGGAAAGCGCGCCGACGAACACGAGCACAAGTGCGGCGATGCTGACGCGGTGATTTTTCAGGAACAGCGCGAGCACCAACGCCAATGTTCCAAAAGCCAAGCCATAAACCGGCAATGGATTGAGCAGGGTGTGCATGTATTCCGGCGCGTTGAGATGCCGAAAGAACGTGTTCATGGCGTTGCGGAAGCGCGAACGCGGCGGACCGAACACCGCGGTCGCACGATTCGATTTGCTACTTCTGGATTTCGGCGTTCTCGATCATGTTGATGCCGTCGCGCGAGCTGAGCTTGCCTTTGATGGTGATCGATTTCCCGGCGTAATCCGCTAATTCGGAGTTCAGCGGCTTGTGCTCGCCGATCAGCAGATAAGTTTGCCCGTCATCGCCTTTGATCCCGACTGGTAGGCCGGAGTTGATGCATTTCTTCGCGCAGTTGGCGTGCTTCTCGCCCGTCGCGTTGTGGTCGATATAGCAAGCCATGTCTAAGACCTCGCCTTTGACCGTGACTTCCCGTTTGTTTTCGCCGACAGCCTCCTTGCCTTCGTGGGCAATGATCGGCGATGCCGCGAATAACGCCGCGGCTGCGATTGCTATTAGTGATTCTGTTTTCTTCATGTTTGTTGTCGTTCTTGATTGTTGATGTTTATTTTTTGATTTCTCCGCAGCTAATCATTTCCTTTCCGCCGTACGGATTGGCGATAGTTGTCGATGTTTGCACCCAATCTTTGTTCTTCATCGGGCAATGCGCGACGTAGTAGCCGCTCTGTCCAGCAGCGAGCTTGACTGCTTGGTCGCTCAGTTTGCCAAACGCGACGCGCGCTTCATCGAGCGATTTGCTTTTGCTCAAATCCGCGCCGTCAGGACCGAGATCGACCGCTGCTTTTTTCACGCTGGCCAGATCGTCGGCCACCAGCGCGTCATGGGCTTTGCCATATGCGGTGAGGAATTGCTTGTCCTGATCGGACAGATCCGCTGCTTGCAACGAAAGCGCGAGGCCGACCAAGACAAATGCCGTCGCTGCGGATGATGCTGAGATCTTTTTGTAATTGAGCTTCATAATTTAGTTTGAATTTTTGGTTTGCGAATGCGCTTCCGCGCATTCGTGTGGTGAATTAGAACTCCAGCGACGCGCGCAAAAGCGCGCAGAGATGGAGCGAGGCATTACGACCGAGGTAAACCCGCCGTGGCGGGGCCTCAGTCGTTATGCGAGAGAAGGCGGAGCGTGAGCGAGAATGCTCCGCTGCAAAACAGATTCCGCGAATGAACCAGCAAAGGGTGGCCCGGTATCAAGCTCGAGCTGTGGAAGCTGTGTTTCAGCCGCGGAAAGTAATTCGGCAACAGTCCAAGTCTGAATTGGAACGAAATTTTGGCTCGCAATCTCAACAACCTTTGCTTCGCCAGTGATTGTAGCGCGGAGTATCTTGCAGCAAGGCATTTCATCCCTGTTGCTCTTCTTTGACGGCGTTGGCTGATTCCCGTGACAATGCATCGGCGCCACAGCCGAGTTCGTTTTGGAAATGAGCCCGCCCAATGCGCAATGATTCGAGATCGAGAGCCACGCTGCCAAAGTTGTCAGAACTACGGCGAACCGAATTACGTTATCGCGCGTGCGCTTCACTGCTCCTTCTTCGATCAACCCAAAGGGTGAAATGTTCAAATGTTTTCTCCGACCAGGCGGTCTTCGTTTTTTGTGCTAGCCACCAACAACCGCTGTAACCGGAGGAAACGACTCAAGACATTCCCGACATAAGGCGGTGCGCCAGCAGGCACACCCCCGACCCTGCGAGGAGAAGCCCGCTCGCGACATTTATTCGCGCGCGTGGGGGCAACATTTTTTCCAGGCAAACCAGCAGAGTTAGAGCGGCGATCCAGAGAATGTTCATCACGCCGGCAACAAAAAGTAATGCCATCAACGCCCAACAGCAGCCGGTGCAAAAGGCGCCGTGTTCCAATCCCATTCGAAACGCACCGCTGCTTCCTTCGCGCCAGCGCGTCATGATGAATTCCAGTGGGCCCCGGCAATTGGTCAGACAAGCGTGTTTCAGCGGAGTGAATTGAAACACACCTGCACCGAGCAGCAATGTGCCGCCGAGCCATGCACTCGTGCTCATCATCGATGATGAAAGCAATGCGTGTCGATGCAGCCACCATTGGCCGACCGCGGCCAGCGCGCTGAACGCGCACCAGATGGCGACGTAGCCCAGCACGAAGATCGACATCGGAATGTAGGGGCGCCCAAGTCGTTGACGGTTACGCGCCACCGCCGCGAAAGTCAGAATCATCGGAAGCGCGCTCGGTAACATCATGGCGATCATCATGATGACCCACATGAAAAACAACGGCACCAATGTTGCAATTGGCCACGAAGAAAGTTCCGGCCCCGACATTTTCATCCGCATGCATTCGCAAACGCCGGTCGCATTCATTCGGCGCGCTTCGTAGATCGTGTAGAACCAAGCCAACAACGCGATGGCGCAAAGACTCGCACCGATCAAAAGGCGTTCGCGCCGCGGCAGCGCCGGCAATGCGCTCATCGTCGACGATTAAACTCGCGAAAGCATTCGGAGTTAATTGCCGTAGCGAATGCGCGCGACAAACCCAGCCTTGTTTGGATAGCTGAACTTCATCTTGTCGATCGCGACCGAACCTTCCTTGGCCGAAGCGCACTCCGCACTTTTGAAAATAAAACCGGTGCCGTGACTGACAGTGATGGTTTCAACATCTCCGGTCACAGGATTCTTGATCGGCTCGAGAGCAATCCGAAAACTGTCGCCGAGCCGCGCGGTACTTTCGAGGCCGTTGATATTGATATTGAATGGAACAAACTGCGGGTCCAGTAACGTGCTGAAGGTCGTGGCCAAAATTTCGAAGGGAAGTCCGCCGGCTTTACCCGAGCCGATCTCGAGCAAAGCGCCCCGCTGTTCTTTGGATGCCTTTTCGTCGACAAACAAACAGACCGTGCCGTTTCCTTCGTGGATCGCGCCTGGCCATTTCGCGGCGAAAGCGAGGCCGAGTCCGTCAAGCGATAGATCGCCATACTTGCCGCGCTCGATCCGCCAAACACCCGCGCCTTCGCAAAAGCCGGGCGTAGGCGGCGCCGCAAATTCGCATGGGCAACCGTAATCGCAGTTGCACGCCTGAAGGTAATCTGCGTCAAAAAACCATTTCTTCATTTGATGATCCTCCGAATGAATCTTGATTCGCTTGTGGCCGGCCAATTAATTGTAATGACGTTGTAGCCAAACGCGAGTTCGCGTCAACCACAGCCGCATTCACCATCAATTGCCGCACGCGCCTCTTTGATCAGGAACGGAATCAGCGCAAGAGCGGCGACGCTGTCGAGCCACCACCAACCAAGCACGCGCGTCGCCGCCAAGCCGATGACGAGAACAATTGAAAGATAGCCGCAGGTGATCGATTCGACTGCATCGGCTCGCAGGGCTCGCGAATTCAGGCGCGCTGCGACTTTCAATTTGTAGCCGGCAAGAATTGGCATGCCGATCTTCGCGACTAAACCGATGAGGATGCCCCAGGCGCTCTCGTGTGTGTCGGTAATTCGCTTGGCGACAAACAATCCGTAGCCGGAATTGAGAACGACATAAGCAACTAATGCGTAGAGCGAGTAGCCGACCAAACGCGCGGCGCGCCGCTCGACAAGATTGACATGTTGCAAAGTCGCGCGCCCGCTCGCTTCAACTTTCAGCCGCCACAACAACACTGCCGCGCTGAACAGCTCGACGACACTGTCGATGCCGAATGCTTCCAGCAGAAGACTTTTTGATGCCCAACCCAGAAGAAGCGACGCCGCTCCTTCAATTGTCATCCAGCCTAACGTGATGTACGTCAGTAGTAGCGCGAGGCGCACGTCAGCTTCTCGCGGGCGCATTGGATCTGACCGGGTCTCCTTTAGACGACCTGGTTGGGCTCTTGCAAACATAAGGGAATGGAGTTGCCACGCTCAAGTTGCATGGTCATGCTATTCGACATAACTAATCCTATGAAAAATTACACGAAGATCCTGTGTTCGATTCTGGCGGCAGCGATTTGCACCGTAGGCTTTGCCGCTGAAAAACCAGCCGGTTGCAAAAAGAGCGGCAAGAACTGTCCCATGAACGACAATAAGGAATGCACTTGCGGGAAGGCGTGCGACTGCAAGGCCCCAAGTACACCTAAATAAGTCGAGCGTCTCGCCCCATTGTAAGATCGACATAATCGAACTCATTCGGCCGACGCCGATTCGATTA
>QHPX01000041.1 GCA_003219195.1 Verrucomicrobiota bacterium
CGTTGGCAGACTGAAGAAGGATATTGAGGGCGTGGTAACCGGCGGCATGCCCGCCGAAAAGGTGAGACTCAATCCAGAATATAGTGTTAGTGACTGGAAAATAATCTGCCGTTCTCGCTCCCGACCAGATTTCGGCCAAGCCAGAGAAACTGCGCAGCAACGGATTCGCTGTGATCAACGATTGATCGTCCCAAACGAAACCTGCACGGAACGCAGGCAGGTAAGCGAGCCCGACCGCCACGACAATTAATGCGATCCTTGCCGCGAGCTGCCAATGGTCGAATCCTCGGCGCGCGCGCCGTTGCTTGCTGGCAGGGCTATTCGACGTCGATTTCGCGGACACCTTTTTGCTGACGAATGATTTCGACTTGATTGCGAATTTTGTCGGCCAGGCCGACGGTGCGCGGGATCGCTTCGATAAAAATGAACGGCGAAGATGTGTCCGAGGTGTTTAATTGCACGTTTTCGACGCCGGCCAACCGGTATAAAAAGGGCTGCCGCGTCTCCAGGTCCTTCACGCGATAGAGTTCCAGCGTGTCGGTTACTTTGCTGAAAATGCCTTCTGTGATTTTGAGCCGCTCGGTCGTCAGCTCATAGATTTTATTTTTCGTTTGGAGATAACGGGATAGCGCAATAAAGATCGGCACGATCAGCCAGCAAAAAAGAGCGCATAGAATGTACACGCCAAAGTTTTTCCATTGCGATGAGCTGCCGCGCCAGACGATCTCTTCCGCCATGTCGAAAGTTGTAGCGTGTAGTGGCGGCTGTGTCAGCCGCAGTTTTGTAAATTCGGCGCTTGTTACAAGCGCCGCTACAACGTGATGGACGTTGCACAGGCATTCGTTTTGGGCGCCGGCCTCGGGACGCGTTTGCGTCCGTTAACGGACGACCTGCCCAAGCCGCTCATCCCCATTTTTCAGAAACCGCTCATCACGTTTGCCCTCGATCATCTGCTTGAGTCTGGAGTTGAGCGCTTCATCATCAACACCCATCGGTTGCCGGAATCTTTTGAACATGTTTTCCCGGAGAACAGTTACGCCGGACATTCGGTCACGCTTGTTAACGAACCGGTTCTGCTCGACACCGGCGGCGGCATCAAGAATGTGCAATCCCTTCTCGGGACGAAGCCTTTTATCGTTTACAGCGGCGATATCCTCACCGACGTCGACCTTGAGCCGCTGATCGAAGAGCACTTCCGCGCGCAAAACAATGTCACGCTGGGCTTGCGTCGAAATACCGGTTTGGGTGCTGGTGTGGTTGCGCGAAACGGACGAATCGTCGCGATCTCGAACGAATCCAATCCGACCGACAATTTTGACTACGCGAACATATCCGTCTGGAATCCTGAGATTTTTCGCAGGATCCCCTCAAACCAAAAAGTTTCGTTCATTCCAATCGTCACGAAGTGGATTGGACAAAACGGCCGGATTGGTGGCGTCGTCCTCGAAGATGGCAAGTGGTTCAACATCGGTTCGCGAACCGAGTATCTCGAAGTCCACCGCGCAATTTCAAAAGAGAGCTGGAAACCGCACTATGTGAAAACGCCTGGGTGGTCGGAGCCAATCGCAGCCAGTGCATATGTCGATCCAAGCGCACAAGTGCGCGGCTGCTCAGTGGTGGGCGCGGATTGCCGGGTGGGAAAGGACGCAATTTTGGAAGACACTATTTTGTGGCCCGGCGCACAAATTGCTTCACGAAGTAACCTCAGGGGTTGTATTGTCCGCTCCCGCTGCAAAGCGAGCGGCGTCCATCGCAACATCGATATCTAGGCCCATGAGAACCGATCTCCTTCTTCGCCAGACGCGAATGCATTTTCCGCGTTTCAATGTCGATGAGGTAAAAATCACGCCAATCGAGAAAGGCGGCTCTGACCGAAAATTTTATCGAGTGAATTGCTCGCCGGCGCAGGCGCTCATCCTCGTGAAATACAATTTGGAGCGCGAAGAAAACCGGCACTACGTCGCGATTGCAAAATTTCTCGATGCCCACGGGATTCACGCGCCGAAGATTTATTATCACGATCCGGACGAGGGATTGATCTGGATCGAGGATCTGGGCGAGCGCGACCTTTTCAGTTACCGCGGCGAAAGCTGGCTGGTGCGCCGCGCGTTTTACGAATCGGCGCTGGATGAGGTCGCCAAGCTGCATCGTGTGTCCGAAATGGATTCGCGCGCGATCCGCGGCGATTTACCGGCCGAGTTCAACGCCGCGCTCTATCTTTGGGAACAGAATTATTTTTTCGAGAACTGTCTTGGCCGCCATTTCGAGATCGACAACGTAAAGCTCGCTGCCCTCGCCGCGCTGCCGGTCTTGCGCGAAATCGCGGAACGTCTCGCGGGTCTGCCGCGAGTTTTGGTGCATCGCGATTTTCAATCGCAAAACATCCTCCTGCGCAACGGCCAGGCCTATCTGATCGATTTTCAGGGAATGCGGCCCGGTCTTGCGCAATACGATCTCGCATCGTTGCTCTATGATCCATATGTCGATCTTGCGCGCAAAGAGCGCGACGAACTGATCGCTTATTATCGCGAGCAGCAGATTAGAAATGGGATCAACATAAACGGTGAATTCGACTTCACCCTTCGACTTTGCGCGATGCAGCGGCTGATGCAGGCTCTCGGCGCTTATGGATTTCTCGGCCTGGTCAAAGGTCACAAGCAATTTCTCGAACATGTTCCCGCGGCGGTGAAATCGCTGCGCCGCATTGTCGAACCAGTCGAAGGTTTAGAGCAGCTCGAAGCGCTGCTCGCTCAATTGATCTAACGTCCGGACAAGAACGGGTTTGTCTGGCGTTCGGTCCCAATTTTGGTCGGCGGTCCGTGGCCGGGAAGCACGGTCACGTTGTCGCCGAGCGGAAATAATTTTTTCTTAATTCCCGCGAATAAAAGATCGACATCTCCGCCCGGCAAATCCCAGCGCCCAACGCCGCCGGCAAAAAGCACGTCGCCGCCGATGAGCAGTTCGTCTTTCCGCGAGAAGAAACAAAGACTGCCGGGGCAATGGCCCGGCACTTCCAGCACTTGCATTTCCAGGCCGAGAAAATTTCGTGACGGCGTTTCTTCGATCATGAAATCGGGCTGGACTGGCTCGATTTCCAACTCAAACCCGAAACTGCGAAAGAATTCCCGATCCGAAATCATTGGGGCGGTAATGGGGTGGCAAGCGACCGGGCAATTGAAGCGGTGTTTGATTTTAGCGACGTCCTGGATGTGATCGATGTGTCCATGCGTGAGAAGCAATAGTTTTAGATCGAGCCGGCGCGAGTCGAGCCAATCGCAAGCGCCATCGGGTGCGTCGAACAAAATCCAGCCTTCGGGCGCTTGGACCGGATAGCAATTGGTCTCGAAAATGCCGCCGCAGAAGGTTTCGTAAGTCATGGCCGCCGTTTCAGTTTCGCGTCGAAGCTAGCATTGAAAAGTCGCTTTGCATTTTGCCGCTGATGGAATGAAAGCTGCATCCGAACGCGGGAGTTTTTGCGATTCTTTGAATGTTAATGCGCCGCGAGTGTCTCAACTCCTACATGTCGATCTTGTCCAATCGCCTTGCGTTTCGTGCTGAATTCTGCGAGCGTGGCAAACCTCTTTTCTCAATGAAATCACGTCTTGGTCTATTGCTAGCGGTTCCCGCCCTCATTTTCTTTAGTACCGCCGCACCCCAGCCGCTTCAGGCGAAGTCGGATGCCGAACAAATCTGCGTCTCGGTCGGTCGGCTGCTGGAGGAAGGCCATTACACGCATCAGCCGCTCAACAATGAAGTGTCGAGAAAGCTCCTCCAGACTTATCTGGAGCTGCTCGACTACAGTCATCTTTTTTTCACACAGCAGGATATTGACGCGCTCAGTGCCAAATATCGTGACGCGCTTGGCGATGACATTCTTCTCGGCAATTTGAAACCGGCCTACGAAATTTACGATCTCTACGCGAAGCGTGTGGACCAGCGCGTGGCCAAGGTGAAGGAGTTGCTTAACCAGCCGGTGGATTTTAAAGTCGATGCGACGATTGAGCTCAGCCGCCAAAAAGCGCCCTGGCCGAAAGATGAAGCGGAAGCCGACCAGCTTTGGCGCGGTCGCATCACGAACGAATTGTTGCAGGAAAAGTTGAGCGAGCATCCGATCGAGCCCGGGCCGCAGTTGGTAGCGCGCCGTTACGATCGTCTCGCCCGGACCGTGCACGAGGAAGATAAGAACGAACGGGTGAAGCTCTATCTTGATGCGCTCGCGCAAACTTACGATCCGCACTCGGAATATTTGAGCAAAGCCGACCTGAAGAATTTCAGCATCAACATGGGCCTCTCACTGGTGGGAATTGGCGCGATGCTTCGCACCGAAGACGGCTATGCGAAAATCGAGAGCCTGGTTCCGGGCGGTCCCGCACAGGTAGATGGACGGTTAAAAGTGGGCGACCGAATTTCGGCCGTGGCGCAGGGCGCAACCGACTATGTCGATGTGCGCGAGATGCGTCTCGACAAAGTGGTCGAGATGATCCGCGGAAAAAAAGGTACGCATGTTCGGCTGCTCGTGATTCCGGCCGATGCCGCCGATCCTTCTCGTCGCAAGAGTGTCGAGCTGGTGCGGGATGAAATTAAATTGAAAGATCAGGAAGCGCGCGCGGACATCATCATCAAGAAGGATGAGAATGGTAATTCCGTAAAACTCGGCTGGCTCACGCTGCCGTCCTTTTATGCGGACATGGACCGGCACCAGAAGAGCACCACGCGCGATGTGCTGGCGCTGCTCAAGCGGCTGAAGAAGGAAAACATCTCCGGGCTGGTTGTCGATCTTCGGCGCAATGGCGGAGGCTCACTCGAGGAAGCGATTTCGCTTACCGGGTTGTTCTTGAGGTCCGGACCTATCGTGCAAACGAAAGGCTCGAACAGCAACATCGTGATCTCGAGCGATCCCGATCCGGGCATCGCCTATGCCGGGCCGCTGGTCGTCCTGACCAGCCGGCAAAGTGCTTCGGCCAGCGAAATTTTTGCGGCCGCGCTCCAGGATTATGGACGCGCGGTGATTGTCGGCGACAAAAACACGTTTGGAAAAGGCACGGTCCAAACCATTCTTGAGATTGGGCGATTTACTTCGTTGCTCGGGAGCCGTTCCCAGGATGACGGCGCGCTCAAGTTGACCATCCAGAAATTTTATCGCGTCGCCGGCGGCTCGACCCAGCTCCATGGCGTCGCCTCCGACATCGTGCTGCCGAGTTTGAGCGATCTGCCCGAGCTTGGAGAAGGTGCGCTCAAGAACTGCTTGCCCTACGATGAAGTCCCGTCCGCCAAATACGCGAAATGGTCGGATACGCATTCGCTTTTCATCGATCAATTGCAGCGGCGTTCAGCGGAGCGTGTTCAGAACACCGCCGAGTTTCATTACGTGATGGAAGACATCGAGCGGTTGCGTCAAAAGCTCAATGATAACCGGATTTCGCTCAATGAAGATGTGCGGCGCAAGGAAATTGCGGACGACAAGGTCCGAAAAGAAACGCGCGCGAAAGAGCGTTTGGCGAGCAACCAGGAGGAACCGCGCATCTATCGCCTTACCCTCGACACGGTCGACAAACCCAACCTTCAGTTGATCATGTTTCCGGGAAAACTAGCCGCCGCGAAGAAAGGCGGAGTTTCGGCAAAGGTCGCGCCCGAAGCCGCCCCAGATGCCGATTCGGATTTGATCGGCGGTGGCGATGAGGGCGATACCAAGGAACCGGGCATCGATCCGGAACGCGACGAGACCCTGAATATTCTCGCTGATCTTGTCGATCTTTCCCACGGTCCGAAAACGGCGAGCGCGAACCGCTGATATCTAGCGCCACCACCACGGCGGCGCCGAGCGCGGATCCATGAACGGGCTGCGCCCTCTCGGCATCCATTCCGATTCTTCCGAATAGCGACCGCGCGGCGTCCGGCCAAAAACGGTCACTCGCGTACCAACATCGATCGCGTTGAAAAATGCGATCGCGTTTTCTTCCGGCAACCGAACACAACCGTGCGACGCCGGATAACCCGGCAAATAGCCGGCGTGCATTCCATTCGAGCCACTAAACCGCATGAAATAGCGCATCGGCGCGGGAACGAACCTGCCACCGGGCGGCACCGGCATGTCCGCATCCGCGTCGGCCACAATGGTGTTGCCGCGCGCGTCAACAATCTTTCCATACATCGACGAGTAATGATTGCGCTCCTTCTCGATGATTTTGAACGAGCCAGTCGGTGTGAGATGGCCATAACGGCCGCTCGCGATCGGGGTCGCAAGAACTACGCGGCCGTCCTGGATTAAGTAGGCCGTTTGGTCCTGTAGATCGATCTCAACCGTAAACGGATTGGAGTCTTGCGCGTGGAGCGGCATGAGCTCGAATAGAAGAACCGACGCAATTCTCCAGAAAAGCTTCACAATCATTTCAACCCGCGTCGCCGGGAAAAGTCTCAAACTGCGATTGGTGCTTTGATGGATGGGTGCGGGTCGTAGCCGATGAGTTCGAAATCTTCGAATTTGAAATCGTGAATGTCTTTGACCGCTGGACTCAATTTCATCCGCGGCAAAGATCGACAGTCACGAGTGAGCTGTTCGCGTGCCTGCTCGAGATGGTTTTGGTAGAGATGCAGATCGCCAAAGGTGTGGACGAAATAGCCCGGCGTAAGATCGACAACCTGCGCTACCATCAACGTGAGCAGCGAATAGGATGCGATGTTGAACGGGACGCCGAGAAATAAATCGGCGCTGCGCTGGTAAAGCTGGCAGCTTAGTTCGCCTGCCTGCATGTAAAATTGAAAGAGCACATGACAGGGCGGCAGCGCCATCTTGTCGATCTCGGCCGGATTCCACGCGCTCACAATCAAACGCCGGCTCGAAGGATTTCGTTTTATTTCGGAGATCACCTTGTCGATCTGATCGACGCGTACGCCGTTTTCGCCACGCCAATCGCGCCATTGCGCGCCATAAACGCGGCCGAGTTCGCCTTTTTCGTCGGCCCATTCGTCCCAAATCGTCACGCCGTGCTCATTGAGATAACGAACATTGGTGTCGCCGCGCAAAAACCAGAGCAGCTCGTAAATGATCGATTTGAGATGAAGCTTCTTCGTCGTGAGCAGCGGAAATCCCGCGCCTGCGAGACGTAAATCGAAGCGCGCTTGCGCACCGAAGATCGACAATGTGCCGGTGCCGGTGCGATCGGCGCGGGGCCGACCATTCTCAAGCACGAGCCGGAGAAGATCGTGATATTCGCGCACACGAAACGGTTAACGCTTCCGCGTCGTTTTGCGAAAAGAA
>QHPX01000042.1 GCA_003219195.1 Verrucomicrobiota bacterium
ATCGCGCTCGGTTTGATCGGGATCATGGCGTTGTGGCTGGGCGTGATGCGCCTGGCCGAGCGCGCCGGGCTGGTGCAACGGATCGCGCGCGGTTTGCGACCGGTCATGCGACGCCTTTTCCCCGATGTGCCTGTAGAGCATCCGGCGATGGGATCGATGTTGATGAACATGGCGGCGAACATGCTCGGCCTCGGTAATGCCGCGACGCCGCTCGGACTGCGCGCGATGCGCGATCTGGAAACGCTCAATCCGCGGCCGGGCGTCGCGACCAATGCCATGTGCACATTTCTGGCGATCAACACGAGCTCCGTGCAATTGATCCCGGCAACCGCAATCGCCATCCTCGCCGCGTCCGGATCGACGCGGCCGACCGCAATTGTCGGCACCGCGCTGCTCGCGACCTTGTGCGCGGCGACCGTCGCGATCGTTTCGGTAAAATTTTTTGAGAAATTGTCGATCTTTCAGCCGAGGCGACAACCAACTCCGGTCGCGGACGATTCGCCTTATCGGTCGGCGCCAACGCCTGCGGCCAAGGTCGCGTTTGACGATGAGTCGCTGGCGCAGCCGCCGGCGACCCTAGCACCATGGGGCTTAATCGCGCTGGTGCTGCTGGGCGTGTTTTTCATGATGGTTTTCCTGCGGATGGCGGCGCCAGCTTTATTTGGTCTTTCAATGGCGCCAGAAGCCGCCGCGCAAAACGTTTTTGTTCGGAGCGTGAACGCGTTGTCGATCCTGGCGATTCCGTTTTTGCTCAGCTTTTTCCCGCTCTACGCCGCAGCGCGCGGCGTGAAGGTTTACGAAGAGTTTGTCGAGGGCGCGAAGGAAGGCTTCGGCGTGATTCTCAAAATCATTCCGTTTCTGGTGACGATGCTGGTGGCGATCGGCATGTTCAAGGGCGCGGGCGGAATCGATCTCCTGAGCCGGGCGCTTTCGCCGATTTTAACGCCGCTTCATTTTCCAACGGACTTGCTTCCGCTGGCCTTAATGCGACCGCTGAGCGGAAGCGCGACCCTGGCTCTTCTCACAGACATTGTTCACCGTCTCGGGCCCGACAATATTGTCAGCCTGACGGCAGCGACGATTTATGGAAGCACCGAGACCACGTTTTATGTGGCGGCGGTTTATTTTGGAGCTGTGGGGATAAAACAGACGCGACACGCAATCCCGGCGGGTTTGCTTGCCGATCTCACGGGCGTGATCGCTTCGGTGATCATTTGCCGGGCGGTGCTTGGGTAGGGATAGCGCGCTGCGCTGTCCTGGACGCCGCAACGCGGCGTCCCTATCAAGATCGGCGAAATTTTTCCCTCGCCAGCCAGCGCGTGGATTCTTTATCGTCCGATTTTTCGCAAATGATTAAGCGCGACTATCTCATTATCGGCAGCGGCATCGGAGGGGCGAGCGTCTGCGAAGGGATTCGCAAGCACGACAAACGCGGGAGCGTGACACTGGTGGGCGCGGAGGAGCTTCCGCCTTACAAGCGCTGGATTCTTTCCAAGAGTTTTTTGCGCGAGAAAAATCCGCAGTTGAAAAAATTGCAGCAGCCGGACGAGCGCTGGTACCGTTCCCATAAAATCGAGACGCGTTTCGGGACAATCGTCACTCAATTCAACATCGAGCGGCGTGTCGCGGTTTTAGGCAACGGCGAAAGCATCGAATTCAACAAAGCATGTCTGGCGATGGGCAGCCGGCCGGTGCGGCCGCCGGTGGCCGGCGTCGGCCTCGGCAATGTGATCTATTTGCGGACGATTCGCGACGCACTCGCCTTGAGGGAAATGGCCAATCTGGAAAAAACGGTCATAGTCGTCGGCGGCGGTTTACTGGCCTGTGAAACGGCCGCCAGCCTGCGCCGGATGAAACTTAAAGTAAGCATGATGCATCGAAATTCCTACCTGCTTAACCGTTACATCGACATCGGAACGGGCACGTGGCTGACAGATTATTTCGCAAAGCACGGCGTGACGATGTTAATGGGCGAAAGCCTCAACGGCTTCGAAGGGAAAACGGTTCTGCGCAATATCCAGACGAAAAGCGGCGATCGAGTCCCGGCGGGCCTGGCCGTCGTCGCCTGCGGGGCGGAGCCGAATCTCGATCTTGTCCGCAACACGCCGCTGGCAGGACCACACGGATCACCAGTCTCCGATTATCTGGAGACGGAAGAAAAAGGAATCTATGCCATAACAAGGCCTGATCGCGGGCGCGAACATGACGGGGAAAAAACGAATTCGCTACGAACAGATTCCGTATTTCTGGACGGAGATGTTCGATTTAACGATGCATTTCGTGGGCGATTTCAGCGTGCAGCCAACGCGTGTCGATCTTCGCGGGACTTATGCGAAGAAGAAGTTCATTGCGCGGTACTATCAGGGAGAGAAACTGCGCGCCATTTTGCTTTGTCATCAAACGCCGCGCGAAGTGGAGGCAGCGAAAACGCAGTTGCGCAACGCACTCGCCAAATAGTCGCCACTAGTTTGGGACGCGAGTCGCCGCCGCGACCGTCTCCCTCCGTGTTATCGATCCGTTCGGCTGCGCTCAGGACGAGCCTTTCATTCGAAGCCCGCGGGAATTTCCAAATCTGGATTGCTGACCCGCACAAGCTTCCAATCCCACGGCTTGGCGGACACGCGGTGCCACTTCAGCTCGAACGGCGTTGCGAGGGAATTGACGCGCTCTTTGACTTCAGCCATGACTTCGCCTTCAGCGCCTTCAATAGTGATTTTGGCGATCCAGGTCGCGCGCCGGTGGTCGACTTTCACCGTTGCAGTGGAAAAATTAACTCGAAAGCCGCGCAGATAACGAAAAAACTCGCGGGCGCGCTCGAGCACACGAGCGCGATCGTCGCCCCACTGATCTTGGTAATCGTTGCCGATAAAATCGGCGGCATGCGACCAGTTTTTGCGTTCGACGGCGTGCAGAAAATTGTCGGTATGACGCGCGACCTGCCGCTCCGGCTGCCAAAGCCAAATGAGAAACAGTCCAATTAAGAGTGCGAGGCTTAGACCGCCGTAAAATCCCTCTCGAAACCAAGTGGGCATGAGGACGATTGTAACGCTTGTGATCTTCGGCGCCATCCCCGGCGTTTGTTGGGCAAGGAATTGCAGCCTCTTAGACCAGCAGTCCCGCCTTGCCGCGGCACGGCACGAAGCGTGCTGATTTTAAACATGATCTATGCTCACCGTCGGTTCCTTCGCGCTCGCCCTTTTTGCCATCTTGGGTTCTGTTTGCTGGGCGTGTCTGCAGGAGAAGAATCCAAAAGGCAGCCGAGAGTACATCCTGCTCATCGAGGACGAGGCCCAGGTCGCTGCGCTCACGGTCGAGACGCTCGTCGGGGAAGGATACAGGGTGATTCTGGTGCAGAACGGTTTTGAGGCGCTAAAAATTTACCGAAACATCGGCAAGCAAATCGGTCTGGTCATCCTGGATTTCTTTCTTCCCGTCATGGATGGCGATGCGGTCTTCTATGAACTGCGCGTGCTTAATCCGGAGATCGATGTTGTTCTAAGCAGCGGTTTGGCCGAGCAGCAAAAGATCAACGCCATGTTGGGCCAGGGTCTTCGCGGTTTTATCTCAAAGCCATACTCGAGTCAGAACCTCCTGGCGCAGGTGCGCTCCACGCTCGACGCCGGTCGCCAAGGTTTGCGCCCAGCGTAACCGCCGCGCGGCCGCGCCAGGAGTTTTCGCCCCGCGACCACGAGCGGTTCCAAATACACGGCCTCTGGCATCAATTTAGCTTCTCAGCCACAGGGCGCTCATGTCTCGCATTGATGCTTTCTTCAAACTGATGGCCGAGCAGAAGGCTTCCGATCTGCATCTTTCCACAAGCAATCCGCCGATGCTGCGCATCAATGGCGATCTGGTGCGGGTGGATTTCCCGCCGCTGCAGAGCAACGAGCTCAAGACGATGGTTTACGAGATTGCGCCGGAGGGAAAAATCAAAATCTTCGAAGAAACTTCCGACGTCGACTTCGGATACGAAGTGCCGGGAGTCGCCCGCTACCGCGCGAACTTCTTTCAGCAAAAATACGGTATCTCCGCCGTCTTTCGCTTGATTCCGCCGAACGTCATGACCTTGGACGAGCTTGGTCTCCCGCCGGTCCTGAAAAGATTTGCCATGCTCAAGAAGGGACTGATCCTGGTGACCGGACCGACGGGTTCCGGCAAGAACACGACCCTCGCGGCGATGGTGGATTACGCCAACCTCCAGCGACGGGACCACATCATTACGGTCGAAGATCCGATTGAATTTGTACATCGGAGCCAAAACTGTCTCATTCAGCACCGCGAAGTGGGAATGCACACGCGATCTTTTGCGGCCGCACTGCGCAGCGCATTGCGCGAGGATCCCGATATCATCCTTGTGGGCGAGATGCGCGATCTCGAGACCATCGAGTTAGCGCTGACCGCGGCCGCCACCGGCCATCTCGTGTTCGCCACACTGCATACCTCAAGCGCCGCCAAAGCGGTGGATCGCATCATCGACGTGTTCCCAACCCATCAGCAGAACCAGATCCGCACCACGCTTGCCGAATCGCTTAAAGGCGTAATCGCGCAAAATCTATTCAAGCGAATCGACAAACCAGGCCGTATCGCTGCGTTGGAGATTCTGGTCGTCGACATGGCGATCGCGAACCTGGTGCGTGAAGGAAAGACACATCAAATCCCGGGCATGATCCAAGTCGGCAAGAAGAAAGGAAACCAGCCGCTGGACGACGTGATCATGGACCACTTGCGCAACACAAGGATCAGTCCGGAAGAGGCCTATGATAAGGCGACTGACAAGAAAAAATTCCGACAATTTCTAAAGGACCCGCCGGCTGATAGCTCGGAGGAGTCAGCATGAGGATACCTGACTTGGACAAAATTTTATCGGCGATGCTGAAAACCTATGACGGCATCTCCGATCTTAATTTTTCGGTCGGCCACCCGCTTCAAGTCGAAGATTTCGGTGAGCTCAAACCAGTCTCTGTCGATCCGCCGATTGAAGCACTCACTGCCTACCAGACGGAGCAGATCGCCCTCACCCTCATGCAGGGGGATCGCCGTTTGATTCACGACTATCTGACTGGAGGCTCGTGCGATTGCAGTTACTCGCTCCACGATGAAGCCCGTTTCCGCGTCAATATTTTTCGGCAGCAGGGACATTTCTCGGTCGTGCTTCGAAAACTTCAGGGAGAAGTTCCAAGCATTGAAGGACTTCATCTCCCCGCCATTTTACGCGAAGTTGCCAAGGAAAAGACGGGCCTCGTCCTGGTGACTGGCGCCACCGGCAGCGGGAAAACGACCACCCTGGCCGCGTTGCTCAACGAAATTAACCAAACGCAGCCGGTTCACGTGGTCACGTTGGAAGACCCGATTGAATACGTTCACCCAAAACTCAAGGCCACAGTCAATCAGCGCGAGCTCGGGCAAGATTTTAACAACTATCCTAATGGCCTGCGCGCGGCCTTGCGTGAGGCGCCGAAGATCATCCTCGTCGGTGAAATGCGCGATCGCGCCACCGTCGAAATCGCTCTCACGGCCTCGGAGACTGGTCACCTTGTTTTTAGCACCTTGCACACGGTCGACGCCGGCCAGTCGATCAACCGCATTCTCGGTCTCTTTTCCATCGGCGAAGAAAAGCAACTGCGCATTCGCCTCGCGGATACTCTGCGTTATGTCGTCAGCCAGCGTCTCGCGCCCAGGGTGAGTGGTGGCCGGCAATTGCTCACCGAAATCCTCGGCCACAACCTGCGCACACAAGAAGCTATCGCCATCGGAGAAGGCGAACACCGCAGCTTTTATGAAATCATTGAGGCCAGCTCGCCTTTTGGCTGGATGACTTTCGATCAATCGATCCTCACCGCTTACGAAAACGACCTCATCACCGAAGAGACAGCAACACTTTTTGCCTCGCGAAAAGGCCGCATTACCCGCGGGATCGATTTGATCCAAAAGGCGCGCGGCGTGGATAACAATCTGGATTCCGGTTTGCGCCTCGATCTCCCCGAAAACGCCTTTCGTTAGATCGACATCGACACATGGAACAGGAACTCGAATCAGCTTTTCTCGATCCTGGCGACAATACCGCTCTGGTCTGCGTCGACCATGAGCAATACCAGGAGATCATCGTGCCGCAGCTCATCGATCTAGGCTACAAGGTGCACCTCGGATTGTCCGAAGAGGACGTCGTCCGCAAGCTCCAGACCAACAGGTACGGCGTGGTTGTGATCTACGAGACCTTTAAGGATTCTACCTTGCAGACAAACCCGATTCTGCGCGAGATAACCAAGGAGCCCGGCGCGCGACGGCGCGGACATTTCGTCGTTTTGCTCAGTCACCGCTCTGCCACCAATGACGCGATGAGCGCATTCGTGCAGAGCGTCGATGAGATCATCAACGTCGGCGACCTCGCCAACTTCAAACCGGTCTTGCAGCGCGAGGTCACCCAGCATCGGAAGCTTTATCATTCCTTTAACCAGACGCTGAAGAGCGTTCAATCGCTTTGATCCTTCCGTGGTTACGGCTGACCACAGCGTCGCGTGCCTCGCCAAAGATTTTGCGCGCAAAAGTCCAAAACGCGATGATCTTAACGGAAGGAGGAACAGAACAGGGTAATGGCGGTTAAATGCTTTGTGCGCCGAGCGTCCGATGATCAGTTGCCAGCGGACGGATGCCCGCGATATTTGCTCCTCCTGTTTAGACATGAAATTGCTTAATTGGGTTCGATTCACCTGGGATTTGAGCAAGCTCCCCCCGATCGTCTCGGAATTGCCGGGGCATTATCAGATCGCTCTCGCGACGAAGGAGGATGAAAATGAGCTGCGCAAGGTTTTCTCCAGCGCATTCGTTCTCGATCCGATCTGGAACCCGGCGATGCGGGAAGTGATGCTAACGATTCAGGCGTGGCTGGATCACCCGTTCACTTCGGAAAAGAGCATGTGTCTGGCGCTGCGTCACGGCTCGCGCATTATTGGCGCGTCCGTGCTTTCCCTTGATCCCGGAGCCGATAACCATCTTGCGCCCGGACCTTGCATCCTGATGGAATACCGCAACCGCGGCTTCGGCACGCGTTTGCTCGAGAGTTCGCTCAAGTCGCTGCGCGAGGCTGGATTTCTCAGCGCCATTGGCATCGCGCGAGAAAACGGGCCGGTTGCGAGATTTCTTTACACGAAATTCGGCGGCGTGCCTGCACCCGGCGATCTCATGCCGTTGCTCGCGGCCTAGCCTTCGGTGCCAGCAGGGTAAGCCGGAGGCAACTAACCCGCGTCCCGCGCGTACCAATCTACTTTGCGCGTTACGTACATCACCACCGCCAGCACGATGAAGAGGGCGATCGCGCCCATGAGCAGCGCGTAATCTTGTTGGCGTAGCGTGATGTAGAGAAATGTGTAAACGCCGGCCAGCCCCGCGCCGATCATCAACGTGCGCACACCGCCGCCAAGGAAAAACCGGCAATACCACGTGATCAAGCTGGTCGATGCCACCGCCGCGATCAGGTACGCCCAGCTAAATCCGAAGAATTCCGATATCGACAGGAGCAGCAGATAAAACAGGCAAAGCGCCGCGCCGACCATCAGATATTGGAACGGGTGAATCTTCTGTCTTGCCGTGACTTCAAAACGGAAGAACGTGGTGAAGACGAGCACGAGAAAAAGCACACCGTACTTGATCGAGCGTTCGACGTAGCGGTACGCGTCCAGGATCGACAAGAACTGTGCGCCGAACCGGGAATCGGACACTGACTTCACGTTGAAGCGCTCGTTGCCTGCACGACTGATCCATTGCTGCGGATAATCGCGGCCGTAATATGATACCTTCCACTTCGCGTCAAACCCGTCCGAGCGCACCGATCGCTCCGCCGGTAAAAACGCGCCGCGAAACGCCGGATCGGGCCAGTTCGATTTCAAAGTTGTCTCGTTTTGCACTCCAAACGGCGCAAAAAAAATTCCGCCACTGCCGTTGAAATCGAGCGGGATCGAAAACTCTACTTCGCTCGCGATCGGTTTATCGTTACTGAGCGACGCCGTCACGCCCGTTGTGTAACCGGAGACTTGCGAGCCAGGCAGTAACGCACGTTTCGTCCCGCCCCAATCGAGCAGAAGCGCTTCGCGCGTCCCGCGCAGATCGTTGAGCGCGATGGTCACAAACGCGTCCTTCCATTGCACGTCCTTCATGTCGATCTTGAGCGCGCCGAAATCGGGCGGCGCGAATTCGCCCGAGAGCGTCACCTGCGCCCGAAAAACCGCCGCGTCATAAATCCCGCGATGTAACATTTGCGTCTGGACATCGCCGCTGATGTTCAGCGTTTGGGGCAGGAAATACGCGTTGGGGTTGCCGTTTCCTCAACCTCACGCCGCTCCATCTTTCCATCTGGCGCAGGTATCTCTTTCACTGCTTTGAATCGGTATTGATACGGAATGCCGAGCACCGGCCCGATCACACTCTGTTCCTTCCCCCACGACGAGGTGATATCCGCTACGGCTTCATTGCGCCGCATCAACCGATCACTCAACACGCCGGTGATCATCGCCAGCGGAATCAACAGCACCAAAACGAGCGCGCCGACTCCGAGCAACTTGATAATCGTCGTGTTGCGGCGCGTAAACGAGGGCTGCGATTTTGGCAACGGCGGCGGTGCTTGCGTTTCCGGCATGTCGCGAGATTGAATGAGTTGAATCAGTTAGGCAAAGAATTTTCAGGCCCAGATTGTGACCGGCGGCGGATCAGCGCGGCTTCGCGCATGAAATTCGGGTTTCGAATTATGTAGGTGGACGATCGGTCGTCCGAGTCGCTTCGCGCGAACAAAGAAAAACAATCGATCAACCGCCGGCCGCGCCAGTTGACCAGTTCCTGACTCAGACAATGCAGGCCGTGCTGCGCGCATAACGCTCGAAACAAATCAGCGCTCATGCTCGGATCGCGCAGGTGTTCCCAATCGAGGATTTTCGCTTTGATCAGCAATTTTCTCACGCGCGGCGGAAGGCGTTCGCGGAGGGAGTGCGCGTATTCGCCGAGGTTCGAGTGATGAATGAATCCCCTGCCGCCGATTCGCAACTTGGCGCCCAGTTCGCTGAGGTAGGCTTCGATAATCTCCCGTTTTACATGCACGAGAGAATCGAAGCTAAATACGAAATCGATCGACTGGTCGGGAAAGATCGACAGTGAACGCCCGTCGTTGAGATAACAGCGCACGCGCGGATGAGCGGCGAAACGCCGGCGACAGGCTTCGATGCATTCGACGGCCGGATCAACGATCAACAAATGTTCGCAGTAATCTTTGAGATAATTCGTCCAGCGCCCAAAGCCCGGCCCGATTTCTAAGATCGTGCCGGACGGCAGACAATCCCGGATGCGCGGAAGAATCGCGCCGGACCATTGTGCGGCCTAAGTTCCCCACGATTCCGACCATTCTTCTCCCGCGTCTTTCCAATCGTACTTAACATTGGAGAACTCCGG
>QHPX01000043.1 GCA_003219195.1 Verrucomicrobiota bacterium
TGTCGCGGCTTCGCCTTTATCTTGCGTGAGCAACAGTTGCAAAGATTTTTCCGCCGTGCTCAATCGCCCGGCCGCATTTACCCGAGGGCCAAGTCGAAAACCGATGTCCTCAGGCAAGATCGGCAACCGCACCCCGCTGACCTCGATCAACTTTCTCAAGCCCAGTCTTGTCGATCTTGCAATTTCAATCGCGCCATGTTGAACGAACGTGCGATTTTCGCCTCGCAGCGGAACAATATCGGCCACTGTCCCGAGCGCGACCAGATCGAGCCTCGATTTGAGATCGAAATTTTCAAGCGGGCGCTTTTTGAGCAGCGCGTGACAGAGTTTGAAAACAATCCCGACGCTGCACAGATAATGGAATGGCGACTCGGGATCGATTTTCGGATTCACGATCGCGACGCAATCGGGCAGCGCCAATTTTGGCCCACCTGCGAGGCCAGAGCTTCTGAGCGGAGGCTCGTGATGATCGAGCACGATCACATCCACGCCGCGCTTTTTTAAAACGGCGATCTCCTCAACCGAAGACGTCCCGCAGTCGATTGCGATCAAAAGTTGTGGATGGTGCTCCTCGAGGCAGCGCTCAACACTTTCGTAGCTTAAGCCGTAGCCCTCTTCCATCCGCAACGGCAGAAATAATTCCGGTGCACTGCCGTAAGCGCGCCACATTTCGGCGAGCAGCGCGAGCGAAGTTACTCCATCGACATCGTAATCGCCGAAGAGCACAACCCGTTCATGTCGATCCAAGGCCGCGAGAATGCGCACGACCGCCATTTCAATTTGCGGCAGCAGAAACGGATCGCTCAGCGATTTCAGCCGCGGCCGCAGAAACTCCTCGACGTCTTCTTTCGTCGCGAAGCCTTTGCGCATGAGCAAGCGCGCAATGCATGCCGACCCGCAGATTTCGCTCCACGAAATCGTCCCGCCATTCAACTCTTCCGGCGGCGCGATGATCCATTGGCTCTGCACCGATTATCTTATTCCGACCCCGATTTGCTGACAAGATGGTCTCGCGCAATCTAATCAATCCCAGATAAAGACACGTCCTGGCTATACGAGGTTGAACTCGATCTCGCGCCTTGTAGCCGCTGTCGTTGGCTGCGGCTCTTTTGGAAGGAGCCCGTGCTTTTGGCATAACCTTTGGAATTCTCTAAACCCTTCCTTTTCCTTTTCTCCAAAGCTGAAGCGCAGATGCTCCCCGTAATAGCGCGCACAAAATTCGTGATCGAATTCCTTCTCCTCGGCGATGAGATTGTCGATCTTCGCCAGATTTTCATCCTGCAAGACGCGCAAACCTTTCGCGATTGTTCCTGGATCGACCACTTCCGGGCGAATAAGCCAGAGCGCGTAAACGAAGGGGAGATCGATCCCGCGACGGCGGGACGCCCATTGCTCGCCGAGGTCCCAGAAATGAAAGTCCTTCTCGTGTTTTTGTCGAAAGCGAATCGCCTGGTCACCGATGAGCAAGCGGGCGCGGCGTTCCGGAATGGAAGCTGTAGACTTTGGAACAAAACGCGGATTTACGTTTAACTCCGCGAGCAAGCAGCGAAGCAAATTGACGGATGTTTCCGCCGCGGGATCGAGTTCGATTTCTTCAACTTGGGAGATTTCTCCCTGATGCGCGACGATGACGCTGTAAACCGGGCCGGCAGAGGAAATGGATACGTCATCGACAATCCGGTAGATCGGGTTGCGCAGGAATTCGAAACTGGAAACTAACGCAACATCGAGATTGCCGCGGGCGAGCCGTTGGCACAATGATGACGGATGATCGAACTCGACGTGACCAGGCCAGCCGCGGATGAGCGGGCGCGCGTTGAGGTATTTTACGCAACCGATACGAGGCGGATTCGTCGGCTCGACAGAGTCTCGCCCTACCACCCTAGGCGCAGGCGAGTTCAGTTTCGGCACGCGCGAGTGCAGATGTCGATCTTTTCCGCGGCAAAGTTATGTGGCGATAATGGCTGTCGCGCTGGATCGGGTCGCGACCCGCTTCGCGAATCACGTGCTCAAGCGTAGCGATGGTTTGCTGCTGCGGAGTGGTGGCGCCAGCCATATGGAAAATTTTTTCTTCCAAGATAGTGCCATGCAGATCGTCCACGCCATAGCTGAGTGAGACCTGCGCGAGCGGCAACCCCGTGCTCACCCAATAGGCGGTGAGATGGCCGATGTTATCGAGATAAATGCGGCTGACAGCGAGGTTGCGAAGTTGTTCGATCGCGGAGGCGGGTTTGATATGGGCAAGGACCGTGGTTTGCGGTTCGAAAGCAAACGGGACAAAACCGGTGAAACCGCCGGTCTCATCCTGCAACTCGCGCAGTTGGCGCAGATGGTCAACGCGATGAGCCAGGGTCTCGATGTGTCCGTAGAGCATGGTGCACGTGCTCCGGCCACCCATGGCGTGCCAGATGCGATGAACATCGAGCCATTCCGCGGCCGTTTCTTTTCCGCGGCAGATCGTATCGCGCACAACCGGATCAAAAATCTCGGCGCCGCCGCCCGTGATTGAACCGAGGCCGGTTTCGCGCAGAAGCTCAAGCGTCTCGCGGATCGACATCCGAAAAATTCGCTGCGCGAGGTGGCGCACTTCGATCGCAGTGAAAGCTTTGATGTGCAGATCGGGATCGAGCTCGCGAAGGCGTCGCAAAAGCTCGAGATACCAATCTTTTTTCAGGGTTGGATGCAGCCCGCCGACCATGTGCACTTCCGTTATGCCGAGACCAAGCGCTTCACGGACCGCGCTGATGATCTCTTCAATTGCGTACTCGAAGGCGTGGGCATCGCGTTTCTTGGCGGCGAAGGCGCAGAATTGGCAGGAGAGCACGCAAATGTTGGAGTAATTGATGTAACGATTGTGGATGTAAGTGGCGTAGTTCCGGTTCTTTTGCTCGCGCACGACATTGGCGATAAGCCCGAGCGCGTTGAGATCGTTTGAGCGATAAAGGCTCAAAGCGTCGGCCTCCGAGATGCGTTGCCGCGCCTCGATTTTTTCAGCGATTGGCCTGAGCTCCTTCGGAATAAGCAGGTGATTCATCAACGTCCGCCTTTTAAAACAATTCGCAGAACAAGCATGCACAGAGCGCTTCCCCGTTGCAACAAAAGACATTGCAGACGGCAGTCCGGCGAACTTTCGACTAGTTCGCGACAAAACCTTTTTTGAGTTAAATATTCGGGATCGATGCTTGCCAAGCGCCCGCGATCTGTACCCGGTCGCACGGTTGAAGCGTCCTTCCTCTAATGTCCCGCATTGATCAAAAACCAGCGGGCGGATCCAAAGAAGATGACGAAGACGTGCGGCTCATGTGTCTGGTAGGCACCGGTGACACGCAGGCGTTTGAGGAACTCATCGAACGGCACCAAAGTCTGGTCGCCGGCACCGTCGCGCGAATGCTTGGCAGCAATTCCGAAGTCGAGGATATCGCGCAGCAAGTCTTCATCCGGGTCTGGAAAAGCGCCCGCCGATATACGCCGCGCGCAAAATTCACCACCTGGCTATTAAAAATTACCCGCAATCTGGTTTTCAATGAACTGCGCCGCACCAGACGACGCACACACGTACCGATCCAAACTGAATCGGAAGGTGAGGAGATCCCGCTGAAGGATGAAACTAGCCCAATGCCGGATGCGTCGCTTTTGGAGAATGAGCTGCAGGAGGCGATCGAGAAGGCAATTACGGAGCTTCCCGAACGACAGAGAATGGCTCTGGTTTTGCGGCGATACGAGGAACTCAACTACGAGCAAATCGCGGAGATTCTCGATCTTTCCGTGCCCGCCGTTAAGAGCATCCTCTTCCGCGCGCGAACCGAATTGCGTGCCCGGCTAAACAAATATCTCAACACCTGAGCAGAAACAAAGAGAGGACGGATGCCTTGCGATCACCCGCCCCCTCTCAACCCACATCTGCAAATTTATTAGAACCCTCGATCTTTTGCCGAAGATTTGAATTCCACCTCAGTCGCCTGCTCTGGCGCGGGCGGAATGCCGGGCTTGGCATAATCGGCCGCGAGCTGGCGTTGTGAAGTCGGGACCAAACGCATGGCGCCCTTCGCGTTATTACGCCAGCCGTTCGGATCCGCATATTCTTCGCCAGTGTGATGCAGTCCTGAGATCTGGTCCTCCAATCCCGTGCCGTATCGCCCATCAATAATTGTGGGCGTGACGAAAACAAGCAGGTTGCGTTTCGTGCGCGCGTTCAGCTTTTCCTGGAAGAAGTAACCGAGAATCGGAACATCGCCAAGGATTGGAACTTTGCTGCGAGCTTTGGTTTGTTCATCCTGTAAGAGGCCGCCGATTGCCAAAGTATCGCCGCTTTTGATTAAGACATTCGAATCGAGCGCGCGCGTATCGATGATTGGGCTGGTCACAGTTGCGCCGGCAAAGACGAAGCTGGTATCTCCCACCTTGTTACTGATTTCAGGCTTAACCATCAAGGTAATGAAACCGTCCTTGTTCACCGATGGCCGAACCAGAAGTTTATTGCCGAATAGCTTATCCTGAAATCCGCCAAAAACTGCGGTGGCCGTTTGTTCATTGAAATTCAGCTGCGGCACCGGCTGGTTACGGGTGATTTCAATTTTGGCTTGTTGATTGTCAGCGGTCACAACGCGCGGGTTAGCCAGAAATTCTGCATCGGCATCCTCATTCAAAAAGCGCAACGTAGCCGACATTTGCGGGACACTTAGAATCGCGAACTGACCAGCAATCGAGTTGAAGATATCACTAGTGGACCTAAAGAAATCGGCCCCGATTAGCTTACCCGTAGTTGCGTCGAACTTGCCTTGGGGAGGTACTCCTGGCACTACATGAGGCACACCCGTGCTGTCGATCACAATTGTTGAAGCCGTGGCTGGTTGGCTTCCGGCGAACTTAAATGTCTGCGCAGAGGTGGAACTACCTACTGTGCCCGCCCAGTTGATTCCGTAGCTCTGCTTCGGGTTGGCTGTAACTTCGACGAGCCGGGCTTCGATCATCACCTGTTTGGTGGGCTTGTCGACCTGGGCCAGGAGTTTGCGGATATTGCCGATGTTGCTGCGAGTTTCGCGGAAAAAAATGGTGTTGGTGCGTTCGTCTATCTGCGGTGGATCCTTGCTCGCGAGCTGCGAAGCGATAAGCGGCGCCGTGTCTTTCGCGCGCGAGTAACTGAATTGATAGCTATCGCTCTCCGTTGGCTCGGCCGTCCGCTCTGCGCCGGTCTTAATGTAATAGACATTGTCGATCTTATCCATGAAGAGGTTCTTGGCCTTCACGATGATCGCGATCGCCTGAAGCGCGGTCACATCCTCCAGCCGCATGGTCACGGTGCCTGTGACCGCCTCACTCACTACCATGTTGATCTTGGCCTGCCGCGCGAGCAATCGCAGCACCTGGCCGACATCGTCGCCTTGAAACTCGCGAACACCGACCCCGCCGTTTTCAGTCAAATTGTCCGGCTCGATCGTGGTAGTCGTCGTGGCTGCCGATGTCGTCGAAGGCGTTTTCGCCGCAGGCGAGGCAGAAGGTGCTGAAGCTTGCACGAGGAGCACGGCGGAATTGTCACTGGCCTTCGCCGTTGGATTGACGGCCTGAACCAGAGCCGCTGGGCCTGCGCTTGCGGTGGGCGCGGGTGACCCCGTTTGCGCCTGGGACAAGGAGAAGCCACCGAGCAACAGCGCCGTGACGCTGCCCAATAACTTAGAGGACGTAGCCATAATATACGATGAGAAATAGTGCCGAACTGGTCTAAAGCAGGAAGCAGACCAGCCCCTCGGTTGACTTTCAGCCGCCCCCCGATAAAAGGCGCCGGACTTCCTAAAAATCAGCCTCGCACAGTATAGCCGCGCATGTCCTCACGTGCAGCGTGCAGCAAATTGCGGCTGATGGGGACAGACGACTCTTACGCCTTAGAACAAGCCTGATCAGTGTGCATGACGGCGATCCTGATTCCGAAGCAAGAGCTCACTCCCGTCCGCCTTCATCCGGCTCGATCACGCGGCCTCGCACACGGCGAACCTGCGAATGATGAGTGAGCACATGCACTCGCCCGTCGCTCCCGCGAAAAAATGCGCTGAGTAACCAGCTCACGATCGAAATGATGATCGCGCCGAAAATTGCGCTCCCGAAACCAGGAACTTTGAAACAAGGAACGATCTCACTCACGAACTCCAGCATCAACGCGTTGATGATCAAAATGAAGACTCCGAGCGTGACAAGAATCAACGGAAGGCTGAGCAACAACAAAATCGGACGAATAAAAGCGTTGATGATGCCAAGCAAAAGCGATGCGCCCAAGAGACACCCCAGGCTGCTGCCGTAATCGATGCCCACGATCGGCGCGGCCACGAATACCGCAAACGCCGTCACAATCCAACGGAAAACAAAATGTCGCATGCGCAAGCTTATTAGACATTGGCGTTGTCGCCAAGCCCGGCCGAGAATCTACTTGCCAATCGTCCCACCCGCAGTAATCCGATTAAAGTCGTCAAATCAATCCAATCTGTGCCGAAAAAAACTAAAATTGTCCAAGACGAAAATGAGGAGCCGATTGAGCCCAGCGCGTTATCTGCCGAGGCAAAGATCGACAAGATGACGCCGCGCCGTCCACCGACAAGCAGAAAGAGCGACAAGCCTGCACGCAAGAAAAGTGCGACCGCGCGGAAAACGAAAATGCCGAAAGAGCAGACTGGAATTAGAACGGCCGCGCCATCGGACGAAGCAATTCGTCTCCGTGCCTACTTCATCTCCGAACGCCGGCGCAGATTTGCATTGCCGGGTGATGCTGAGTCGGATTGGCTCGAAGCAAAGCGACAGCTTGTCTCCGAAACAGGCCCTCGTTGAACCAATGAATAACGCGGCTCTCGATTCAAGGAGTGGCGGTCTCCAGTCCGCCGAATTGAAAACAATGGTCGATCTTGTAAAGGCT
>QHPX01000044.1 GCA_003219195.1 Verrucomicrobiota bacterium
TGTTTTAGCGCCACGCCGGCGAAAAATCCAATGGATCAGGTTCGTTGCGAAGGGGTTCTATTTGAGAGACCGAAAAAGATTGAACACGATACATCCGAAGGCTGTCAGAAATTCGAAATATTTAACCTTGTTAACTACTTTGTAGAATGCTAAAAAATGTAATCTACGAGGCGTCGGCAGATCAAACTGCCGGAAACTTGTCGATCCGTCCCCCCAAACCTATTCATGAAAAGTTATATGGCCGCCGAAGATAGCGATACCGGAATTAAGATTTATTTGCGCGAGATCGGGCAAATCCCGCTCTTGACGCCGCAGCAGGAGATTACCCTGGCGGCGAAGATCAAAAAGGGCGACCGCGAAGCGCGCGCGTTGATGATCCGCTCAAACCTGCGTCTCGTCGTGAAGATCGCGCATGATTACGCGAACCTCGGCCTGCCGTTGCTCGACTTGATCTCGGAAGGAAACATTGGCCTCATGAAAGCGGTCGAGCGTTTCGATCCCGCGAAAGGTGGAAAGCTCAGCACCTACGCCGCGTGGTGGATCAAACAGTCGATCAAGCGCGCGCTGGCCAATCAGAGCAAGACGATTCGTTTGCCCGTTCACCTCGTCGACAAAATCTCGAAGATGCGCCGCGTCTCCTTGCAGATGAGCGAAGAGCTTGGCCGTGAACCAACCGACGATGAGCTCGGCGACGAGATCGGCATCGCGAGCGGAAAAGTTTCGCAATTAAAGACTGTCTCGATTCGCCCGGCTTCACTCGACGCACCGATCAGCGACGATGATTCCACCGAATTCGGTGAGATCGTCGGCGACGAAGAAGCGCAGACACCTTTCGAGCTCTTGCGCGACAAAAATCTTCGCAACGAAGTCGGTGGATTACTCGATGTCCTCGATGATCGCGAGAAGAAAATTATCTTTCAGCGCTTCGGCCTGGACGGCGGCAAACCGAAAACACTCGAAGAAGTCGGGAAGAAGTTCGGCGTCACGCGCGAGCGCATTCGCCAGTTGCAGAACATCGCGCTCTCCAAGCTCCGCCGCGCTCTGAGCAAGAAGGAGCGTCCCGTCGACGTCGAATTGCCGGTCGAAGCTTAGGTCCTGAGCGCAGTCGAACGGATCGACAATCGCAAGATCGAAATCTTCATTTGAAACGCGCGGGCGGAAACGTCCGCGCGTTTTTATTTTGCCGTGCGCAATTGCACGCAATCGACCAGCGATTCACCGGCGCGCACGTCGCTGATAATCACCAATTGATCGCCGGGAGCGGCCAGCTTTTTTTCGCGCAAAAACTTTTCCGCCGCCTCGATCGTCGCATTTGGATCTTCCGTAAACTCAAGCTGCACAGGCCAAACGCCCCACAAGATCGACAATTGCCGCCGGACTTCCTCGCTCGGTGTAAAAGCGAAGATCGGCGCATGCTCCGGCCGAAGATTGGAAACATTGCGTGCCATCGTGCCGTGCCGCGTGAAAACGATCATTTTCGCCTGGCGAAGCGAGTTCGCCAAAACAACCGCGGACGCGACCGTTTTTTGCCGCGCGTCTTCCAGAATCGCCGCTTCGGCATAACCAGCGCCGCCGCTGCGTTCGATGCGTTCGGCCACACGGTTCAAAACCTGCACACATTCGACCGGGTAGCGGCCAATCGTCGTCTCACCGCTCAGCATGATCGCGTCCGCTTGCTCGAAAACGGCATTCGCCACGTCGGTGATTTCGGCCCGCGTCGGCAACGGATTGGTAATCATCGATTCGAGCAGTTGCGTCGCCACCACCACCGGTTTGCCAAGACGGATGCAACTCTTGACGATGCGCCGCTGAATGATGGGCAGTTCTTCCATCGGGCACTCGATCCCAAGATCACCGCGCGCCACCATGATCACGTCCGCGCTTTTGATGATCTGCTCGATCGATTGCACCGCCGCCTGGTCTTCAATCTTTGCCACGATGAGAGCCTTGCTTTTTTTTCTGGCCAGCAAACGCCGCAGCTCCTCGATATCGCTCTCTTCGCGCACAAAACTGAGCGCGATAAAGTCCGCACCGAGTTCGGCGCCCAGCCTGACATCGGCAATGTCTTTTTTTGTCAGCGGCGGCAGATTTACGTGCACACCTGGCAAATTAATATGGCGTCGCGAGCCGAGCGTGGCCGGAGTGAGAACTTTGCAGCGAACTCGGTTGGTTTTCTTCTCCAGCACGACCAGCTTGATCAGGCCGTTGTCCACCAGCACCGGGTCGCCGACGGTGACATCCTCGACCAGTCCATCATAGTTGACGCCGACCGAATATTTTTCCCTGCTCTTCGCGCCGCGAACGGTGAATTCGAGGATGTCGCCGGTTTTTAAATGCAGATCGTGTTTGAGATCGCCGGTGCGAATAGCCGGTCCTTGCGTGTCGAGCAAAATGCCGACGGGCCGCGCCAGCTCGTCGGCAAGCTTGCGAATGCGCGGCACGATGGCGCGCACCCAGCCGCGTTTCGCGTGGCTCATGTTCAATCGAAAAACATCCGCGCCCTTCTCAATTAGCTGGCGCAGTGTCTCGGTCTTCTCCGTTGCTGGCCCAAGCGTGCAGATGATTTTCGTCTTACGCATGGATCAGAGGATTGAGTCTCGGATCGCAAAAGCAAGGCGGTTCTCATGGGCAAGGAGAGAGGCCGCTCGCCCAAAACAAACGCGGCACGCCGTGACGGGGCGTGCCGCGCTGTAAAAGCAAGTTCCTTTGATTATTTCATTTTTTCATCGCGTCCTCGACCATGGCGAGATGTTGCTTCAGCGTCGGTAGTGTTTTCGCAGCCCACTTCTTTATATCGGCATCGTCACCAGAGCTGGCCTCTTTTTCGAATACCTTGATGTCTGTCTCGTGATCCCTTTCCATACTAGCAAGATACTGCCTGTCGAAGTTCGCCTTGTTGAAATTCCGGGATTTGCCCTTGCTGGTATCGATGCTGAGACCTTTCTTCTTCGCGAGCTCGACCAATTCGTTGTTGGCCTTGGAATGATCAGCGACCATGCGAGCACCGATCTTTTTCACTTCCGCGCTTTGTCCATCCTCTTCCGCTAGTTTCCCATCGGCAACTTCCGCCACGCCACCATTGGCCGCGTCCTGAATAAACTTTCTGTCCTTGTCGCTTAGCTTCACCGCGATTGATTGTGCCGATTGTGCCGATTGTGTCGGGGCAGATTTTGCACGCAAGTGCGGGTTGCTCCCAATCCCCGTGTCCTCTTGGGCGCGAACGGCTCCGATAATGCAGAGGCTCCCGGCCGCGACGGCGAGGATGGCGATCGCTGGAATTGATATAGATTTTGGTTTCATAACAGTTTTCTTGTAGGGCCTTTATATGAGTGCTGGAGTATCCCGACAAGTTAGATTCGCATCTTCGCGCCTGCTTGGACGTGACTAAGTGGCGGCGAATGCGCGGCTTACAAGCGCGTGACCTGGAAAGGTCGAAATCACCGCGACACTTGCCAGCGCCGCTTGGTCCGATAAAAAGCCTTCAGGAAATTTTTTGCTCATAGGAGCTTTCCACCCGCGTGGCCACGTCCTTGTAGCCATAATCGGCCTCGTAAATCTGTTTCATGCAATTGAGCGACTTCTCCCGCTCTTTCATCCGCTCGTAAACAAGCCCGAGATTGTACACGATCTCTTTCTTCATCGCGTCCATCGACAAGATCTCTTTTGCGGCGTCTTCCAGCTGCTTGGCCGCAAGGTCGAACATCCCCAGCTCGCTGTAGCCGCGCCCGAGCAAATTCATCGCCTTCAATCGCGCATTTGGATTCTGCCGCGCGCGCTGCAACTCCGGCAACGCTTCACGAAAATGTCCTGCGTTTATGAAGAGCTCACCCAGTTCAAAACGAAGCTGCAAGTCGGTCGGGTTACGCCCTATCCGTTTGCGTGCATCGTCGATGAGAATCTGGGCGCGCTTTTTCTTCGCGATTTTCAAGTCCTCGGATTTTTTCGCATACAGCTCGTGATCGGTGCCGTGGGTGGACAGAAACTCCTCATCCTCGGCGATCTCGCGCTCGAAGCGTTTCATTCTCAAATCGGAAACTTTTCGGACCAGTCCGGCATCAGTGCCTTTGGCCAGATCGGCGGCATATTGATACCAGGCGATCGCCGCTTCGATATCGTTCTTTTGCTCGTTGAGCGCGCCCAAGCGCCGCGCAAGATCGATATCTTCCGGCCGCGCTTGATGAAGCACGTAGATTTCCGCGATTTGTTTATCGAGCGATTCCCCGGTCAACTGCATCCGGCTTTGCTGCTCCAGCGAAATCGCGACGCCCTTGTCCTTGATCAAATCCCGGTAACTCTCCGCCTGCGTCCAGCCGCCGGTCGTCATCGAGGCCCGGGCCGAGGCATCTTTCCCGAGCCGCAGCGCTTCGGCATCCAGCGGATTAATCTCATTAATCCGGTTGTAGACTTCGACCTCGTAATCGCTTTGCCCAAGATTGTGATGCAGACGGCCGAGCTCGTGCAGCACTTTCACGTCGCGCGGATTTTCTTCGAGCAGGGTGCGCAAGGCGAAAACCCCAACCTCCGGCCAGCCCGCCGCTACCGCCGCTTCCTTCAATACCAGATTCGCCTGGCGATGGTAAGGCTCGTCCTCCAATATCTTTTCGATCAGCTCCACCGCGCGCTTCGGATCTTTTTTCATCTCGCGCTGAGCTTTCATAACCGCGATCGGCGCGGTCGAGATGTTAAAGAGGCTCTTCTTAGCCACCTTGTTTTTGGTGACTTCAGTCCTCCGCAGCAATCGCCGGCCGGTCAGAAACTCCGGCTCCTGTTTCAAAATTCCCTGCAAAAGCGAAATGGCGTAACCGAAATTGCGCAGCTCGATCGCCGCCATCGCTTTGAGCCAATGACTGCGCTGTATTTCGCTCAGTTCTTTCTCCGTTTTGATCGCCATACTTAATGCGACGATATGGAATTATAATTCCTTAAGCTGCGCCGTCAGCAGAAATACTGTAGAGGCAGCCGTGTCCGCCAGTCGGACGGACTCGGCCCGTGGCGAGTCGGCTGCAGAACTAAAGGAATTGCGGGCGGCACGCCCGCCACTACAGCCATTCATCCCTGCCTACAACAAATCCAACTGCGGTTTCTCTGCCTTCGCCGCGCTTCTTGTCGATCTTTGCTTTGTTTGCGGTTGTGCCACGGCGCCATCGGGTTTCTCAAGATGGAATAAAATGTCCTTCGCCCGATCCAGGATTTCCTTCGGCAATCCGGCCAGCCGGGCTACATGAATGCCGTAGCTTTTGTCCGCCCCGCCCGGCACAATCTTGCGCAAGAAAATAATCTGCTCGTTCCATTCCCGCACCGCGACATTGAAATTACACACTCCGCTGCGCTCCTCCGCCAGCTTCGTCAGTTCGTGATAATGCGTCGCGAACAGGGTGCGCGCTTTGATCTTATCGTGCAGAAATTCCGCGACGCTCCACGCAATCGAAAGCCCGTCGAATGTCGATGCTCCGCGCCCGATCTCATCCAGAATTATCAGGCTGCGCTCGGTCGCATTGTTCACAATGTTCGCCGTCTCGTTCATCTCTACCATGAACGTCGATCGGCCACCTGCGAGATCGTCGCTCGCGCCGACCCGTGTGAAAATACGATCGACCAACCCGATCTCCGCGCTCGCCGCCGGCACGAAACTGCCGATTTGCGCCATGAGCACGATCAACGCGACCTGGCGGATGTAAGTCGATTTGCCCGCCATATTCGGGCCAGTAATAATTGCGAGCCGCATTTCGCCGTCGAGCGTCGTATCGTTCGGCACAAATTTTTCTTCCACCAAATTCTGGTCGAGCACCGGATGCCGGCCGTCCTTGATCGCGAGTCGCAGCGAATCGTTCAATGCCGGCCGGCAGTAATTAAAAAGCCGCGCCGTTTCCGCGAGCCCGCAGGTAACATCGAGAATTGCAATTGCCTCAGCTGTTTGCTGGATTGGCCCAAGCTCGCGCAGCGTCTCTTCGCGTAATTTGTGGAAAAGCTGATACTCAAGATTCCGCGCCCGCTCGTCTGCGCCGAGAATGTTCGCCTCCATCTCCTTCAATTCCGGCGTGACGAAACGCTCGCCACCGACCGTCGTCTGCTTGCGCGTGTAATGCGCCGGCACACTGGCCAGGTTCGATTTCGTCACCTCGATGAAATAACCAAAGACAGAATTGAACCGCACTTTCAGCGACTTGATGCCGGTACTTGCAATTTCTCGCTCTTGCAACTGGCTGATCCAGTCCTTGCCGTCGCGCGATCCCTGCCGCAGCGCATCAAGATCGACATCGTAACCGCCGCGGAAAATTCCGCCCTCTTTCAAGGCAAACGGCGGATCGTCCATGACGGCGCGAGCCAATGTCTCGGCCAGTTCCGGCATTTCCTTGATTTCTTCTTGCAAACGCTCGACCAATTTCTTGCCACGGCGAGCATCCCTGCCTGTTCCAAATTCCGTCCGTTCAATCAGTTTTTGTAATTCAGCTTTCAGGCTGGGTAGCTCTTGCAACGAAGTTTTTAGCGCAACCAAATCGCGCGCATTTCCCGTCGCCTGACTCAATCGGCCGACCGCGCGTTCAATGTCGCGGATCGATTTTAACTCGCTTCGGATCGACGCGAGCACGTCCGGTTCCTGCAAAAGATCGACAATCATCTGTTGCCGGCGTTCGAGTTGGGTGAGATCGCGCAGCGGTTGCAAAATCCAGGCTCGCAATTTGCGCGCCCCCATCGGTGTGACCGTTCGATCGAGAGCCGCCAGCAAACTGGTGTCCCGCGCATTGCGGGATTCGACCAATTCGAGATTTGTCTGCGTCGCGGCATCGAGCAAAACGTAATCGCCCGGCGCATCGCAGCGCAGCGCCGCGAGGTGATCGATTTTGCGCCGGAGTTGGTGCTTCAGGTAATGGACGATTGCGCCGGCCGCGCCGATCGCCGCTGGCATCTGCGCGCAACCGAAGCCGTCCAGCGATTTGACCTTGAAATGCTCGCACAACGTGAAACCCGCCTGCTCCGGCAAAAACGCGTAGGCATCGTAAGCCAGCGCGTTGTCGATCTTGGCGAACTGACTTTGCTGCTCGTCGCTGATCAATAATTCCGACGGTGAGACGCGAGAAATTTCGTCGAGGAGCGCTTGTCGATCTTGCAACTGCGTGAGACGGAATTCGCCGGTCGTCAGATCGGCGTAGGCGAAACCGAAAACATTATTGTCGATGTAAACCGCGCCGAGATAATTTGCCCGC
>QHPX01000097.1 GCA_003219195.1 Verrucomicrobiota bacterium
TCTGTTAGCTAATGCCTTTTCACGCGCATCGAGCTCGGCTTGACGCTGGGCCAGCTGTTGTTGTTGCTCCTCGGCCTGGTGTTCGGCAGCCGATCGCTGGTTCACCTGAAGCTCAATCTCGGCGTTGCGCTCCGCTTCAGTTTGCTGTTTTTGACACGAACAAAACAGCGCGAGAAGACCGATCGCTGGCAAGGCAAAAACTTTCTTCATGTCAGCTTTGGACTGCGATCTGGTTCTGTTATTCGAAAAGCGGTCACGGTGCTGCGGGCGAGGGCGAACCGGGTGGAATGACGATGACGTTTTCGATTTTGTCGCGACGCCATCGCTGCACGTTGGCGTAAAGTGCCAGGAGCGCCATCGCCACAACGATCACGAGCATGACGAGGAGCGCGCTTTTAGGAAGTCGCAACGACGAGGGTTCTGCTCGAGGCGACGGCGACAAATTCACTCCCGCAGTATGGATGTCGATCTTCGCCGCGCAAAGCGATTGTCGATCTTGTGCGCCGGCAACTCAAGCGTCGCGATTGCGTCCATGACACGCCGGCTGAGACGTGCGTAAAGATCTCTGCCGGCAGTTTCGAAATCTCGATCGGAAAAATAAATCGGCTCGCCGACGACGATGGTGATTCTGCGCCAAAAATGGATTTTCCCGCCGATGGGCCAGGCATCGAAGGCCCCAAAAATTCGCATTGGCACGACCGGTGCGTGCGTTTTCGCGATCACCAGCCCCAGCCCGGGTAACGCCGGCTGTAAATTTCCATCCGGTGTGCGCGAGCCTTCCGGAAAGAGGAGCACGCCGTCGCCGGCACGCAAAATTCGGATCAGAGCCTTGAGTGCGCTGCGGTCGCTCCCTTCGATCTCGACCGGGATGACGTTGAGTTTCGGCAACAGCCAGCCGAGAACCGGTGCTTTCATCAAAGATTTTTTCGCGAGAAAATAAATGGCGCGGTCACAGGCGTTTCCGGCGAGCGGCGGATCGAAAAAACTCTGGTGATTCATGGCGAGGATCACCGGGCCGGTTTGAATCATCCGCTCCCGATGAACTATACGGAAGTCAAAGAAGAGCCGCGCAAGCAGACGCGAAAAGTGATAACCGAGCCAGTAGTACGGGTTCATTGGTTGAAACAGTGGAGGCGTTAAAGCGGCAGTCCCTTCAGCTTCAGTTGTTCGACGATTTTATCGATCACCTCCTCGATCGTGAGGTGGGAAGTGTCGATGACCTGCGCATCCGGAGCGACAGTGAGCGGCGAGGCTCGGCGTGAAGAATCGGCGCGATCTCGCGCAGCGATTTCATCGCGCTGACCTTCGGCGACGCGGCGGCGAAAACGCACCTCGGGCGAAGCGTCGATGTAAAACTTGCAGGGCGTATAAGGAAAAACCACCGACCCGATGTCGCGCCCCTCTACAACCACATCGTGAGCACGCGCATAATTGCGCATTTTCTCAGTAATAATTTTGCGCACCTCTGGAACGGTGCTCACCTGCGAGACGGCTTTGTTTACCGGATCATCGCGCAAATGGTTGGTTGGATCGACATCGTCGATGCAAACGCGCGACTCATTGTTCTCGAGACGACAACTAATCTGCGCCGACTCAACCGTTTGCGCGATGCGCACCCCGTCATCCGGACCGATGTCACGCCGGAGCACATACCAGGTGATGGCGCGGTAGATTGCGCCTGAATTGACGTAGACAAAGCCCAGCCGCCGGGCGAGTTCGCGCGCTACGCTGCTCTTTCCGGAAGCGGCCGGGCCATCAATGGCAATGACGCGATGAAAATCTGCGGGCATGATCGATAGAGTATTTCGATGTGAAGATTACGCAGATAGGTTCCAGATGCGTGATTGCAAACCCGATGCCTGCGCGACGATTACTCTGGCTCGAGACGCGCCGGTGAGCGCGAACCAATAACCGGCGTGCTCGTGCGCATTCGTTTTGGATTAGTGAACTCTTCGAGTGCGGTTTCGAAGCCCGGGTAAGACTCGCGGACGCAATCGGCATCCTGGACGATCGTTTCGCCGTCAGCGAAAAGACCAGCCACAGCAAACGCCATGGCGATGCGATGATCGCCGAAGCTGGCGACGCGCGCGCCGCGCAAAGGAGCGGGACCATGAATTTCGAGCCCGTCACTCATCTCGATAATCTGCGCGCCCATGGTGCGCAGATTGTGGGCGATGGCAGCTACGCGATCGGTTTCCTTAACGCGCAGCTCCTGCGCATGGCGAATGATGGTTGTGCCGTTTGCCAGCGCACCGGCAATCGCCAGCACGGGCAGCTCATCGATGAGCTGCGGCACTTCTTTTCCCTGAATGACCGTGCCTTTGAGCGGGGCGCCCGTGACTTCAACGATCCCGCGAGGTTCAAGTTGATCGACATCCTCGACGGCTTCGCGCACTTGCGCTCCCATTCGCACTAGCACCCCGAGCACCACCGTGCGCGTCTCATTTAACCCGATATCGCGCACAAGCAGATGACCCCCCGGCTGCGCGGCCGCCGCGACCAGCCAAAAAGCAGCTGAGGAAATATCCCCTGGAATTGCGAAATCGCGCGACTCCGGCACTTGATCGCCGAAAACACTGACGCTGCCGTCGTCATTCTTTGCGGTGCGCACAAGAAAATAATTAAACATCAACTCGGTATGGCTGCGGCTGGCTGACGGCTCATTAACCGTGGTCTTGCCTTTGGCGAAAAGACCCGCCAAAAGCACGGCGCTTTTCACCTGTGCGCTCGCAATCGGCGATTTGTATTTAATCCCGCGCAAAGAACCTCCATGAATACGGATGGGGGGCGTTTGTTCCGGCCCCTCAGCTACGATGTCGGCGCCCATCTTTCGAAGGGGCGCAATTATACGATCCATCGGACGCCGATAGAGGGCGGCATCGCCGACGAGGCGACTTTCAAACTTCTGCCCGGCGAGCAGGCCGGCGAGCAGTCGCATGGTCGTACCGGAATTTCCGCAATCGATTTCCTCTTTCGGCGGCGTGAGCACACGTTTCTTCCCGTGGACGACGAGCGTGTTCGGGTCCGGCTGTTCGATCCTGATTCCCAACGCGCGGAGGGCGTTCACTGTGCGCATGCAATCTTCGCTCGGAAGGAAACCGCGCAGTGTGCATGGGCCGTTGGACAGCGCCGCAATAATAACGGCGCGATGCGAAATGCTCTTATCACCTGGGACGGTGATCTCAGTGTCAATTCGAGGCGCTCGTTTGACTCGCAATTCCATAGACCAATTTGAAAAAGATTCCGCAGAAGTGCGCAGCCGCGCCGCGTTTCATCCGCCCAACCGGCATCAGCATCGGAGATTAGGTGCCGTTGTCCAGTTTTCCTCCGATCGGAGAAACACGAAATTGACGAACTTTTCTCCGATCGGCCTGCAAGGGGACCGTGCCTTTCCGCCCAGCTATGGAACGAGAAAGATTTTTCCCGTGTATGGATCCTTCACCTCCGTACCGGGCGGGAATCCCTCCACATCGACATACTTGCCAGGCGAAAAAGGACTCTCGACTACGTGTGCTTTGCCGGGAACAGGAATTCCGTAGGGATGGTCTCCTTTTTCAGTTTTGGCGGGCATGGCAGTTGGCGCCGGGGCAGCTGAAGTCTCTTCCCGGGCCGCGTTCTCTGGCGGCGGCGCATTCGGGTTGAAGGGCTGCTGTCGAGGTGGGTGTTCCTCCTGCCCACCCGCAGGATACGTGGCAACGTTACGACGAACTGACGACGGCGGCTCATCGACGTCGGAACACGATGAGATAAACAAGGCAGTTAATAGCGCGAGCGACAGCGAAAATTTCATAGAAGCTGGTTCGACGACACTATCTCGATTCTAATTCATTGCCAATCACAAATCATCTCAACGAGCGGCGGGCAGGGGCGGAAATCAGGACAAGCCGAAGAGGCGCCCTGATTTCGCGCCAACGGCATAATCCAATGCACCCGCGACATCATCGCAAAGATCGACATCTATACGATAGCGGGCCGTACTTGCTCCGAATCCAAGAAGAGATGCTGAAGAAATCCGACGGACAGATTTTAGTTGTCGATGATGACGCGGCGAGCCGCAGGATTCTTGTCCGAACACTTTCGTCCGCCGGTTACGACTGTCGCGAATCAGACAGCGGGATCGAGGCGCTGAAACTAGTGCAGCACGGGCAACCCTCGCTTCTCCTGCTCGATTTCGATATGCCGGCGCTCAATGGGGCCGAGGTCCTCAAGCGGCTGCGATCGAACAACGATCCGGCGGTCGCCCAGATTCCCGCGATCATGTTAACCGGCCACGGCGGCGAAGAAAGCGAGGTGCTTTGCCTCGAAGCCGGGGCGGACGACTTCGTAACCAAACCGATCAATGCGGCGGTCTTGCGCGCACGTATCGAGACTCAACTCCGGCTGCGCTCCATGCGCCGCCAATTGCAGCAACAAAACGATGAGCTTGAAGAGTGGCGACGCAACCTGGAACGCGACCTGGCCGCCGCCCGCCTGACCCAACAATCACTCATTCCACAAAAGCCGCCTGCGCTGGCGGGATGGGAGGTTGCCGACTGTTATCGGCCTGTCATCCAGGTGGGCGGTGACATTTACGGCTGGCTGCGGGCGCCAGATGGCCGGATTTTATTCTGGATTGCTGATGCGACCGGCCACGGGGCGTCCGCCGCGCTCCTCACAGCGCTGGCAAAGCTTCTCTTTCATCACGGCAGCGCCGAACACAATGCGCCGGCATCGCTTATGAAAGCGGTGAATGACGACTTCCGCAGTATTTTTGGGGCGCGCTCCTTCATGACGGCAATGTGCGTGGCGCTCGATCCGGCAACCGGACGCGCGAGCGTGGTCGGCGCAGGACACCCGCCGCTCATGATTTCGCGTCATGACGGCACGAGCGAATCCATTCCTTCGGTGGCGCCGCCTTTGGGTCTGGTGGAACACGCGCGATTCAGCGAGACGATTGTCGATCTTGCACGTAGGGACGCCTTCGTTTTGTACAGCGACGGCTTGTTCGGCGTCCCCCGCGGTGAACAGCGGCGGCTCACGCCAGAGCGACTGGCCGAGATGCTCGACTCCACCGCGCCCACTGCCGAAGCCCTCTTGACGCGTCTTTTGCAGCGAACGGCATCGGGCCATGACGATCGGATCAAACCGGACGACGTGACAGCGATAGTAGTGCGCCGGGCGGCCTAAAAAAATATTTTGTTTCATCAAAATTAGTATTGCCCTGGAACGAGCGAAGCATTAATCAGCCTTTATGCCGAAAACCAAAAAGACTCCTTCCAAACGCAAACCGAATCCTGCCTTCATGAGACCGGTCCAACCTGACGACAAGCTTGCTGCCATCGTCGGGTCACAGCCGCTACCGCGTTCCGAGCTTACCAAAAAGCTTTGGAACTATATCAAGAGGCACGGTTGTCAGGACAAAAAGAAAAGAACCATGATCAACGCGGACGACAATCTCAGGCCGGTATTTAACGGCAAGAGCCAGGTCAGCATGTTCGAGATGACGAAACTCGTCTCGGGACATATTCGCTAAATCGCGGAACTGTTTTGAGCCCGGCGCTGTAGCCCCGGGACACTGTTTGTATGCGCGCCGCGGGGTCGGATCCCCGCGAGGGTCGTATGTTCGCATTCTTGCGCTGGGCGAGCGTTTAGTCGAAGTTGCTGGTGTGAAAAACTTTCGATCGATCCTTTTCGCTGCCGCAGCCGTCGGTTTTGCTGCTGTCAGCTCCGTGCAAGCTGGGCCGGAATGGCTGACCGATTACAAAAAAGCGCAACAAGAAGCCAAGACGAGCAACAGACTGCTGCTGGTTGATTTCACCGGCTCGGATTGGTGCGGCTGGTGCATCAAACTCGACAAAGAAGTTTTCTCCAAACCTGAATTCAAAGACTACGCAAACAAAAACCTGGTGCTGATGGAAGCAGATTTCCCTCGTGCGAAAGCACAGGCCGTCGGTCTAAAGAAACAAAACCAGGAACTTGCTCAGCAATATCAGATTCAAGGTTTCCCGACAATCATTGTCTTGAATGGTGATGGCCAAAAGATCGGTGAACTCGGGTATATGGAAGGCGGAGCGACCACCTTCATCGCCGAGCTGGAAAAATTGCGCAAAGGCTGAGCGCCGATGTCGATCTTCGCGACTCCGAAACGATTCGCGGGCCCCGGTGATTTCGGGGTTGTCGATCTTAAGTCACTTTGCTGGCTTGGAAGGCGCGTTGCAGCACGTCCGCGAGTTCGCGCCGCGTAAACGGTTTCGGCAAGGCGCCGCGAAATCCGTAGGCCAGGAATTCTGAGAGGGCGGCCTCGTCGGAGTAGCCGCTGCAAATGATCGCGACGACCTGTGGATCGAGACTACGCAACCGTTCGATCGTCGCGAGGCCACCCATGCCTCCACGGATTGTCGCATCAAGAATCACGGCATGGAAATTTTCGCCGCGGCGTAAAGCGCGCTCGTAAAGTTTCACCGCTTCGAGTCCATCCGGTACGGCGGTAACCTCGTAGCCAAGCGATCCAAGTAACTGCGAAGTGAGTTCGCGAATGGCCGCTTCATCGTCCATCACCAGAACGCGCTGTTGATTAAACAAGGTTCGTTCCGCTGTCGGCGGCCCAGAGGTCTCGAGCTGTTCGCCAGCAGCCGGGAGATAAAAAACAAATGTCGATCCTTCCGGCGAAGAACTCTCCAAATGGAGCAAACCGCCATGTTTTTTTACGATTGAATAGCTGATTGCGAGACCCAAACCACTTGCCGTCGGTTTGGTTGTGAAATAGGGATCGAAAATTCTGGTCGCGAGTTCTTCTTGAATACCAGAACCGCGGTCGGCGATCGTAATTTTGACATAACGTCCCGCCGGCAGCAGAGCACCGGGCTTTTCTTCAGATTCGCTATTGCGGGCCGCAATGTTAACAGTGCCGCCATGAGGCATCGCCTCGCGCGCATTGATTACAAGCGCGTTTACGACCTGCTCGATCTGGCCCGGATCGACATTCGCCTTCCAAAGATCAGCCGGGATGTCCATCTCAGCGCGCAAATTGGAACCGTAAAGGGAAAATTCAGCGGCGCGGCTAAGCAATTCCGCGACCGAGGCAACCCGTTTGAGCGGCGCGCCGCCTTTTGAGAATGTGAGCAATTGACTCGAAAGGCGCGCGGCGTGTTGCGCGGCCTGGCCTGTCTTGGAAAGATACGAGAGCAAACTGCGCGCGTCACCCGGCGCTTCAATCTGCGCCAGGCCAATATTTCCCGAGATGACGGTCAAAATATTATTGAGATCATGCGCGATACCGCCGGCGAGAGTCCCGAGAGATTCGAGTTTGCTCTTGGTAAGCCGCTTTTCTTCAATGGATTTGCGCTCACTGACATCACGCAAAAAGACCGACATGCCTCTCCCGCTCGGATACGCGTGAACCTCAAACCAAATTTTGCCCGAGGCGTCGCTGGCCTCGAATTCTATCGGCACTTGCTCAGTCATGACCCGACGATAATTCATCTCAAAAGGCGACCCAATCAGCTGCGGGAATTCCTTCCAAAGTCCCTTTCCGATCAGCTCAGTGCGGCCGCGTCCGAGGAGAGTCTCCGCTTCCGGGTTCAGATATATAAAATTCCAGGCGTGATCGACCGCAAAAAATCCATCCATCGTCTTTTCTAAAATCTCGCTCATGGTGCGGGCCGATTCCTCCAGGGCGGCGCGGGCCTGATTGCGTTCAGCCAGCGCTCGGATTCGTCGCTCCGCCACGGAAAGCCGCACGTTCAACAATGCGAGGTCGAGCGGCTTGGTTAGATAATCGTTCGCGCCCGCTGCCAGTGCCTGTTCCAAATCCTCGGTGTCCTGACGCGCGGTGACCAGGAGAATGAACATTTCATCGCCGCGCGGCTGCGCGCGCAATTCCTGGCAAAGCTCAATTCCGCTCTTGCCAGGCAACATCCAATCCAGAATCAGGAAGGGGAATGTCTGTACCGCCAGCGCCTTTTCGGCCTCCTCCACACTGCCGACCGCGACGACCTCGTGGCCGCGCCGCTTGAGCAGTCGTTGCAGACTTTTGCGGCTCTCCTGGTGATCCTCAACGAGTAATATTTTCATTCCTGGAGCATTTTTCCGATAGCCGGCTCCCCGTTCACGGTTTTTACAAGGCTGAGCCGAAGCACACCAGTCGCCCGTCTTTTAGGGGAGCAAGATGACTGCCAACGCGTGATGCGATTCGCACGGAAAGGTTTGTCGCGATGCGTGCCCATCGCACGCTCATGACCTTGCGTTAGGAGCGGCCTCTGCTAAATACCCGCATCCCGTTCGCCGCTTCCACTCATGTCCGTTTCCCGTCTGCTCTTCGTCTGTTTCCTTGGACTCCTTGCAACACATCGCATCTGCGCGGAAACCATCACCACTGCAGCTAAAGTTTCCGAAAAAAATAAGCCATCCGCGCCGGGGGAGCCTCGCATTACGTTCAGTTCAGTGCATGTCGATGGACCGTATATCGCGACGACTTTTGACGATGGGCCCAGCGCAACGCTCACGCCAAAACTGCTCGATCTTCTCGCAGCCCATCACATCAAAGCCACTTTTTTTGTAATCGGCGAAAATGTTGCCGAGCACCCTGAGATCGTTGAGCGCGCCGCGCACGAAGGTCACGAAATTGGAAATCATAGTTGGTCGCATCCGAACTTTGCAAAAATGTCCGATGAAGGCGTGCGTCGGGAATTGCGACGAACGGACGATGCAATCAAAAGCGCGATCGGAGCACGGCCAACTTTGCTGCGCCCGCCTTACGGCTCGCTCACCGCACGACAAAAACGCTGGATCCACGATGAGTTCGGATATCAGATCATTCTTTGGGATGTCGATCCGCTGGATTGGAAACGCCCAGGCCCGGCGGTGGTTTGCAATCGCATCTTGAAAGAGACACGCGCCGGTTCGATTGTCTTGTCGCACGATATTCATCCCGGAACGATCGAGGCTATGCCGCGGACGTTCGATCAACTCGAGGCAAAAGGTTTCAAATTCGTTACTGTGTCGGAATTGATTCGCATGGCGCGCCCCGAGCCAGCAAAGGAGCGCGCGAAAGTTCCGGCGACCGCCACTACTCCACAGCCAACATCGACAATTTCATTGCCATCGCCCAGCGGTTAATATCGCCGGCCTGATCGCCTCCATTGGCTCCTCGCGAACACCCTTATCGTACCGAGCCGAAAAACTTCAGCGAATCTTCAGTGGGCTGTCGGCCCGGCTCAATTAGGGAAACGAGACGCCGATCCGCTTACTTACTTTTTCGCGGCTGCCGGCTTTTGCTGCGCGAGCTGCTGTTCGAGTTGTCGCCTGGCGATGACGAAGTTGTTGTTTTCGCCGTAGCTGCGCCAGGGCCCCGGCGGCACATCACGCACTTCGAAAAACTGCCAGTCCGTTACATCCGTTGGCGCAAGCCCAAGGTAATCGCGAATCGCCGGAGAAACGTCCAGTCCCGCGCCATGGTTTAGATTCGGCTTTGGGCGTTCGTTTTGAAAAACGTATTGAAAATGGTCGGTGCGGAACGGACCGCAATCTTCCCACTGCGCGTAACACGTTCGATTGCCCTTGCGGATAGCGATCCAGCGATGCTGGCAAACGGAATGCCCCGCCTCAGTGTAGGCCTGCTTAAACCACGGGATGACCAGCGGCGCCTCTGGCTTAAACTGACCATGCGTGACGTCATTGTAGGGCAGCGCACAGTAAAACGGGTTTTGCCGCGGAACGAAGGCGACCGGAATGTAGTTTCGCCGCGCTGAAGAATCGGGATTGTCGAAGCCGCCGTAATTGCCCGTCCAGTCTGCGTCCCACGAGCTTTTGTAATTAGGCACCGGATTGTTCCCGCCCGCCTGTTCTCCGATCCAAAACACTGTGGTTACGATGTTAGTTTTCCACGCGAAACGCGTTGTCGCCGGGCGCGAGGACGTTGGAATAAATACCTGCGGCTCTACTTTGAGCAGCGCTTGCTCGCGCAGTTTCATCGCGTACTTGGCAAAATCGGCTGCCGTCGCGTATGGCGAAGTGGATTGGTCCTCGGCTCTAACCGCGCCCGCTATCGCGAGAGCGAAACAAAGCGGTAACAGCCTCTTCATATTGCAAATAGCCCGACTCTTTTATCCGATTAACGCCCTCTAGGCAAGCCTTTTTCACGAGGGATAACCGATGCCCAGGATGGATTACCAACTCTTAAAGCACTATCCATTCCACGTTCAGCCACGGCTGAGCAGCGTGTCGCGCTTGAATTGCCGATCTTCTGTTTCGGGATGGTCCAATGTAAAGTGAAGACCACGGCTCTCTTTCCGGCTTAACGCCGAATCCACGATCAGTGCCGCCACCGTTGCCAGATTCCGCAGCTCAAGCAGGTCCACCGACACTTTAAAATTCCAATAAAACTCACGAATTTCGCGTTGAAGATTTCGCAAACGGGCGCTCGCTCGCTGCAGCCGCTTGTCCGTCCGCACGATCCCAACGTAGTCCCACATCAGGCGCCGGAGCTCGTCCCAGTTATGATAAATCACCACCAGCTCGTCGACATCCTGCACGCCTCCCGATTCCCACTTCGGTAACGAAATTTTTTGCGCCGCATGTGACGGTGGTCGCGCACAGACGGACGCCTCCGCCGCGCGATGCGCAGCCACCAGTCCTTCGAGCAACGAGTTGCTGGCCAGGCGATTTGCGCCATGCAGCCCGGTGCAACCCACTTCGCCAATCGCATATAGCCCGGCTAAGCTTGTCGCGCCGTTCACATCCGTCTTGATTCCGCCGCATTGGTAATGCGCCGCCGGCACAACCGGGATTGGTTGCTTCGACATGTCGATCCCAAACCGCAGGCACGTCTCATAAATATGCGGAAAGCGCTCCTGAATGAACTCCGGCGGCTTGTGCGTGATATCCAGAAACACGCATTGCGCGCCGGAACGCTTGATCTCGGCGTCGATCGCACGTGCCACGATGTCGCGCGGCGCGAGCGAGCCGCGCGCATGGTACCGCTTCATGAAATCTTCGCCACGATTATTCCGCAGGATTCCGCCCTCTCCGCGCACTGCTTCGGAAATCAAAAACGATTTCGCCTTCGCATGAAACAAGCAGGTCGGATGAAACTGGATGAACTCCATATTCGCTATCACGGCGCCCGCGCGCCACGCCATCGCTACGCCGTCGCCCGTCGCAATGTCCGGATTCGTCGTGTACAAATAAACTTTTCCGCAGCCGCCGGTCGCGAGCACGAAACGATCCGAGCGGATCGTTTCGACCTCTCCGTTTTTTTCATTGAGAACGTAGATTCCAAGGCAACGATCCTCTGTCGCGAAGCCGAGCTTGCCCGCGGTGATCAAATCCACCGCCATATGATTTTCCAAAAGATCGACATGCGATTGCCGTCCCAAGTGGCGCAGCAAAATCTCCTCGATCTCCTTGCCGGTCACGTCCTGCACATGCAGGACGCGCCGCTTGGAGTGGCCGCCTTCCCGCCCAAGGTCGAACCCGCGGTGACCGGAAACTTCGCGCTCGTCGAATTGCAATCCAAGATCGACAAGTTCCTGAATTCGCGCCGGTCCTTCGGTCACAATCGTGCGAACAACTCTTTCGTCGCAAAGCCCGGCGCCCGCCTCGAGCGTGTCGCGCACATGCAGCTCAAAGGAATCTTCGTCGCTCGTCACGCAGGCGATCCCGCCCTGCGCCCACGCCGTGTTCGTGTCCGCGCCTTTGCGTTTCGTGATCACCCCCACCGAGCCGTGCCTGGCCGCTTTCAACGCAAAACTGAGCCCGGCGATGCCGCTGCCGATCACGACGAAATCGTATTCCTTCATCCGACCAGGATATTGTCGATCAAACGAGTCTGGCCGAAGAAAACTGCGAGCGCGAGGAGTGAATTTGGCCTAACGACTTCGATCGGCAGCAAGTTTTTCGCATCGACAAGATCGACATAATCAATTCGCGCCAGCGACGCTTGGCCGATCGTTTTGCGCGCCAGATCAACAATTGTTTTTGCAGATTCTTCGCCGGCCTTTGTTCGATCTGCCGCCGCCAGGAGCGCCCGCCGCAAAGCCGTTGCTTGTTTTCGTTCCTCAACGTTCAGGTATTGATTGCGCGAGCTGCAAGCCAGCCCGTCATTTTCGCGAACGGTCGGCACGCCCACGATGTCGATCTTGAAATTGAGATCCCGCACCATCCGGCGAATGATTGCAAGCTGCTGAAAATCCTTTTCGCCGAAGACCGCCGCATCCGGCGCAAGAATGTTGAAAAGCTTCGCCACCGCCGTACACACGCCACGGAAATGTCCGGGACGCGATTTACCCTCGAGCGTGTTTGAAAGCGAAGTCTCTTCGACAAAAACTGAACGATCGTCCGCATACATTTCGGCCGGGCTCGGCCGAAACAAAAGATCGACATCAGCGTTTCGGCAGAGCTCTTCATCCTGCCGGTCGGGTCGCGGATAGCGTTCATAATCGCTTCCCGGTTCGAATTGCAGCGGATTGACGAAAATGCTCACTGCAACCTCGCCATCGCGCCCGGCGTAATCGCGTGCCACCCGAATCAATTCCAGATGCGCCTTATGCAACGCCCCCATCGTCGGAACGACGACGCGCGGAAGTTTGGCGCGCGATTGGGCCAGCGCTTCGGCGACGGTCGCGAGAACTTTCATGTCGATGTTGCGTCCTCCAGCCAAATCGCCTGTCGCGCAAAACGGAATTTGCGGTGGCCGAAATTTTTCCAGCCGGCTTGTCGCGCGAGCTCCGCCATTTCCGTAAAGGAAAATGCGCGCGCCGCGGAAAGCCGACCATCATATCGGGTCATCGGCTCGCGAAAAATCAGCGTGGTCAAAAAATAGACGCCAATGGTGGCGAGCAGGCCACGTCGTAAATCGGACACGAGAACAAACTTACGCGAGAGTTCGCGGCAACGTCGCAAAACGCGCACAGCGTCTTTTTCGCTGAAGTGATGGAGCGCGAGCGAACAAAGCGCGATCTCGTACGGCTCCGCCGGCCGCCACTCGAGGATGTTTGCTTCGATACAAGAAATTTCCGGGTAATCGACGCTCAATTTTACTGCTATTTCCAGCGTGGCGGCTTGTCGATCAAGCGCATCGATCTGAACTTTTGCGCCGATCTTTCGCGCAAGATCGACAATCAATCGCGGAATGTCGCTCGAGCCCGTGGCAAGATCGACAATGCGCAAGCGGTCGCCCGGTCTAATCCAGCGACGGACGAACCGGAGAACAACCGCATGGCTCCCAAAGTAACGGTTCAGCTGCCGGAGATTTCGGAGATCGCGCTCCAGTTCGGCAGAGATCGGTTGCGGTCGATCCATTAATTCCGGTTGGGCCGGATCGAAGCGTCGCTTCATTCGCAAAAACAGTGACGAGTGACCAGTGACGAGAAAAATCTCGCTAGCTCTACTTGTCACTCGTCACTTGTCACCTGTCACTAGGAATCGCTGCCAGGAGTCCGGCAGCTCGGCGGTCTCAATTTCGCTGGCAATGCGTCCCTCGAATTCCGGATGAAAGATCGTGCTGGTCCCGTAAATCATGATCCCATCTTCGGAACCTTCGACCCGGATCGCGTGCGCAACACCGGGCGGCACGACTATGCCGACATTATTCCGGCCACGGTGATTGTCGCCATCGACAAAAAATCTCATCGTGCGCGTAGGTATTCCGGCGCGGACATCACGCAAAATCATCTCCGCCCTGCCCTGCACAAAAAACATCACATCCCACTGCTCTTCGTCATAACGTCTGAGCGTATAATTTGAGGGCTCGGTCACGAACAAGCGGCGCAGCCATTTTTGCGCGGTCGTCTCTGAAGGAATGCTCGGCGGATGCACGTGAAATCCTTTGGCGCTATGCGCGAACATGCGGGCTGCCGACCATTGCTTCGGCCAAAATCCGATTTTTCCGAGGATTCCTTCATCGCGACGAACAAATTCGCCGAAAGCGCCGCGGTGGCGTTGTGAATAGATGGTTCGCGAAAAAATCTCCACCCCGGGAATCCAGGTTTTTTTTATCTCAGGCTTGCGTCGATCGGCGGCCGCAAGCTCGCCGGCATCGACTCCGCTGTGCGCCAGCCGTTGCGAAAAGGACCCCGCTTTGTAATCGCGAGCGGCCAAGGCCGCTTGCGCGGCAGCGTTCAATCCGACCCACAAATTCTTGCCGCGCTCGCTCATGTCGATCTTAATAGCAATTCAGTTGCCTAACGAAAAATCGGCGTGTTCGCGAGAGAGATTTGGATTGTAATACGGATCGCGCTGCAACAGTTCGGGCCATCGTTCGCGCATGACGCCGGCCTCCCGCGGCTCGGAGGGCATTGGGCGGCCGGCCAATTCGTGGCGATACAGTTTGGCAAAGGGCGTGTATACAATCAGGTAACCGGCGCGTCGCATTTTCAAGCAAAGATCGACATCGTTAAAAGCCATCGCCAAGCGTTCTTCATCAAAGCCGCCGACTTCGATAAAAACATCGCGCCGCGTAAGAAGGCAGGCGCCCGTTACGCAGCTGTAATTGCGCGTCACCTGCAACTGTTTGAAAACGCGAGGATCTTCCGCCGGAGATCCGCGAAACGCGTGTCCGGCAATCCCGCCGACGCCCAGAACGATACCAGCATGCTGGACTGTGTCGTTCGGCCAAAGCAAACGCGCACCGACCGCTCCGACTTCCGGACGCTGAATGTGCTCCGCCATCGCGCTCAACCATTCGCCGTCGATCACCTCGAGGTCATTATCAAAAAAAAGCAGCCAGGGACTTCTCGTTTGCTCAACCGCGAAATTTTTGACCGCCGAATCATTGCGCGGCCCGTCATATTGGAGCAGCCGGTGTTTGGATCGGTTGAAGGAAGAGCGCGCCTCCTCCGATTGGTTGCCCTGGGCGACGACAACAAGCTCGTAATTCGGATAATTCGTTTTAGTCGTGATATTCTCGATGCAGCGCGAAAGAAGGTCGATGCGATCACCGACCAGAATGATGATCGATATTTTCTTGGCTTCGGCGAGTTCGCGCTTTACCCCATAGGCGTGCGTGCGCCAGTCGATGGCGACGTGACCCCTGATGCCTTTCCGCTGGAGGTGCTCGTCAATGGCACGCCGTGCGGCTGCGAGTTGCCCTGGCTTTTGCCAGGGGCTGATGGCGCTGGAGCTTCCGCTCCTCCGCCAATGATACAAGACGCGCGGAATGTGATGGATTCGGTCGGTCTGCTCGATGACGCGGAAGAGGAAATCGTAATCCTGGGCACTGTCGAATTCGGAACGGAACCCGCCGACGCGCAAAACGAGTGCGCGCCTCACGATGATAAAATGGCAGAGGTAGTTACAGGAAAGAAAGAAGTCCGGCGACCAATTGGGCTTGAATAACGGGGCGTCGAACCCCGCCTCGGTCAACTTGTCTTCATCGGAATAAATGAGATCGGCCTCCGGAATTTGCTGAAGCAACTTCGCCATTTGGAAAAGAGCGTCGGGCTCCAGCAGATCGTCGTGATCCAGAAACCCAATCCATTCACCGCGGGCATGTTCGATACCGCGATTCAAAGCGGCTGAAATACCGCGGTTGCCCTCAAGTTTGAACACCTTGATCCGCGAGTCACGGCTGGCGAGGATCGATAAAAATTCTCGCAAAGTTTCATCGTCGGAATTGTCGTCCACCAAGATGAGCTCCCAATATTCGTAGGCCTGTCTCAGGACCGATTGGACGGCTTCCTCCAGCCACTTTACCGGCGTGTTGAATACCGGCGTAATGATGCTGATCAGCGGCTGATGAACAAACGTGCGCGTTTCATTGCGCATCACAGCAACCTGTTCCGGGGTCGCGCGATGCCGTTCGAACCAGTCCTGATATTTCACTGTGGCCGCTGAGCGTGCCGTGCTCTCGCGTGGCGGCCGGACATGACCGCTTAACGCGCGAATCAGTTTTTGCGGCAGCCGATATGGGGCCAGCAGCACCTGGCCAACCTTCCGTTCTAGCGATTTGCGCAACGCCTGTTTTTCTTTCTCGAGCTGTTTCACCTCGCGCTTCGTTTCTCGGAACTGCAGAATCTTCTCTTCAAGCTTGCCGATGTGACGATTGGCCGCGTCCAGTTCGGACACTCTTGCCCGCAACATTCGCTCAAGATTTCGCATCTGCGCATGCAAGCGGGCAAAAGCGGTTTCCACCGCCGGCACGAGTCGTGCAGCGCTCTCCATCTGCCGGCGCAGCAAGCGAATCGCGCCGGGACCGAGTTCGCCGAGATCGCAATCATAATCCGGCAGGAAACCGTAACGGCCGAAACGTTCGACTAGTTCCGGACGCACCGTTAGAACTTCGGCCCCCGGACTCGGAATGAGAAGAATATCATCTGCCTGATGCGCGAGCACTTCGACCTCGCGCTCGCGCCGTTCGTTTGTTTCGTTCGGCGGATAGAACCAAACTGCCCGCTCAAATTGCCGGCTGTCGTCGTTGCGCGCGCTCGTTCCATCGAGATCAAGCGCAGTGGGGCAAAGCGCCGCGGCAATTCCGGACGACGCGCACTGTTGCTCGATCGCACTCGGTTCTCCGCCAACGATGAGCAAGCGGGCGCGCCCAAATTTTTGCGCAAGAATGCGCGCAAAATCCCGACCGACCCAAGAGGAAGAGGCTTGCAACACTGCCACATTATATTAATTGAAGCGCGGCGCAGGCAAATTTACTCTGCGGGGGCGTGGCGAGAGCATTTGTCGCCGATCCTGCATGCTCGATTTTTGCATCTATCTTTTCTATCGCGCGGGCTTGCTGCTTCTCACGGCGCTACCGTTGCGCGCGCTTTTTGTACTCGGAGATGGAGCAGGCTTCTGCGCCTGGTTGATTCTCGGAAAATATCGGCGACTGGCGCGGCGAAATGTTTCGATTGCATTCAGAAACGAAAAATCACCGCGCGAATTGCGCCGCCTTGTCCGCCGCCATTTTCAACGATTGGGCGCCAACCTTCTTTGCGGCGTCAAACTCGCCGTTATGCCGCTCGAAAAGATGGAGACGCGAGTTGAGACGGAAAACTTTGACGTAGTCCATCGACAATTGCGCGCCGGCCGGCCCGTCGTGCTTATCCTGAGCCATCTCGGCAACTGGGAATTGTTTGCCCAAATTCTGCCACGGCTTATCGGTTACGTCAGAGACAGCACGATTTACCAAAAACTGCGGAACCGCTTTATCGATGAACACGTGCGCCGTTTGCGCGGCCGTGCCGGCGTTGAAATGTTCGATCGCAAAGACGGTTTCCAGGAAGCCATCGAACTCCTTCGCGGCGGCGGCGCGATCGGCATTCTGAGCGATCAACATGCCGGTGATCATGGTTTGTGGGTCCCGTTTTTTGGGAGGCTGGCATCGACCTCTCCGCTGCCGGCGCTTCTGGCGAAACGAACGGGCGCGGCGGTGATTGGCATGGCTCTTTACACCAGCGGCACCGCGCGCTGGCGCATGGTTGTTACCGAGCCTTTGCCGACAGCCGACCAATCAGTCGAAGCGTTGACGGCGAAAGCTAACGAAATTGTCGCGCAACAAATTCGTCGCGCTCCGGAAGATTGGTTTTGGGTGCACAACCGCTGGAAAACACCCAATCCCAATTTCCTTCTCACGCGATACAAACGCGGCGTCTATTTGCCGCCCAACATTTCGCCACGGGATTTGCAGCCATTCCGCATTCTTATTCGCGCCGCCAACTGGCTGGGCGACGGCGCCATCAGCGCGCCGGCAATTCGCGCAATCAAGAATGGACGCCCTGACGCGCACATCACCGTCGCCGCGCCATTGAAGATTGCTTCGATGTGGAAGCTGGTTGCGGGAGTAGACGAAATTGTGTCGCTACCGAACAACGCCCTTCTCGCAACGGTTCGCTCGATTCGGCGGCAGTCGAGGTTTGACGTGGCGGTTCTCTTTCCAAATTCATTGCGCACGGCGTTGGAAATTTGGCTGAGCGGAATTCCTCGACGAGTTGGTTATCGCGGTCATTCCCGCAGTTGGCTGTTGAACCAGGTCGTCCCCGAATCACGAAGACTTGGTCCCTCGCAGCATCAGGCCTTGCATTATCTTCACATCGCCCAGAGCCTCGGCACCCCAGCTGATTTGCGCGATCTTGTCCGCGTCAACGCGGTCCACCATGTCGATCTTGGCCCCGCAAAAATTGCTCTCTGTCCGGGCGCTGAATACGGACCCGCTAAACGCTGGCTGCCGGAACGCTTCGCCGAGACCGCGAAAGCAGTCGCGGCGCGATCGCCAGTGCAATGGATTTTGTTTGGCACAAAAAGCGACGCTGGAATCGGCGAGCAGATTTCCCAGGCGTTGGGCGACTCATGCGTAAACCGAATCGGCCAGACGACGCTCGATCAACTTATCGACGAATTACGCGAGTGCCGGTTGCTGCTGACAAATGACACAGGCACGATGCATCTCGCTTGGCTACTCGGCGTCCCGGTCGTCGCCATATTTGGTTCAACCGAGCCGCGGCTGACCGGGCCGCTCGGCTCCGGTCATACCATCTTGCGGCATCAAGTGGAGTGCAGCCCGTGCTTTTTACGCGAGTGTCCAATCGATTTTCGGTGCATGAAAGCCGTCAGCGTCGAGGAAGTTACCGATGATGTCTTGTCGATCTTGCCAAGATCAACATCTTCATCCGGCGCGAGCGCTTTTCCTAGCGCGAAATAATCGTAGTTTCGTTTTTGCACGATTGCCGTTGCTTTCGAGAAGGCTTTCGGAATCATTGTTGCGCGTGATCTCCACTACTGCGCCTCGCATTCGCACGGAAGTGCGGGTGATGTTCTTCGATACCGATTGCGGAGGCGTCGTGCACAACATCGCCTATCTGCGCTTCATCGAGACGGCCCGCACACTTCTGGCCGAGCAACTCGGCCTCGGCCTCGTGCAAATGGCCGAAGACAAAAAATATCCTGTGGTCGTCCGCACAGAAATTGATTATCGAGGCGCCGCCAAACTTGGCGATCGGCTCGTAATCGAGGGCTGGCTCGATCAACTGGAGCGCGTGCGATTTTCGTGCGCGTTCCGCATTGTTCGACCGGATGATGATGCGTTGATCGCCGAGTGCCGTCAGATGCTTGCCCTCATCGAAATGCCAGCGGCAAAATTGCTCCGCTTGCCGGAAGACTGGGAAAAATATCGTGAGTCCACAATAAATACTCCCTCGCACGCAGTGGCGGACAGCGACCGGCCCTAGCCTGACGAACATGACCGCCGCCACTCACACCTTACGGATTGAAGAAACTCTTCTCGAGCCCCGCGCGATTACTCCGCCGCCGACGCGCCACGCTCTTTTTATTTTTCTGATCGCGCTGGCGGCGTTGTCGCATCTGGCAACGATTGGTTGGGGAGATCTCTACAGCCACACCGAGGGGCAGTACGCCGGCGCGGCCCGCGAAATGAGCGAGGGGCACCACTGGCTCCTGCCAACAAACGACGGCATTCCGCGCCTGCGAAAACCGCCGCTGCTTTACTGGCTGATTATGGCGTCGTTCAAGTGTTTCGGTGTGAACGCGGCCGCCGCCCGGCTTCCGTTCGCCCTGGGAATGATCGCGACCGTTGCCGTGACGTTTCTAATCGGCGAACGGCTGGCGGATTATTGGCGGGGTTTCCTTGCCGGTCTGATTTATCTCTGTTCCTGCGGCGCCTTTTTGCTCGGAAGGATCATTATGCCCGAGCCCGTTTTCAGCGCTTTCGTTGCCGGCGCGATCCTCTGCGGCGTATGCGGTTACCAGCGGCGGCGCTTTCGCCGCTTCTGGTTTCTCGGTTTTTGGATGTGCGCGGCGCTCGCTTGCCTGACCAAAGGCGTGCACGGTTTGCTTTATCCGGGGGCAGTGTTGTTGCTGCTGGCGTTGTTCTATCGAGAGGCGCGTCTGCGCTTCCGCCTGCTTCTGCATTGGTCGTACTTGTCGATCTTTCTGCTCGCGGTCGCTCCGTGGTACATCTGGACGGAATGGCGTTTCCCCGGATTTCTTCGGCAACTTGTTGGCCTGGAATGGTTCGGCCACTTGCACACCGCCCCCAACGCGTCAGGCAGCGATAATGGCGTTCCGCGATTGCAATTTATCGCGTTGCATTTCGCCTGGTGGTTTCCGTGGTCGGTTGCGCTCTTGCCCGCAGTACTCTTCGCGTGGCGGCGCGTGATGCGTCCGCGCGAAATTGAATTTGCCGATGCTTTGCCTCTTTGCTGGATGGGTGTGGCTTTCCTGCCGCTGCTTCTCATCGGACAGCGCCAGGATTATTATTCGATGAGCGTGTGGAGCGGATTCGCGCTCTGGGCCGCGACGACGTGGTTAAGAGCGCCGGGACAACTGCGCCTCGCCGGCGCTGGCTTGCTTGGTCTTGTCGGACTCGCCATCGGCTCCCTCGCACTGTTTCTTCCGAAATTGATCGGAGAAACGGACGGACATCGGGGCAATGCGGATACGAGTTGGACAGCCTGGCGCGCCTTGCAACGCATTCCAGGTCCAGCCTGGCTGGCCTTGCGCCCAATGTTCGTCATCATTGCCATCTCTCTCATTATCTTTTCCCTCGTCGCGATTTATTTCATCGCGACGCGACGGCCAAGACTCGCCTGCACCGCGCTTGCCGTTGCCATGATTCCGGCCGGATTGAGCATGATCGACGGTGTCGCGCGCACGGCGCCGCACTTTTCACTGGCTGGCGCCGCCCGCTTTCTCAATCCCAGGCTCACCGACAACGACGAAGTCATTTACGAGGGATCATTGGATGTTGCGAGCAGCCTTATTTTTTATTTGAATCGGCGCTTCTACCTCGTGAATCAGCCGCAAGACGACGAAATGCACACCGGCTCAAACAAGGCGGATGTCGTTTTGGATGAAGATCGCGTTCTTACAAAATGGAGTGATTCCAACGACGTTTATCTGATCGTTGAGCAGAAGCGCGTCGCGTACTGGGAAAACCTGTTGACCCAGCGCTTTCACATTTATCATCAGGTCACGGCCTGCGGCGCATACGTCGTCTTGAGTAACCGGCTATAACGGCGCCCGGGCGGACGATCTCCATTTGAAAAATCCAGGGCGCGCCTTAATGTGCCGGCTCAATTTTGCAGGGAAACAAGTTTATGTCGCAGCATCGCAGTTTAAAAGGCGCCAGCACCATCGCGGCCAAGCGCAATGTCCTGAAACGCTTTGAGCGCGTCGAACTTCTCAAGAAGCGCGCGCAGTGGAAGGAAGGCAGCAAAGTCATCGGCCTTCCCAAAACGAAACCGGACGCGTAAGAGGAACGTAAATCGCTAAAGCGTTACATCGTTAAATCGTCTGGGCGAACTACGATTTAGCGATTCCATGCGCCTGAACCGCTTTCTCGCCGCCGCCGGCATCGGCTCGCGGCGTCAGTGCGATGCGTTAATCGAGGCCGGGCGGGTCACCGTCAACGGAAAGCCGTGCACCGACTTCAGCTTCCAGCCCGGCGAGCGCGATCACGTCAAGGTGGACGGCAAACTTGTCCACGTCGATCTTCCATTCACGATTATTTTGCACAAACCGGCCGGTTTTGTTTCCACTAAAAGCGATCCTCACGCGCGCGACACAATTTTCGATTTGCTACCGGGAAAATTCCCGCGGCTCTTTAACGTTGGACGGCTCGACGCCCAAAGTGAGGGACTGCTCATTCTGACCAATGATGGCGATCTCGCGCAACGCCTCACTCATCCGCGTTACAAGATTGACAAGGAATACGAAATAACGCTGGACCGGCAATGGGATCCGGCGCTCGCTGCCAAATTACTGCGCGTGATCTTTCTTGAAGGCCAGCGCGCCAGAATTTCGCGTTTGCATTCCATGACCCCGACACGTCTACGCGTTGTTTTGAGGCAGGGCATTAATCGCCAGATTCGCCGCATGTTTGAGCAAATCGGTTATGAAGTGAAACGGCTCGTGCGCATCCGAATCGGAAATCTTCGCCTCGGCGATTTGCCACGCGGTCATTGGCGCGCGCTCACCAAATCAGAATTGAAATCGCTCCAGCCACAATCCCGGTCTGTGCGATCCACGAGATGAAACTCGACAATTGCAGCGCCCTGATCACGGGAGCTTCCGCTGGGATTGGCCGCGAATTTGCGAGAAGGCTCGCGGGCCGCGCCCGCTCAATCGCGCTCGTAGCCCGGCGGCGTGAGCGCTTGGAGCAATTGCGTAATGAGCTGATCAACCGCAATCGAAACTTAAGCGTCCATGTTTACGATGTCGATCTTGCGGACAAAACGCAGGTTGATGCCCTAATCGAATCGCTGGCACGCGACAAGATCGACATCGATTTGTTAATCAACAACGCCGGATTGGGC
>QHPX01000098.1 GCA_003219195.1 Verrucomicrobiota bacterium
AACCTCGATTTCGCCACTTATCGCGCTTACGACCCTGATCTAGGTCGATGGCTCAGCCGTGATCCGATCGGGGAAGCGGCTGGAGGTAACCTATTTAATTATGTCCAAAACAATCCTGGAAATCTCATTGACCCGTTGGGCCTCGCGAGTCTAATTACGGTTGAGGGCGATGCTGGAACAGGTACAACAATTTTCGATCCACGCCCCGAATCAAACGATGGTCCCTATTTGTATCCCTCTAGCAATTCGATTACGCGGACATCGGAACAAGGTGCCGATAGACCATATACATCCAACAATATCTATATAGATTATCCTGGGCCGCATGATGACAAACCTTATGCCTATGGACCAGGACCCATAATAACCACAGACGATCCAAGACTGCGGTGGGTACACTCTGGTGGAGGGCCACATTCAACAGCCTTATTACCGTATCAAGGATGGTTCCCGACGCACGGTTGTACGCGCATGCAAAATAACGATCTTGAAGATCTGGTTGACAAAATCTTGCACTGGGAAAGTGATAACCCGGGTCAACCAATTCCGTATCAACGATATTGGCCTAACCAACAGCTGTTGAATACTCTTCACGCTGGAACGACGCCGGCGTGAGCAGGACGATTTTCTGTATATTATCGGTGTGCTATGTAGGCCAAGCGATGTGCTTTTGTGCGAACACTGAAGCAGCGACCGATTCAAAAAAAGAGAATGCCTTATCTGTTTCAGAGATACTGCGTAACGGCCGGTTTGTCGGTACCTTTCCCTCGGAACGGCAGCTAATCGCGCAGTGCGGAAATGGCGTTGTGCGAAGGCCCTATGCGGATGAGATTTTGCACATTTATTTCCTTGCAGAAAAGAACCTATGGCTTCAGTGCACGATCGAAGGAAACAGCCTCATTGGCCCGGTAACCGATATCTTGATTTCATCGGTTCCGCTTCACAAAAATAAAGTATCACCTCGATGTTCCATTAATACGGCAAGTATTTATGGAATCGGAGTGGGGGATGATGCTCGAAACGTTTTGCGAAAGTTAGGCGAACCTATTCGGACCGAACAAGAAAGAATTGGAAGCCGCACGTTTACAGTGTATCGTTATAATACTGTTCCATTCGAACTTGGCACCCTTATTACCTTCTATCTTGCGAGGAAACGAGTGGTCGCATTTTCTATAGCAAGCCCTGAATAACATTTTCGCAGGGATTGTTGGAGAAACCTACACCTGTGATCCGGAAGGACGGATCACGACCTGGACGAAGAACTATCCCGGTTTGGCCACGCCCCAACGCCACGATCTGGGTTACGACAATGCCGACCAGCTCCTCACCGCGCCATTAAAGGATGCTTCGACCAACGCGCTCATCAAACAATACATTTACGGTTACGATCTGGCAGCGAACCGGACTTCGGAACAGGTGGCGAACAAGACAACTAGTTCCACTCCCAACAACGTGAACGAAATCACGAGTCAGAGCGGCGGCACCAATCGCACCCTTACCTACGATCTAAACGGGAACCTGATCAATGACGGTAGCAGCCGCACCTTTGAGTGGGACGGTGCCAATCGGCTGGTGGCGATCAATTTCACTGGAACAGCCAACCGCAGCGAGTTGAGCTACGACGGACTGAACCGGCTGGTCAAGATTGTGGAGAAGAACGGCAACACGATTAACTCGACCAACAAGTTCGTCTGGTGCGGAACGCAGAGGTGTGAGATTCGCAACGCCAATGACGGAGTCAGCCTGCGGATGTATGGGCAAGGCCAGTACGACAGCGGCACGGCTTACTTCTACAGCCGTGATCATCTCGGGTCGGTCCACGAGATGTTCAAGAGCGACAACACGCTGATAGCGCGCTACGATTATGATCCGCGGGGCCGTTCCACCGCCTTGCTCAATACCATCAAGCCGGATGCCAACTTTACTGGTTTATACCGCCACGCCAGAAGCAACCTCGATCTCGCTACTTATCGCGCGTATGATCCCGATCTGGGCAGGTGGCTGAGTCGCGATCCAATCGGGGAGGCAGGTGGAATTAATCTGTATGGCTATGTCCTCAATAATCCGACGAATGCGATTGACCCACTCGGCCTTGATGCTGCCGTGGGAGTTGGAAGCCCAGTTTTGACCAACCCTTTTGGCCATGTGGGTACGGGGATTACAGGTCAGGGGGCATTCAGTTTTGGAACAGGAACTGCTTGGGGCTCAAGCTTTACTAATTATCTTACAACTCAAAGCGCCTATCGCGATACGTATGTGTATGTAATCCCAATGACTCCGGAGCAGGATCAGGCGATGCGAAATTATCTTAATTCGATCAAGGATAACGACTTGCCTGACGTTAAAACCCATCCAATCGACGCTTATCATGATAACTGTTCGACACGAATCGCGGCTGCGTTAAGAGCCGGAGGGGTGGATGTAGGCGATGGGCACACGCCGGGACAATTACAGAATGCGCTCAACAATCTCGTTTACCAAGGAAGGGCTACTAATATTCCTTCCATCAACACGGGCGGGGCTATCCCATCAATCCTGCAAACCTTTAATCCTTGATCCTAACTAGTGAAACATCGCGCTATATTGTATTCGCTGTTTGCTGCGTGTCTGGGCTTGACCGGATGTAAAGAAACGCCCGGATCACTTGGAAGTAAGCACGAGTGGTCAATTCTTGAATCGACTGCAGGTAAACACGAAAAGACTCCGCTTGAAGAACTCATGTTCCTCGATGTTGAAGGGTATCACCTGGTAGGGATCCCGTCTAAAGGTAGGAATATATGGGTAATGCTAAATCCCGCGAATGTTCCGTACTACAAGCAGATGCCGCAGGCCAATTTCTCTTTGTCTAATAGTGACTTTGAGCGGATCAGAAAGACACATTACGCGACGTTTACAGTTTTGGAGTGTCTATCATCGCACATGGACGATGAGCAGTTGACAAAGCATTAAAGGAACCGGGCTCGAAATGCGGATCGGGCTTTTATGTCGGCAACAATCCAATCGGCTTGATAGATCCGCTAGGACTTGATGCAATCCTAACCTTGGGAGGAGTGTACCTAGGCGACGCAGTAAATGCCTCTGAGTTTGCGGGAGGTGTGGAGAGAGGACATATGCCGAGCGCCTACGGCCCATTCCAAGTGAATGCTGACAATTTTGAAGCAGCACTACCCGCGAGACTTTCAAGGGATCAGAGAAACGCAGGAGTTGACGTGGCGAATCCACAAAATGGGCGGCAGACACATTGCAAGGTAACTGATGTAGGACCTTGGAATACGCACAATCCGTATTGGCAAACCGGAGATCGCCCTTTGGCAGAATCTCAGTTTGCTAATCAATCCGTAGCGCAGAACGGGCAAATCCCGAATCAAAATGCGGGATATGAGGGCAACCAATAGCTAGCTCAGTGCCAGCTATTCTCGAAAGATAATTCCAAGCGCGGCTTCTCGTTACTCACGGTCCCGCCGTCGCGGGATCAACTTTCACTTATCGTCAGAACGCTTCAGCACACGGGCCACCCACATCCAGTGTTGTCCTCGCCAACCTCGGTGATTCTCATACGCGAAACCACCTGCGAAACGAGTTAGAAACGCGACCACCTCGGCTCTGACGCCTAACAAACTCGTGCTGCTTTTCATGTCGATCTAAACTTTGATCCGCTGATGGCGCGCATGAACGCAGATTTGGAGGCGAAATTTCTTGGTCGCGATGGTGATTGCGTCTGCTCGACGGAGTGATTCGCTCGCTCCCGCTCACTCACCTCTTTGGGCTTCCCGTCCATGTCACGCCGCTTCCCGCGGGCTCCATTCAGAGTTGCGGCTGAGTTTGGTCTCGTTAGGGGCCTTCGACAGACCTCACGTGTAAGTTTTCGCAGCCCCTTGATTACCCTCTCAGAACGTAGTGGCCGTGGATCCAAACGCGAGGATGACGACGCGACCAGTGCCCCGGAACCCAGACGTAATAGGCGTGACCCACATAATAACCAGGGCCGCGAGTGTAATACGGCCGATCGCCAATCTCGACCGTGACGGAGCCTGGGTAGCCATAGCCAGGGTAACCAGCATAACCGGGTCCGTACGCCGGATAAGTACCATAATAATCAGTGCATCCGCCTGCACCGATAGTCACAGAAAGGAGAAGGAGAAGGAGAATCGGCCATTTTGGCCTGGTTGTCGTTCCATTCCTGACGGAGACCGCCTTCGCTTCCGCGTAAGCGTGATCAACAATGTTCATTTTCATATAATCATATACGGATTAGACAGAGCTTCACGCGTCTGAATCCAAGAACTTCTGCATGGATCCGGCACCGGGTCCCCCCGTGGCTATTCGCTCGCGATCGAGCAAACGGTCGAAAGAAAGTAGAAAAATTCGACCACTTGCGCTCTCCAGAGCCGCGGCCGAGCTTGGTTCCGTTAGGCGGCAGCGGAGGTTGCCCGTTGCGATCGAAACAAAAACAAGAACGGAGAGAACGAGATATGGCAAACCAAGAACGCAGCGAGAACAAGATCGAGCAAAAACCATCTCTCTATGAGCGCCTCGGTGGAATTTATAGCATCGCCACCGTTATCGATGATTTGATCGACCGGGTCATGACGGACGCGCGCCTGAATGCGAACCCGGCCGTGAACGAAGCCCACCACAAGGTGCCGCCAGCGGGCTTCAAGTATCTCGTTACCGAAATGGTCGGCTGGGCGAGCGGCGGCCCACAGAAATATTCGGGACGCTCGATGAGTGAGTCTCATCAGCACCTCAACATCACGCCCAAAGAGTGGGAGGCATTCATGGATGACGTTCAGCAGACGCTCGACAAGTTTAAGGTTCCCGCCATCGAGCAGACGGAACTAAAGGAGATCGTCAATAGCACGTACGGCGATATCGTCGTCGGCAAATCAAATGCCTAACCAAGCGGTGCAGCCAGGTCAGAGATCAGAAGTCGGAGGTCAGTAGTCAGTTTTTCCGGTGATGATCGATGTCGATTCCGTTCGACTACGCTCCCGCCTTCGCCAAGCCTATGGCGCGGCGAGCAGGACAAGCCTTAGCGATCGATAAGAATCGGGGCGGAGGAAATGTGGGCGGCGTCTAGGGCCAGACCGTGACCGCGACGCCGGAGCGATTTTAGAATCTGGGCGACGTTTCGCGCGGCGGCGGCAGAATGAAAACGCACCAACCCAACCGTGGTATGCGCTCCAAAGACCGTGATCATGATTGTGTCGTCATCGACCGAATTCATAAACATGTGGCTGCCGTTGCCTTGATGGTAGAGCGCGTTGAATTCGATCTCGCCAATGCGGCGCGCCAGTTCCTTCGTAGCGGCAAATGAACCCGCCGCCAGCGCGGCAATGACGGTAACGTCCATTACGCTCATATCGCCAAGTTGCGAGATGACGTTGCCGCCGCGATCGATCACGACCGTCAATTCCGCCTCCGCTTTTTTCAAGAAATCGCCGAGGACGCCGTCGAGCGTCGCGACATCTTCAATCGTCAGGACCGGAATCAAATTCATACCGGAGCGCTCTGGCTCCGCGGCAGCGGCGGTTCCACCGGGATTGCCACTGGCGGCGCTGTTACTTGCGGCACGTCGCTTTGCTTGCTGAACGTATGGAGCAGGATTTGGGAGACGGCATTGAGCGCGGCGAAAACGTTCTGGCCCGTGCTGGAAATGACTTCGAAACTCTCGAGACGCTTTTTTCCGTTGTTCAAGGCGTGTTCCATGTAGTTGACAGGTGCGATGTTGGGCAGATCGCGTTTGTTATACTGAAGCACGCACGGCACATCGCTGATCGAGATGTTCTGTCTGGCCAGATTGTCCGCGAGGTCTTTGAAACTCTCGACGTTCTCCTCCATTTTCTCCCACTGGGAATCGGCGACAAACACGATCCCATCGACGCTGCGCAAAACGAGCTGGCGCGTAGCATTGTAAATCACCTGGCCGGGAACGGTGTAGAGCTGAAACTTGGTGACAAAACCTTTGATCACGACGGCGTTGAGCGGCAGAAAGTCGAAAAAAAGCGTCCGATCCGCGGCCGTGGCAAGCGAGATGAGATCGCCGCGGTTCTGGGGATTAATCCGCTGGTGAATGTAAGCGAGGTTGGTGGTCTTGCCGCAAAGTGCGGGGCCATAATACACGATCTTAAATTGAATCTCGCGGCTCGCGTAATTAATGATCGACATGAGCAGGCTCCGGTTGCGAGTAAGTCCGCGAAAGTTCCTCCACCATCGTGGCAAGCTGGTTGCGACTCTCGGAAGGGAGTTCATCGTCGCCGGCATGCAACGCCGCCAAACAGATGTTGCCGTGCATTAGAAATGTGACCGGCGATTTTTCGGCATGCAGCGTCACCGCCCGGAGCGGACCGAGCCTGACGCCGACCATGTGCTTGTCGATCTTTTGCAGGACTGATGGCGCCACCGCGCAGAGACCCTCGGCCGCGAGTTCCGCGGGCAAATTCCCCGCGAGACTTAAACCGTCGGCAAACGTAATTGCGCAAGCCGCCACGCCTGGAAGGCCATTGGCGCGGGCAACGACGCTCTTGGCGTCGAGTTTTTCTTCGCCCTGGTTGTCGATCTCTTCTTCCAATTGCGCTTGCTCCGGCGATTGTTCGGAAACTTTTGGAACAGGTCCGGCGCCGGCATAGAAGCGTTTCGCGTCTCCATCGGCTTTGATTGAGAACGGGGTCTCAATTGTTTGTTTCAATACGATTTCTTCCTGATCGTCGCGCATCCGCAAGACAGTCGCGGGCAAATTCGTCAGAATTTCCTGCAACGGCAGTGACACTGGCGTTCCCACAGGATCAACCGTAAGAAGTGCGCGATAAATCTCAGGCATTGCGTTTTGCAAAACCTTCGGAGAAACGACCACTCGTCCGCTCGCCAGCTGAGGCTCAATCAAAGACAAGGGAAATTCTACACGAACATCTTCCGGAACAGCCGAAGGATTTCCATTCAACTGAAATGCCGGCACCTCTTTCAGAACCGCGGTCAGCGCCAATGCGATTTTGGCGTCGGATTCTTTTGCCGGTGCGGCTTTGGTCGGTAAGCCGGTTCGCGGCTCCGGCTCCATTGCAGGGACGCGGATAAATTTGGGGCGAATGTCGCTGCAGGGCGCAGTAACCTTGAAAGGAATTTGCGCGGGCGCCTGCGCCTCCGGTAAAGCAGTTGGAACGGGCGGCCCGCTTAAGGCTGGAACTCGCTCAGAAGCGGGCGCACCCGTTCCGTTCGGTGGAAGATGAAAAGGAATTTTAGGAGGCGCCGCTGACGTGCTTGTGCGGAAACGCTCCGTGTCTTCGCGAGTGACCTGCAAAAATGGAGTTTCGACTTGCGGGACGGCGTGGTCGCGTACTTGGTCGGATCTAACCTGTAAACTCATGAACAGCGCGAGCACTTTGTCGAACGGCAGCGGCACAACAGTGGAATCAGTGGGGGAAAGGCTATTTAAAAAAATTTCTGGCGCCTGCCCGTAAATGCCAGCTAGCGAAACAGTCGGTCTGCCGCTCGCCATTCCCTTCTCGACATCCGAGGCCTTAAGCAGAATGGTTCGAGCCGAGTCGAATGTCTCTCGCGGTTTAATGTAATCACTCGGCAACTGATCAAGAATGTCGCTTAGCAGGAGCGAGATGGCGCGTTCCGCTTTCGGCTCCAGCGCGAGCGCAACTGCGGCCGGCAACTCATGTGACCGCGGAGAGGTGGACGTGCTATCGAAACCAACCACGCGCGGCGCTGCCGCCGAAGCAGCGCCAGGCGCGACATGGAGAGGACCCGACGCTGCAACCTTGCGGGTCATATTTGGGAGCACAGTTTTGCTCAAGCGCTCGCTGCTCGGTTTCGCGACGGGCACAGCAACCGTGCGCGGAGACGAACTACCCGTCGAAACAGGAAATAGACGTGCGCGCGCCCGTTTGAAAAGATCAGGAAAGGGAATCGACATGCGCTAACGGTCTTCCGATGTCACGCGCCAGATTTCCTCGAGCGTGGTAATGCCATCGAGGGCTTTTTCAATGCATTAACCGGCGGATCGTTTCGCTTACCGGGAGCGCTTCGACAATCGCAATACGTCCGAGATAACCTCGTCCCCGGCAACGATCGCACCCGGTGCCGCGGTAAAAAACCGTCCCCTTTGTTTCTTTCATGCCGAGGCGTTCGAGAATCTCCGGCTCAGGGACAAACTCCTGACGGCAGTTCGTGCAGACTCGCCGCACGAGGCGCTGGGCGCAGGTCATGAGGACGGAACTTGAAATGAGAAATGGCTCGATGCCCATATCGTCGAGGCGGGTAATGGCGCCGGCGGCGTCGTTCGTGTGCAATGTGCTCAAAACCTGATGACCGGTGAGGGCGGCCTTGACCGCGATATCGGCGGTTTCGTTGTCGCGAATTTCACCCACCATCACGATGTCTGGGTCCTGGCGCAGGATCGAACGCAGCGCCGAGGAAAAATGGAGTCCGATATCGCTGCGCACTGCAACTTGATTAACGCCGATGAGCTCGTATTCGATCGGGTCTTCGACCGTGACGATGTTGTATTCGGGACTATTCAGTTCATGGAGGACGGAGTAGAGCGTCGTCGTTTTTCCGGACCCGGTTGGCCCGGTGACCAGAATCATCCCGTGCGGGGCATCGATGGCTTTTCTAAACTTGCTTAGCGTTTCTACGTCAATGCCCATCTGGTCGATGCCACCGGTGAGTGAAGCTTTGTCCAGGATGCGGATGACGACTTTTTCTCCATATGCCGTGGGCAAGACCGAGATGCGCAAGTCCACTTCCTTGCCCATGACTTTGATGCGAAAGCGACCGTCTTGCGGGAGCCGACGCTCAGCGATGTTAAGTCCGGCAAGGATCTTGATGCGCGAAGTGATGGCAAGCTGCAGCGCCTTTGGCGGCGACTCCGCCAAAGCCAGTTCGCCGTCGATGCGGTAGCGTAGCTTGAGCGAATTTTGGAATGGTTCGATGTGAATGTCGGAAGCCTTTTCCTTCATCGCTTGCACGAGAATGAGATTGACGATCTTGATGACTGGCGCGTCCTCGCTGTCGGCGGTAAGCCGGTCCAGATCGATTTCCTCGTGTTTAGCGGCATGAACTTCGACCTCACCTGTTTGCACGGCCCCCTCTGCGACTTTCTTCAGCACCTGGCTCATGTTGGCGCTGGAAGTGTGAATGCCGCTCAGGGCATCGTTCACCGCGTGCTCAGTCGCGATCATCGGCACGATCTCGAGCTGCACTCGCCGCTTCAGATCGTCCACTGCGAGCACGTTCGTCGGATCGGCCATTGCCACGAAAAGTTTTCCGTTCAAGCGTGCAATCGGTACGAGCTTGTTTGCCTTCGCCATTTCACGCGGCACGAGCGACATCACTTCTTCCGGCACACGCAGCTTGGTCAGATTGACCGGTGGCATGTTGAGGCAACGGCCCATGCTGAAGGCCATGTCCTGCTCGGTCACGAACTGTCTGTCAGTCAGGATTTTGAGAAAGCGACCGCCTTCTGTTTTCTGAATGCCGACTGCTTCCTCAAGCTGATTTGGCAGCAAAAGCCCGTCTTCGATCAGGACATCAGCGACGCGTTCTGCGAAAGATTTGCTTCTCATGCCGGCGAACATTTAAGCCCGTGCATCGAGCCGATAAATAGACTGCAAATTTTTTACGATGGCCGATGGCCGCGCGAGGTACCACGCGACCGTGTAGTCGATCGACTGTTGCAACGCTTCGCGTCCGGTGACATCGAAAGGATTACAGCAGGCCACCATCAGCGTGCGGCTCACCAGATCAAACGGCACAAAGAGGCGTCCGACCGTCAGATAGTCCGGCAGCATCGGCGCGATTTGCCGATCGACGTCGTAATATTCCAGCGGCACGTAAGCGAATTTCGTCCGATCAATTAAGGCGGATAATACCGCCTCGAGCCGCTCGACATTTTCTTTGCAAATATGATCGAGTAACGAAACGGCCAGTGCCTGGCCGCTCAAATTTTTGTTCAACTGATTGACGCTCTCAAGCGCGCCATGGACTTCCTCTTCCGCAAAAAACTCCTTCACCACCAAAAATTTCGCAAGAAGATCGTCACCGCGCTCGTGGAGATTGGCCAACTTGCCGACTTTTCCGGCGCGGCTGCCGATGTCGATCAAAGAGCCATCGCTCCCCTCCGTCAAACCGTTCTTCGATGCGGCACTGGCAATCGCTTGGCCGGACCCTTGCAATCTCGTTTCGATTTCGCCCAGCATCGCCAGAATATCCGGAGCGTTTGGATCCTTTGTTAAAATCGCTTCGCATTCCTGCATTGCGTTCGTGCGCGAGCCGACGTTGAAATATGCCTCGGCCAGCCTACGGGAAACGCGCAAAGACTCGTCGTGCCTCCCCACCTTCTGATAGGCTTCCTTCAGTATTTCCAGCGATTGATAATCGTCAGGCTGCGTCTGAGTAATCGCCTCAAACATTTCGATCGTCTGGACGATCTGGCGATGTTCCTCTTCCGACAGGGTGTGTTCCAGCACGGCGCATTGTAAAAGCTAGAAACATGCCTCTGTAACCCCGTGTAGCCGTAAATCCCTCTTAAATTTGCGAATTTCTCGGTCGCGAGGAATTCCGTTGGAGCTTCAGACTGCTCCTCGCCCGAAAACTCCCTAGTCGCCGTGACCGAAACGAGTAACCTGCTTTAAATCTGCGTCGAGCGACGAATGCGCCCCGCTAGGCAGATGTTTGCGTTTTCAGCATCTTGATGGCGTCGCGTAATTCGGCCGCCCGTTCGTAAAGTTCACTCGCAATCGCGGTCTCCATTTCGCGCTGCATGATCTCCAGTTTCGAGAGCGGACGTTTCGCGCGTACTTCCTCGAGCCATTCGTCCAAAAAAGCGATCTCCGAGCTTTTCGCAGCGAGTTCCGGAAAATTCGAGCGCTGAAAAAAATCCGAGATCGCGTCGCGCCCACGCTGGATCTCCAACATTGCTTCGGCAAACTTTCCCTCTCCCAAAAGAATGGATGCCCTCGCTCGCGTGTTCATCATCAGCACATAAGGCCGGAACTGCTGCAAGCTCCAGGAAAGCTCTTCGCGATCGGTATGCTCGATGACAAAATCGAATAGGTCGAGATTGCGCTGCGTGTCGCGAACCACACCTGCGAAATCGTTGATCTGAAACAAACTCAGATAGCGATGGTAATATTGAATGCCTTCCTGTTGGAGTTCGGCACACTGTTCCGGAGTGAGCTCGTAGTTTTCCCCGCGCTGCACTGCGCGTCCCGCCCGCTGTTGATGATAAGCCAGGAGCGATTCGCAACCGTGCGGCCGCGCGCCATCTGGTCGCCCGCTCATCTCCATCTGCAGCACACCGAGATCGATCCGCAGCTGCAACTTCTCCCGACCATCGAGCCCAACGATTTTACGCACTTTGATCGCACCCGGTTCGTGCGGCCAATCCCCGAGAAGAGTGTTCAAATCCAAATTCATCGCAGATAAAGCATCGAACATTTCACCTTCCTTTGTCAATGGCGTGAAAAAATGACACTAGCCGCTTTAACCACTAAAACGGCGCACTCCTCATTCCAGGTTTTCACATCTTGAAACGTGCAGGGTTTCACCGCAGCTTGCGCGAATGGAGCATGAGATCGAGGCGTTCATCCGTTTCCTCGCAGTCGAGCGCGGGCTCTCGGAAAATTATCAGCTCTCTACCCAGCGCTCACTGACCGAGTTTGCGCAATGGTGCGCCTCGAAGAAAAAGATCGACGATCCCGCTGGAGTCACGCTGCCAGTCATCAGCGAGTATTTCGCCGATCGAAAACGAGCGGGGCTTTCCGCTTCCTCAATCAAGCTCATCGTCGTAGCGCTAAAGATTTTCTTTCGCTTTCTCGCTGGCAAAGGCACCGTCGACCGAGATCCAACGCAGGGACTTGCCCTACCACGGATCGAACGTTATTTGCCCGAAACGCTGAACGAATTGCAGGTTGAGCAATTGATCGAACGCATCGATACGAGAGTTCCTTTCGGATTGCGCAACCGGGCGATGGTCGAATTGCTTTACGCAAGCGGATTGCGCATTTCCGAGCTGGCGAACGCGCGGCTCGAGAATCTGGATTTCGAAGAGCGAATTTTACGCGTGACCGGCAAAGGAAACAAGACGCGGCTCGTGCCAGTGGGCCATAAAGCTTGCGATGCACTCGCAGCCTACTTGTCGATGGAACGTCCAAAACTGGTGAAACGCCGCAGCGGCAGCGAGATTTTTCTGTCGGAACGCGGCACGAAATTAACTACCGCGCGCATCTGGCAGATCGTGAAAACAATTTCGCGACATTCCGGACTCGAAAAAAATGTTTACCCGCATTTGCTGCGGCACAGTTTCGCCACGCATTTGCTGAGCAACGGCGCCGATCTGCGCATCATTCAGGAGATGCTCGGCCACGCCGATATCTCCACCACGCAGGTTTACACGCATGTCGATCAACAGCGCTTAAAAGCTGTCCATCGAAAATTTCATCCGCGGGCCTAAACAAAGCTGGCTCGCACAAAGTCCACCAAGGACACAAAACAAACAACAATTGCGCGCGTTGTGACCGTGGTGACCCGTTGTGCGAGATCATTTTCCTGATTAATTCAAACACTCATGAGACGAATTCTCGTTTTGATGATCGCGGGCGCGCTCGCGGCCCTGGCGATGTGGTATGGCCTGGGCGTTTATAAAAAAGCTTCGGCGCCGGCCGTGGGTGTGCTTCTCCCGCGCCAAACGATTTTCTTTGCGCATATCCCGGACTTCGAGCGAACTCGCGATCAGTGGCATCACGCCGACATTTACCAACTCTGGCACGAAGCCGCGGTGCAAGATTTCTTGCGAAAGCCGCTGGCTAAGCTTCCGAAAAGAGACGCGACTTCTCAAACCCTGCAGGAGATCGAACAGCTCGACCCGAAAGATGCCTTTTTCGCGCTGACTTCGATCGACAATAACAATCCTATATTCGTCGGCGGTTTTCGTTATCGGGGTAGCCAGGATGCGGCGGAGGCAATCGTCGGCAAATGGCGAGAAAAATTGCTCGAGAAGAATCCGAACGCGAAGCGTGAAAAAACCGCCTACCAACAGCGCCAGATCGAAACGATCACCTCTGCGCCTTTCACTTTAGCGACGGCTTACGACGGGCATTGGTTTTTCGTATCGAACGACTTGACCCAATTAAAATCGCTTCTCGACCGAGCCGATCATCGAGCGAAAGATCGACAATCAACCATCGAGGTTGACGAGGCATACCGCGCAGCGATGGCCCACATGCCGTCAAGTTATGCCGTGCTCTTTTATCTTCAGCCGAAAGAGATCGCAGAGAAACTCGGAGCACTTCGCGGCGCGATTGCTCAGCAAAACTCGGCGAGCCAACGCACATTGGAGCAGCTACGGAGCGTTTGCGGCGCAACGCGCTTCGACAATGGCAAAATCCACGACGTGTTTTTTGTTGGCATGCCAAAACTCACCCAAAATGCGTTGCTTACCCAATCATCGGCTGGCCTCGGAACCAAGGATACTTTTTTCTACCTCGCAACGGTGCTGAACCTGGAAAAATTTGCCGCGCTCAATCAATCGGGTGTAGGCGCGCCGTTTACAGGCTGGTTGCAGAAACTTTTTGACGCTGCCTCACGCAACGGTGTGACCGTTGACGATTGGAAAGCGGCATTCGAACTCGAATTGGGATCGTTGGCGGACTGGCCGGCGACTGCGCGCTGGCCGTCGCTCATCGCGACTCTCCCAGTGAAGGATCCGGGGCGCGCAAACAAGATCGTTGGCGCATTGACTCCTGCGATCAACAAAGATGCTCCCTGGACAAAAACGGAAAAAGATGGCGTCAGCTATTTTTTCATGCCGACACCAGCGAGTTTATTTGCAATCACGCCAACGATTGCCTTGTCGAGCCGTCTCTTGGTTGCCGGTCTTGATTCAGTTTCGGTGGAAGCGGCGATAAAACCCGGCGGCTCAGTCTCGGAGTTGTCGAACTCCCAAACCTACAAGGCCGCGGCGCGCTTGCTGCCGGCGCCGACCGACTTTTTCGCTTACATCGACATGCCGCTTTTATATTCGCGACTGGATGCTGCGATGCGCCCGATGCTGTTGATGAGCGCGGCCTTTATGCCCGCGATTTCCGATCACGTCGATGTGGGCAAATTGCCGCCGCCCGAGATCGTCGCAAAATACCTCAGCCCGATCGTTGCTTCGCAAAGGTATGAGCGTGACGGATACATCGAGGAATCGATCGGGCCAATCACGTTGACCCAGGCGGTAATCGGTCTAGGGGTGCCAGCCGTGTACTGGGCCTTCACTCGCCAACGAGCGGATTGAGCCCGGCAAAAACTGACGGATCGCGCCATTTCGGCACTATTTTGGCTAACCAGGCACGATTGGCTGAGAATTATGCTGTTACCCCGGCAAAAACGTGCTATTTTTTTCGACCTATGGCTATTCTAAAGAAAAATGCATTCTCCCGCCGAATTCCCGATCTCGTGACGGAGGAACTGGTTGCGGTGCTCTCCCGGCGTGCCTCATTCGAGTTCAAACAACTTTTCGATATTGTGCACGAAAATCTGCGAGCGCGGAATGCGGCCAGCGGTGGCGAAGAAATGCTCCGGCTGCGTGCTTATGAGAAGCTGCAAAATTTGGTCGCGCGCGGTGCGGTGAAGAAGAATGGCAAGAAATACAAAGGTCTTCCCTCAGCACTGGCCCATGCGATTGCCCCTCACAACGGGCATATCCCCGCAGCCGCACGATAATCGAATCCGCGTAAGGCGCTTCGCATTTCCCTAGGAGAGCGAATGTTGCGAGAATACCTGCCGGTTCTCTTGCAAATTATTGTGGCGATCGGATTCGCTGCCTCCGTTCTGCTGGTGAGTGTCCTTGCAGGGAAAACCGGGACGCGCTCGGCGCTTAAGGACAGTCCGTATGAATGTGGCATGGTGCCGCAAGGCGCGGGCCAACCGCGGTTCAGCGTGAAGTTTTACCTCGTGGCCATGCTCTTCATCCTTTTCGATCTCGAGATCGTGTTCATGTACCCGTGGGCGGTCGTTTACAAAGAGGCAGTTGCCCAAAGCAGCAGCATCTTTTGGAGCATGCTCAGCTTCATCACCATTTTGATGGTGGGCTACGTTTACGCACTGAAAAAAGGCGTGCTCGATTTCAAGAAGTAAGAAGATTCCTGTTTTCCTCTAACTTCTGACCTCTCTGAGTTCGGTTAAAACGCCCACCAGCCCCGCACAAAAAGGCTGGCGAAAAGCGCAAAAAAGAGGAGCGACCAGACAGTGATAACCGCATTCCAGAATCGGTTTCTCGCCACCAAAGCGAACAGGATGAAAATTGGGAAGAGCGCCAATGTGTAACGTGGCGCGCTCGCGATAAAGGTCACGCTGGTAAAAAGCAACCAATTCCCGGTCATCCACATCGCGTAGAGCGGCCGCAATTTGATCCAACTCACGATCGTGCAGATCAAACTCAGTGTCACGAAGGACAGCTCTTGCGCTCCGACCATTTCCGCTTCGTTAGCGGTGCGATCGAAGCTCCCGATCGCCTCCCGGATTCCCACCCACGGCCACGAAGTCGACATCGCAAAGAGTTTTTGCCTCATCCGCAAAAACGCGAACGGGTCGCCTGTCACCCGCCAATTAACCATTAAATAAACACCGAAGCCGACGGGCACAAGCGCGATCCAGAGCCACTGCCATTTCCAGCGTCGCGTCACCCAATATTGGTGCATCGCTTCCACGGCGAGCGTAGGAACCAAAATGGCACCGGGTGCGCGCGTCATCCAAGCCAGCGCCCCAAGCCCACCCGCCAGCCACCAGCGCTCCGTGCGCGCCGCCATAAGAGAACCCAAACCGAGCGCGAGAAACAGGCTCTCCGTATAGCCGATGTGTAAAAAATATGCGGTCGGAAAGATCAAAAAGAACCACGTTGCGCGTTGCGCGACAACGGCGGGAAAATCCAAATTGACCAGTCTTCGCAGAAGAACGGCGGCGACTATCGAGGCGATGGCCGAAACGATAAATGCGCCCACTAGATAATCTCCTGTGAGATGACCAAAAAGCCGCACCGACCAGGGAAACAACGGATAAAACCAAGCTTTCAGCGTGTCCTTCGCGCTGTAACCAAATTGGGCGAGTCTCTGGAAATGCAACGAATCCCAACGGTTCCAAATTTCGAACCACGCGTAGGCACCCTGGAGGCTTTTGTCCTCAAGAATCTGGTAACTTTTCGCTCCGAATACGAAGAGCAAAAACTTGACGGCCAACACCCATCCCACGACCAGCCAATCGTCCTCGGTCAACAAGCCAACAGCGCGCATCGATCGTCCGCGGATTGTCGATCTTGCAATCTCGGTTTCGCTCATATGGGAAAAAAACGTTCCGCTTGTTTCACCCGCCGATCGATCTCTACTTATCGTTCCGCAGCCGGAATGACTACCGAATAAACTCGCACGCCAGCGCCGGATTCCCACTTGCACGCCCCGCTGGAACCGCCTAATAGCTTTAGCCTCCATGATTCACCACATCGTCCTCTACAAACTGAAACCTGAGGTCACTCCCGCTCGCGTCGAGGAAATGATGATGAATACGCGCATGCAGCTTTTGAAAATTCCCGAGGTTTTGAGCATCAAGTGCGGAAAACGGGTCGACCCGGAATTGCCCTGGCCGTTTTTTATCGCGATCGACTTCGAATCGATGGACAAATACGCCATCTTTCGCGAAGACCCCGTTCATGTGAAGTTCATGGAAGAAGTGATCAAGCCGAACACGGCCGACTCTCTCACCCTGGATTTCGAGATGGATCCCGGGAAAGATGTTCGGTTTTCCTAGCTAGTAGGGGCAGGGTGCCGCCTGCGTTCAGCTGGTTTGGCTGCTTCTACGGCCGTTGCTATTTCTGCGCGCCACGATTAATCATCGTGCTCGATGCGACTTGGTTATCTCTACTCGCGTTACCCGGTCATCTCGCAGACCTTTTGCGACACGGAGATGCTGGCTCTGGAACAGCTCGGCGTGCCTCTTGAAATCGGCTCGGTTTATCCACCGCTCACCAGCTTGCGTCACGAGCACCTCTCCCGACTTCGCGCGCCGATTCGTTACGCGCCGCCGCAGCAAATTTTGCGGATTTGGGAAAAAAAAGCGAAGACCGGCGGCAAATGGCCGGCTGCGCTTGTCGATCTTCACCAGCGGAAATATGGCCCGCGATTCAAGCCCGGGCAGCGCGCGCGCAACGCGCTTTACTTCGCCGACCTTTTCACGCACAACGGCGTCGATCACGTCCATGTTCACTTCGCCAATCGCGCTGCGCACACCGCTCTGTTTTTAAAAGAAATTTCCGGCATCCCCTTCAGCATCACGGCGCACGGGCAGGATTTCATGACCGATCTGGGCAACGACGATCTCCTGCGCGAAATCTGCGCGGCTGCGAAGTTTATCGCGGCCGAGACTGATTACAGTCGCGAGCTGCTTTGCCAGCGGTGCCCGGATTCCGCTGCGAAAATCCATCGGGTTTATAACGGAATCGACCTCGAATGCTTCCCCTCTCCGCTTCCGGCGAAACAAAATCCCGCGCCGCTCATCCTCAGCGTCGGCCGGCTTGTTCCCTTCAAAGGATTCGAATATCTCATCGATGCCTGCGCGGAATTGACGCGTTGCGGCCTCGATTTTACCTGCGAGATCGTTGGCGACGGACCGCTACGCGAAAGTCTTCAGGGCAAGATCGACAAGTTAAACCTCTCATCTCGAGTTGCTCTTCTCGGTTCGCTGTCCCAGGGTGCGATTTTCGAAAAATTGCGCGCGGCCGACATTTTCGCGCTGGCTTCGGTAGTCGATCCCCAGGGTGGAAGCGACGTATTTCCCACAGTGATCCTTGAGGCAATGTCCGCGGCGCGCCCGGTGGTCTCGACGCGGCTAGCCGGCATCCCCGAATCGGTCGTGCACGACAAAACTGGACTGTTGGTGCCGCCCGGCGACACGGCAGCGCTGGCTGATGCGCTCGAACATTTGACTCGCGATCCTGCACGACGGCTGCGTTACGGTCAGGCTGGGCGCGCGCGAATCGAGCAGCATTTTGAAATCAAAAAAACTGTCGTTCCACTTCTTCAACTTCTCCAGTGGTCGTCCGTCCCGCGACCCAAGTCGCCCGCTCGTCCCTCCATTCACCAGATCGTTTATCTGATCGATCGCTGGCCGGACAAAAGTTTGCCGTTCATCGAACGCGAGCTTCAGGAGATGGAGCGGCAAAATATCTCCATCGTGCCGTTCGTCTGCGAGTTAAATTCGGCCACCCGTTTTACTCCGGTTATGGAACAGGTGGTGGAAAGACTGAATTTTTTGCCTGACGCAATGGCGATCGAAGCAGAGTGGCGGACGAACCGCGCCCTTGCCCAAAAATTGGAAGGGGAGCGAGCAAGCGAAAACGATCGCGCACCGGCCGCGATTTTCCTGCGACAGGCGCGTTTCGCTCTCGCATTACGCAAGCTTCTCCTGGAGAAAAACATTTCGCATGTCCACGCCACGAATTCGCGTGCGCTCGTCTGCGCGCTAATTTTGCAGGGGATTGTCGATCTTACGGTCAGCGCGACGATCGAGCCGAAACCAGAACTGCCGCAAAGTTGGATCGAGGCGGCATTAAGCCGATGCCAGGGCGGACGTCTGAGTGATCGCAAATTGATCCGGAAGCGCGGCAATACATTTCTCTTCGACCAGGCAGCTCTTGTTTCTTTTCCAAAAAAGACGCTCCGCGTGCTCGAAGAAAAAATCGGGATCGATTTGACCGATCACGCAAGTTTCTGGCAGGAATGGTCGGAGTTGCTGGTTCGCTGGAGCCGAGAGCGCGCGGACGAAAAATAAAAATAAGCGGATGAACAAGAAAGCCATTCTCCTCGCCGGCGGCGCCGGAACGCGGCTCTTTCCGCTGACGAAAATCGTCTGCAAACAGCTTCTGCCGGTTTACGACAAGCCGATGATTTGCTATCCGCTCGCCACGCTCATGCTCGGCGGTTTGCGCGACGTCCTCCTTATCTCGACGCCCAAAGACTTGCCCATGCTTCGCGATTATTTGGGCGATGGGGCGCACCTTGGCATTCGGATCGAGTATGCGGAACAACCGAAGCCGGAGGGAATTGCCCAGGCTTTTCTCATTGGCGCCAAATTTATCGGTGACTCCGGCGCGTCACTGATTCTCGGCGACAACATTTTCTACGGGAAACTCGACTTCTACCGCGACGCGCTCGCGATTGAATGCGGGGCCTGCATTTTCGGATACCAAGTTCGCGATCCGCAACGCTACGGCGTGGTCGAGTTCGATGCCGATGGCAAAGCGATCAGCCTCGAAGAAAAACCGAAACAGCCGAAAAGCCATTTCGCCGTGCCGGGGCTTTATGTTTACGACGAGCGCGTGGTCGAGTTTTGCCGAAGGCTGCGTCCCTCGACGCGCGGCGAACTCGAGATTACGGATTTGAACTTGCTTTACCTCAAACGCAAGGAGCTGCACGTGAAATTGCTCAGCCGCGGCCTGGCCTGGCTCGATACCGGTACGCAGACGAGCTTGCTTGAGGCCGGCAATTATATCGCGACTATCGAACATCGACAGGGACTGAAAATCGCATGTCTCGAGGAGGTTGCTCTCCGCATGGGTTTCATCACTCAATCGGAGCTTGCGGCAATGATCGATCGACTGCCAAAGAACGAATATCGCGACTATCTGCGTTTGGTTTGCGACGAAGGACCGAGCGCAGGCCCAGAGCCGGTCGGTTGATTGCGTGGGCGCTGTAGCGGCGGTCTGCGACCGCCGAAATACGACGCTCATAGAGCGCCACTACAAAATCATTTCGGTTGCTCGCGGAGCAAATGACTGGTATCGGCGAGCAATTTCGTCACCGCATCCGCCGCGGTCGCTTCGTAATAACCGCGAATTTCACCATGTCGATCCACCAAAACCATTCGCGTGCTGTGCACGGGAATTCCGGTTTCTTCGCTGCCATCTGAAACCGCCAGTTTGAAGCCATCGCGAGAGAGATGGTAAATGGTGGATTGCGCGCCGGTCAGAAAATCCCAGCGGCCCGCTTGCGCATGCAACTTCTCCGCGTAGCCGCGCAAAACTTCCGGCGTGTCCTTCTCCGGATCGACAGTGAAGGAAACGAGATGGACATCCGTTTTTTCCAGAGGTTTCTGTAACTCGCTCATCCGTGTGCTAATCATGGGACATGGTCCCGGGCAGGTCGTAAAAATAAAATCGGCGATCCAAATTTTACCGATCAACTGCGCGGCTCCGAATGGCTGCGCATCCTGATTAACAAGCTGGAAACTTGGGACGGCGCCGTAGGAAGAAACTGTTCGCTGGGCGAGAGCACGGACCTCAACGTGGCGAAGCCACAGCAAAAGCACGGCAGTAACAAACGGAATAAGAATCAACGTGGCCTTCCAGGCCATCGCGCTTAATGATGAGCCCCGTTCCACCGACAAGGACGCTGTATTCATAATTTCGTCGCGACGAGCGCGACGAGCAAAAGCGGCAGATAGACAATGGACGCGACGAATAATGCGCGCGCTTGTTGAGGCGTTCTTTTTCCGTGAAACCGCATTGCCATTGCCATAAACAAGCCTCCGAGCGCGAACGCAATTGGAACATAAATTGCGTTTGTTAGGCCAAGGTAACCCGGCACGCCTGCGACGATCAAAAGCAGCATGCAAAACAAAACGCTTTGACTGGAACTGCGTGCTCCGGTCTCGTCGTCGCTCGACATCATTTGAAAGCCCGCGCGCGCATAGTCCTCCCGATACATCCACGCCAGAGCAAAGAAATGCGGCATCTGCCAGAAGAATAGAATCGCAAACAAACTCCAGGCCCCGGCATCGAGACGTCCGCGTGCCGCGGCCCATCCAATCATCGGCGGGATCGCACCCGGGATCGCGCCGATTAGGGTGTTCGTGGTGCTGATTCGTTTCAGCGGCGTGTACGCGAAAATGTAAAGAACAATTGTGAGCGCGGCGAGACTGGCCGCGAGCGCATTGCAACTGAGCACAAGATAAATAATTCCCGCGATCGCGAGCAGCAGGCCGATTACAAGAGCATCCCGCGCCAGCATTCTGCCGGCCGGAATCGGCCGCATTTTCGTTCGCCGCATCAACGCATCCGGTCTCCGCTCCCACCATTGATTGAGCGCGGCCGCACTCGCCGCGGCCAGCGCTGTGCCAAATAGAGCATGAAAAAATCGCGGATAACTGATCGGATTTTCAGCGCCGAGATAAAAACCGACCGCGGTCGTGAGCAGAACCAGAAGCGTCAGGCGCGCTTTGACCAGCTCGGCGAAATCGGCAACCGCTCGAAGACGCGACCGCTGCCCATTTGTCAGAACGGAAGCGATTTCGCGATCAATCGCGGCCGTTTTCATGTAACTTCTGCTCCTCTCGCTTCAAATCTAGCTGTCGATCTTTCAACGGCGCACCTGTGCAAAATTCGCCAGCTAATCGCCCAACTGCTCACGCCAAAAGATAGCATGATCGCGCCGACTGCGACATGCGCGGTCGCGATGTCCGCGGCCTTGTTGCTCCAGATCGTCCAGGCTCCAAGCGTAAGTTGAAGGAACAGGAGAGCAACCCACCAGATCGACAATCGCCTCAGCGCTGCGATTCCGCGCGCGTCTCTCCAAACCCGCAGACAGAAAGCGAGCACGGCGAAAGCGATAATCAGCGCGAGAAAGCGATGCGCCATTTGCAGCCAAATTTGAAACGCGGTCACGTCGGAATAACCATGCGCGTCGCGCCAGGAATTCAGCTGTGCAAGCATGTTTGGGCTCGTCTCCGGAATCCATGCGCCGTTTGCCGTTGGAAAATCGAGAATGGCGAGGTCGCGATGCTGATGGCGCATGGTCGCGCCGAGCGCGAGTTGCACATAAATTGCAATTGTCGTTGCGAGCGCGAGCGTTTTAAGCGGCGCGAATTTTTTTAGATCGACAACTACATTTGAGAGCGCTGGCCAGAAGTTTGTCGTCATCAACGCGATCACGACAATGAGTCCGAGGAACGCTTGCGCAAGACAGGCATGAAAGATTCCGATTTCGTTTTTGAGCATCGTCACACGCAGACCGCCGAGAATGCCTTGCAGAACGACGCTGGCGACAGCAATCAAACTGAAATTGCGCAACGATTGTCGATCCTGACCGCGCCAAACCCAGACCGCGAGAAAGATGGTGAGAAATCCTACTGTTGATGCAATCAGGCGGTGGGTGTGCTCAAAAAAAATCCCACCGACCCATTTCGAAACCGGAAATAAAAACATGTTGTAGCCGAATGTGGTCGGCCAATCGGGCACGGCCAGGCCGACTCCCTTGCTCGTGACCATTCCGCCGCTGCAAATGAGAAGCAGGGTTGCGAACGCAGTGAACCAGGCGAAGCGATTGAGCCAGCTTGTCGATCTTGCGCGAGAGGATGTAGCCATTTTTCGAAGCCAGGAAAAGTAATCGCAGATTGCGAGGACACAAAGACTCTGGGTAGCGCACGCGTCTTGCGTGCTGGCGATCGCATCCTCGCGATCGTCAGCTTTTTAGGAAGATTGTTTGGCGAGACGCCAAAACCAGCATGCGAAACGCATGCGCTACCCAGATGCAGACTATTAGCCGCTTGGGCTTGATGATGCGGCTGGCCCGGGTGGTTTATTTTCCGGTTTGGCGGCGGGGTTTTCCGCTTTGGGCGCGGCCGGAGGCGGCGCGCTTTGTGTTCCGGCCAATTCGGCGCGCTCTTTCAACCACGCTTGATAATCCTCCGGCGTGTCGACCACCAGCGTGCCCTTCATTCCATAATGGCCAAGCCCGCAAAGCTGCCCACAAATCACCTCGTAGGTGCCGGTTTTGATCGGTTTGAACCACATTGGAATGAGCGAGCCGGGAATTGCGTCCGCCGCGATGCGCATATGCGGCAGGAAAAAATCGTGAATCACATCTTTTGACGAAAGCTCGATGATCACCGGCCGATCAACCGGCACATGCAACTCACCAAGGGTCACAATATCGTCCTTGCCCGCCGGATCATTTGGATCGAGCCCGAGCGGATTGGAGTTGGTCACCAAACTGACGTCGCGGCGGCCAAATTGGCCGTCCGGCCCGGGCAAATGAAAATTAAAGCTGAACTGCTGGGCGACGACATGGATAAGAATCGCATCTTTTGCCGGCGGAAATTCATTCACGCGTTTCGCCCAAAGCGGGATGGCGAATCCCAAGAGCAAAACCGCTTCGATGAGGACTACGGAAAATTCCAAATGAGTTGAGATCCCGCTGCGCACGCCGTGATGATCGGCGGCGGGATGGCGGCCTTTTCGGAAACGGATCAAAACGAAAACGAAGAAAGCCGACCACCCGATAAAAAGTGCGCCCATGAACCAATGGCAGAACTCGAGGATGTGGTCGATCTGGTAGCCGTGCTCGGACGCGTTCGGTGGTTGCCCGAGAAACTCGTTGATGAGCGCGAGGCTATTCATACTTTTCCAAATCTTCTTCGGTCAGTTCCTGATGTGGCTCGAGCGGCATCCGGCCATGACGCCAAATGTGAAAGCTGAAAGCGCCTATCCCGCCGATGACCGACATGACCGCGCCGAAGAGGAACCAGATAGCCACCGCCATATGCTCGGTCGATTTGCCATCCTTTGCGCCGTAGCAAAACGGACACGCCAGCGCTTGCGCGAGAGGCAAGATCGACAATAAGACAATCGACAAAATTTTCGCTCTCATGTGATGATGCGAAGCCGTTTCATTTTCCGGTAAAACCAGACGCCGTAGATGACGAGCGCGATTGCGCTGGCGAACGACGCTATTGCACCGGCGAGATAAACCGGCGCGCCTTCCACGAGATCAACCCAAACGCACCAGCCTCCAACACCGAGCGCGAGCAGCGTCGAGAAGATAATGAAGACGATATGGAAAGCTTTAAGTGACATTTAGCGCACGATCGGGTTGTACCAGGCGAGAAATGTAAGCCAAAAAAGTCCGAGAACAAAAAAACCGGTGAAAATCAGAACGCGATAGATGAGTCGTTTTTCCGCCGCGAGATGCATGAAGATGGCCGCGACCAACCCCGCCTTTAACGTGGCCACGAGCATGGCAATCGCGATGTTCGCCTTGCGTGTGCCAAAATCGACATACGACAATGCAACGGTGATCGCGGTGAAGGCGAGCAGCAGCGCGCCGACAGTCAAATAACCCCTCACGTGCTTTTGCACGTTGTGCGCGTATTCCTCGTGCTCACTTGGGTCTTGGGAAATGTCAGGCGGGTTGTTCATGGTTTAGAGCAAATAAAACAGCGGAAAGACGAAAATCCAGATCAGATCGACAAAGTGCCAAAAGAGCCCACACACTTCGACGCGATTGGCGAGATGCTCCGGATTGCGCTGGTAAACTTTCTTGCTGACTGGCAGCCACATGTAAATGAAAACGAGCACGCCGCCGAGCACGTGCAGGCCGTGCAGGCCGGTAATAGTGAAATAGCTCGCGAAATACGCGCTGTGCGTCGGCAAAAACATGGTGGCCCGCTCCACGTCCTCTTTGTCGATCTTGCCGATTTTGTCGGTGGGCGGAACGTAGAGAAAATGCGGCCGATCCATTGCCGGATTGGTCGGATCGGCATTGACCGGGTCGAGAGCGACTTCGTACTCCTTGATGTTGGGATTGGTTAGCGCTTCGCGATTGTGGAGATGACCGGTGATCTCGAGCCGCGGCGGCAGACCTTTTTCGGCAGCGTGCTTGTTGCCGAGATATTGCTCATATTTTTCCAGCGCCTGAGGTTTAATGTAAGCGCCAAAGTGCTCAAACTTCTGCGGCCATTCGTAGACCAGCTTAACCGTCAAAAAAATCACACCGCACAAAATCGTGGCCAGCATGTACCACCAGTAGCGGCGATACCTTCTCATCTTCAACTCTGCCCAGGCCAGGACCACTGTGACCGACGACAAGATCAAGATCGCCGTGTTCATTGTCCCAACGGGAACGTTGAGCAACCCATGAGGCCACATGCCCGGTGGCGCATCGAGTCGCAAAAAGATGTAAGCGGAGAAAAGTCCGCCGAAGAGCATCACTTCCGAAGCGAGAAACAGCCAGATGCCGACCTTGGCGTTCCACAAGCCGGTGTCCGGTCTAGTGGAAATTGTATAGGGGATCTCCATTCGTTGGGTTAAACCAGCACCGGTTGCTCCACGGCTTTGCGCCGGGTGCGCTCGGCCGGTTCGACCGGCTCGTTTTGCATGGTGAAATCGCGCTCGCGTCCGGGCAGGCTGTATTCGTAGGGGCCGCGATAAGCGACGGGCGCCGTGATGAAATTTCCATGCGGCGGCGGGGAGGGCGCGGTCCACTCCAGCGTCGTCGCCTCCCACGGGTTGTCGTTCACCTTTTTGCCGTGCTTGATGCTCCAGAAGAAATTGATGATGAATGGAATTTGCGCCAGACCCATGATCCAGGCCGCCCACGAAATCGGCGTATTCCATTGGAACCCGCTCAGACCCCAAACATGATCGCCGGAAAGGGTCCAGCCCTGGCCGCCGTCGTACCAGCGCCGGTGCATGCCGAGCATTCCCTGCAGAAACATCGGCAGGAAAATCACGTTCATGCAGACGAGCGACGGCCAGAAATGTACTTTGCCCCAGAATTCGTTCATGGTTCGGCCGGTCGCTTTCGGAAACCAATAATAAATCCCGGCAAAGAGCGCGAAGATGGTGCCCGGCGCCACGATGTAATGGAAATGCGCGATCACGTAATAGGTGTCGTGCAGGTAGAGGTCGGCTGAATTGAACGCCAGCGGGATGCCGGTCAGTCCGCCGATTCCAAACATCGGCAGGAACGCCGTCGCGAAAAGCATGGGCACGTTGAACCGGATCGAGCCGCCCCAAAGTGAAATAAAAAACGCGCTCAAGATAATTACTGATGGGATCGAGATGATGAGCGTGGTCGTCTGGAAAAACGCGCTCACGGTCGAGCCCATGCCCGTGAGCCACATGTGATGCGCCCAGACAACGAACGACAAAAAGCCAATCGTGAGCACCGAGAAAACAAGCGATTTGTAACCCCAGAGCGGTTTGCGTGAATTGTTCGCCAGAATTTCAGCAACAATCCCCATGCCCGGCAGAATGAGCACGTAAACTTCGGGATGCGCGAGGAACCAGAAAAGATGTTGCCACAAAAGCGGGCTGCCACCACCACTGATGTGCATCGCCGCGCCATTCACCACGAGACCTGCCGGCATGAAAAAGCTAGTCGCCGCCACGCGGTCCATCAGTTGCATGATGATCCCTGCCTCCAGCGGCGGAAACGCCAGCAAGAGCAGGAACGCGGTGACAAATTGCGCCCAGACAAAAAATGGCAGCCGCATCCACGTCAGTCCTTTGGCGCGCAACTGGATGATCGTGGCGATGAAATTAATCGCGCCGAGCAACGACGACGTGATCAGAAAAATAAAACCAATCAGCCAGAGTGTCTGTCCATTGAAAACCGGATTATGTCCCGGGCCGCTATCGGCAATCGCGGCTAGCGGCACGTAGGAAGTCCAGCCACTTTTGGCCGCGCCGCCGGGAACGAAGAAACTTGTCAGCATGACAGTGCCCCCGACAAAAACGGCCCAGTAGCTTGCCATGTTTACTTTCGGGAAGGCCATGTCCGGCGCGCCGATTTGCAGCGGCACGACAAAATTGCCAAACGCGGCGAACGCCAATGGCACAATCCCGAGAAAGACCATGATCGTGCCGTGCATCGCGCCTAACGAGTTGTAAAAGTCGGGCGTCATTTTCCCGTCCGGCATCGTGCCCGCCCCGAAAATATGCGGGAGGAACTTTCCAATCACTGGCAAAGCCTGGCCAGGATAGGCCAGTTGCCACCGCATCAGCATCATCAAGGAAAAACCGAAGAGCAGAAAAAACAGCCCGGTGAATCCGTACTGGATGCCAATCACCTTGTGATCGGTCGAGAAAATATATCTTCGCCACCATCCGAGCTCGTGATGCTCATGCTCGCCTTGGTGTTGATGTCGATCTTGCCCGCCTGTCGCGCCGGAGTCAGGCGAAGGCGGATGCGTTTCGAGGGAAGCGGAAGCGTCCATTTTCAAGAAAATTACCGCATCAATATCTAAGGAGAAGGTGGGATTGCAAAGCGCAAAATCTTTTCACTGGCGCGATCTTCGACGAGGCTCGGCCTAATCTGCAGGCGCGCCGTCGTCGTCGGTGACTCGCCGCTGTTTACGATGTCGATCTTGTTTATGGCGGCGGCGATTCCCGCAGCCGTTGCTGCCGCTCCAATTCCCGCTGAATCATCTGCTCGCGGCGTGACGCGAACCAGCGATAGGAATAAACGTTCAGGCCATGCGCGATTAATCCAATTCCCCAACCAAAGATCACCCAGTGAAACCAAAGATGATGTGGGTTCCGGACGAAATTGAGAAGCGCGAGCAACAGATTTGCGACCACGTAGATCATAACGTGCCGATAAAATGCCAGTTGCGCTTCCACCCGCGCCGCCGCCCGCCGATATAGGGCGTCATCCATATTCTGCGATTTCAACATGTCGATCTTAAAAGGGCGATCGCGAAATCTTGCCCGCTAGGTTCCGCCGCGCGTGTTCCACCACTTCGACAAACGCGCTTCCGGGATTTCCGGGATCGCTTTGCCGGTCCTATCGTAATGCGACGTGTCGTTAAATAATGTGAGCCGTGCGCGCGTTGCGTCCCGAAAATCGACAATGTTTAGCGCCGCCGGCTTCTGATCGAGATTATCGCGATAACGTCGCGGGTCGAACCCGAGCAACGAACTAAGCAAAAGACGGATGGTCGCTTTGTGCGAGACGATCAGAATATTTTTGCCGGAATATTCTCGCACCAGTTCGATCAATGCCGGCAAGGCGCGTGCCGTCACGGCCAATCCACTTTCGCCTCCCATTGGCGCGAATGTGTACGGATCTTTTTCCCACTCCGCCGCTTCTTCCGGGAAGCGTTCCTCCACTTCCCGGCGCGTCATCTGTTCCCAGCGGCCATGCGAAATTTCCCGGAAGCCATCGCGCGTCTGGACTTCGAGTTTGTGCGGCGCGGCCAGAATTTGCGCGGTCTCGACCGTGCGGCCGAGGGGCGATGTATAAATTGCGACAATTTTTTCGAGGCTTAATCGCTCCGCCAATCGCCGCGTTTGTTCACGTCCCTCATCGGAAAGTTCCACGTCGGTTGCGCCGGCGAAACGATCCTCCGCGCTCAAGACGGTGGCGCCGTGTCGCACCATGAAAACTCGTGTCGCCGGTGATCGCATTTGTTCGTCATCGCGCAAAGCGCGCGAAAAGGCAATCTCGCCCTGACAGGTCGTCTCTAATCTGCCGCCGGCTTTGTGAGATTGCTTTCTTTGCAGCTACATTTGCGGCGTGAAGAAAGATTCGCCGCCGCGCTCGATTATTCACCTCGATATGGATTGCTTTTATGCCGCAATCGAGGTGCGCGACCGGCCCGCGTTGCGCGGCAAGCCGGTCGGCGTCGGCGGGACACGCGATCGGCGCGGCGTCTTGACCACATGCAATTACGAAGCGCGCGAGTTCGGCGTGCATTCAGCCATGCCCACTTTTATGGCGCTGCAACGTTGCCCGAACCTGATCGTTTTGCCGACGCGGTTCGATGTTTATCGGCGAGAAGCGGCTGTCATTCGCGGGATTTTGCATCGGTTCAGCTTGCTGATTGAACCGCTCTCGCTCGATGAAGCTTATGTCGATCTTACGGCGCATCCCGGCGCGCCCGCTGCCGTCGCAAAAGTCATCCGCGACATGATCTTTCAAAAGACGAAGCTGACCTCGTCAGCCGGGATCGGTCCAAACAAGCTCGTAGCCAAAATTGCCAGCGAGGTAAATAAGCCGAACGGCCAGCTTGAAGTGAAGCCGGAAGAAGTGCCGGACTTCATGGAGAAACTTCCCGTGCGCAAAATCTGGGGAATTGGCGCCAAAACCGAACGAAAGCTGGAAGAGCTGCGCGTCAAGACCTGCGGCGAACTCCAGAGCTTCTCGCGGCCGGAACTTGTCGATCTTTTCGGCAAATTCGGCATCGACCTCTACGATCTTTGCCGCGGGATCGATCATCGCCCAGTCGAGCCGGACCGGCCGCGCAAATCGCTCAGCACGGAAGAGACCTTCTCAATCGACCTCACAACCCTAGAGCAATGCGAGGAGCGACTCGCGGAATTGTTCGAGCAACTCATGGCGGATTTGGCGCAAAAGGAAACGACACGCACGATCACGAAAATTTTCGTGAAATTGAAATTCGCTGACTTCACCCGGACGACGGTGGAGCGCGCCGGCCTCGAGCCGTCGCTCGACGCGTTTCGTTCGTTGCTCGCGGAAGGTTTTGCCCGCACCGGCAAAAACGTGCGACTGCTTGGGCTGGGCGTTCGTTTTGCCGAACCGGAGAAAACCAGCGCGCAATTGCCGCTGCTCTAGGAGTCAGCGGATGGCCTTCGCTACGACCAGCAACCCGGCAAAAATCAAAGCCCAGACAATAAGCCGGGCCAACTGGCGCTGTCGTTTGGTGAAAAGCGGTTCCAGCGGACGCCCGGACGGCAGAGTCACCTCACCGTTGTTTTCGATGACGCTCATTACATCGTCACAAAGTCTTCGAACATCTTCGGGCATCTGGTTTTGATTTCCGAACTCCCGGCCGTTGTACCGAATTCTCGTTTTGACGCTGGTCTTCACCTGCTCATTAGCCATAAGAGCATTTCACCTGCCATGGAGTCGGCGGCGTCCTCTTGTAATTCGCGCGCCAAGACGAATCTTGAAGGAACGAGATGACCTCGGCTCAAGAGAAAGCGATCACGGAGGCAGGATGCGAGGTCAGATTTGATAATCTGACCCGTCAACTTTACGCGACCGATGCGTCTATTTATCAAATTGAACCCGCGGGCGCGGCCTTTCCAAAAAGCGCGCAGCAAGCCGCCGCCGTTATTCGTGCAACGGCCGACGCGGGCATTTCGGTTGTCCCGCGTGGCGCAGGCACGAGTCTAGTCGGCAACGC
>QHPX01000045.1 GCA_003219195.1 Verrucomicrobiota bacterium
CCGATGATGAACCAGACGATTAACCGTCGCCAGGTCGGCCATGGCAGCGCGGCCATGAGCGTGAGCGCGGACAGCGCGCCCGCTGGCCCGACAAACCAGACCCACGGTGTTTTGAATGTGCGCGGCAAATTCGGTTCGCGGACACGGAGCACGAGCACGCCCACGGAGACAATGACAAACGCCAGCAATGTGCCGATGGAGCAGAGGCTGCCTGCGTCGCGCACGCTAAAGATGGCCGAAAAGATCGCCACACCAATTCCAGTTACGATCGAAGTCAGCCACGGCGTGCGGAAGCGTGGATGCACCCGCCTAACGAACGGCGGCAGCAGGCCATCGCGCGCCATGCTGTAAAACACGCGGGATTGACCGAGCAACATCACGAGAATAACTGATGACAACCCGGCGATCGCGCCGAGCTTTATCAAGCTCCCCATCCAGCCCATACCTGCGTGGTCGGCTGCTACTGCGATTGGATCCGGTATATCGAGTTGGCCGTAGGGGACAACGCCCGTGGCGATTGCCGACACCAGAATGTAGAGCAGCGTGCAAATAAGGAGCGAACCGATGATGGCGATGGGCATGTCGCGCTGCGGATCTTTCGCCTCCTGCGCCGCGGTGCTGACGGCGTCGAAGCCGATGTAGGCGAAGAAAACAATACCCGCGCCGGTCATAACGCCGCTCCAGCCGAAGTGACCGGAGTAGCCGGTGTTCGCTGGAATGAACGGATGCCAGTTCACGGTCGTGATTGCGTGAAACGCCCCGAAGATGAACAGGAGCACCACCGCCACTTTCACCAGCACAATGAAATTGTTAAAGTTCGCCGATTCTTTGATGCCGACGACGAGCAGGGTAGTGACCACAAAGATGATGAACACCGCTGGAAGATTTAGAATCGTCGTGACGTGGGTGAGCGCTGTCGGGTCGGTCCCGGCAGCCTTGATTTGATCCAACAAGGCTGCGCTGCTCACCACCCACCCGACCTTTGCTTGCACGAGCGGCGCGACGGCGGCGGGAATGTTAATCAACTCCGTGCCGCGCGCGGCCGATAGTGCGGGCGGAATGTTGATCCCGAAGTCATGCAGAAACGATACAACGTAACCCGACCAGCCGATGGCCACAGTGATCGCGCCGACGGCGTATTCGAGGATTAAGTCCCATCCGATGATCCATGCGACAAGCTCGCCGAGCGTGGCGTAGCCGTAGGTGTAGGCGCTGCCGGCCATCGGTACGAGTGCAGCGAATTCGCTGTAGCATAAGGCGGCGAAGACTGATGCGACGCCTGCGAGCACGAACGAGAGCACCACGGCTGGCCCGGCATTTTGCGCGGCGACCGTGCCGGTGAGCACGAAGATGCCCGTGCCAATGATCGCGCCAATACCGAGTGCGGTGAGATTCACCGCGCCAAGGGCGCGCTTGAGGCTGTGATCGGTCAGCGCCTCAGCTTGCAAATCTGTGACACTCTTTCGTCGAAATAAATTCATGGGCGAAGTTGGTTTTTGGTTTTGCTGAATGCGGCGAGCCCGGCGATTCAAGTCGGCCGTGATTTTCTCCAGAGAAAGTAAACCGGCACGCCCGCCAGCACGAGGAGCAAGCCGGGCCAGGAAGTTTGTGTGCGATAAACGGCCAATACGAGCAGGATTACCGTGGCAGCAATGATGTAGAACGCGGGCAATAGCGGATAACCGAACGCGCGATATGGTCGCTCAGCTTGTGGCTGCGTGCGTCTGAGCACAAAAACGCCGGCAATCGTCAGCACGTAAAAGATCAGCACGGCGAAAACGACGTAATCGAGCAGCGTACCATAGAGATTTCCGTATTGTTCGACACCGGCTGCATCCAACACTGGTGCGTTCGTCACTGGATTCCGTAATCGCGTCCGCGGCAGCACGAGCAACGCGGTCCAGACGCCCTGCAAGGCGAGCGCCATCGCCGGAACGTGCCGCGCGTTGAGCCGACCTGTCGATCTAAAAAACAATCCGTCCCGCGCCATCGCGTAATACACCCGCGCGCCGGCGAGGATCAGTCCGTTACAACATCCGAAAGTGGAAATCATGATAGCGACCGCCATGATTGCCGCGCCTGCGCCACCGAACATCACGGCCATCGCGGCCGTGGCGACGCGATCGTCGGCCGCGTGCTGAATTTGTTCAAGCGGGAGCACGAACAGATAAGCGACGTTCGCGAGGAGATAGAGTGTGATGACCAGCCCTGTGCCGAAAAGAAGTGACAGCGGCACGTTCCGACGGGGCTCTCTGACCTCACCGGCGGTGAAGGTGATGTTGTTCCAAGCATCTGCAGAAAACAGTGAACCAACCTGCGCCACGCACACGGCGATCAACATTCCCATCGCACCGCCAGTTGCCGACACAGTCGCGACGAATGATAGATCGGACTTGATTGGCGACACAGCACCCGGCGTCCAAAAATTTGTGAAGTTGGTGGCGAGTGCATTGGCATTGCGACCAACGAAAATCCCGAGCGCAACCAGCGCGAGCAGCGACAACGTCTTGGCGGAAGTGAAAACGTTTTGGATGAGTTTGCCGAGCTGAAGACCGCGCGTGTTCACGATCGTCAAAACCACGATGATGAGGATCGCCACCAGTTGCTGCGTCGAAAGGCTGACGGCGTAGTTCCTCGAAAGGATGATTGGCGGAATGACCCACTGCGTGGGAGAAATGACCGACGTGAACACTCCGAGGAATCGCGCGAATGCCACCGCCACCGCCGCAATCGTGCCCGTCTGAATGACGAGGAACAGCGTCCAACCATAAAGAAATCCCCAGAGCGGACCGTATGCTTCGCGGAGATAGACGTATTGCCCTCCAGCGCGCGGCATCATCGCAGCTAACTCGCCGTAGCTGAGCGCAGCAGTCACTGTCAGCGCACCGGTCACCGCCCACACGACAAGCAGCCAACCAGCCGAGCCAACCAACCGTCCGATATCGGCTGAGACGATGAAAATTCCCGAGCCAATCATGGAGCCGGCGACGAGCATGGTAGAGTCGAGCAGACCGAGTCCCCTAACTAATTTATCGCTGGCTGCAGGTGGCTCGGTCATCGCGCTAGTAGCTTTGAACTGCTCAGACTTGACGGAGAGTTAATCATTGGTCAATGGGATAAAGCAACGACAAAAGATTAGCTCGCTCGCCGTTTGTCGAATCAAAAGCCAGCTCGGGCGCAAAACTGCTTTCGCGCAGAAAGAATCGTGCTACTCTCCCCGCTTCATGGCCGGCAATCTCGACTCATTCGCGCGCGCAACATTGTCGATCTTGCTCTTGAGCGCGCTTTGCACGGGCCACATTTCCGCCGCGACCCGATCGGCGCGTGCTTCACAGCAATCGGGGCCGCAGTTTGAAGCGCTGCCACTTGTTCGCTCGCGGCAGAATCATCTCCTTGTTCGCGCTATCATTAATGGCAAGCCGGCCTGGCTCGGCGTGGACACAGGTGCGCCGGTCAGCGCGATCGCCGCGCAGCGCCGCGAATACTTCGGACTTACCGGAATTCCGGGCAGTTCGAAATTGCCGGCGCGCCTGCAGATCAATGGCGCATTTAACAGTGTCGCCATTGCGCGCAGGTTCCAACTTGGCGCGCTCAAACTCCTGGATGAACCGGTCGTGGTTGTCGATCTTAGCGGCTCCGGCCGTGCCGCGCGCATGCTCCACGAGCAGAAGATCGATGGAATCCTTGGTGCTGATATTCTTTTTCCCACCGGAGCGGTCCTCGATTGCCAGAGGCAGTTGCTGATTCTGAAAGTCGATCCGGACGCTTCCGGCAGCACACCCGGAGTGGACCATCGTGGTCTCCGCAGCATGCCGATTCGCGTGAGTGACGGATTTAATCTTTATGTCGATGGTGCGGTCAACGGCGCTCCCGCCCAGCTCATGATCGACACCGGCGCGTTCGCCACCCTGCTCCATCGCGGGTTCGTTCGCCGGATGCGCATTCCGCTGCACGAAACGGCATTCACCTCCGCCGCCGTGAATCTAAAACAACGGGGCGTGGAGATCGCGCGGATTCGCCGCTTGTCGGTCGGTTCGGTCGATATTTTGGGCAAGGACGTCGGCGTGATCGATCTGGAAGGTCTGATTCACAGCGGTCTTTTGGACGCTTCGCCGCCCGTCGCCGGCTTGCTCGGCGCCGAAATCTTGCGCTCGCACCACGGCATCATCGATTTCGGCACGCGCACACTTTATCTGCAAAGGTAAGAGCTCGGTTGGCCTAACGAAAAATGAGCCGACGGGAGTCGACCGACGTTTAGGCTGCATAACATGGTTAAATGGGACGTGGACGCAGCGACCCGCATAACAAACCCTCCTCGTTATCGAGCGAATGTTAGCTGCCCTATTGCTCATACGCTTGCCTTAAAGTTTTGATGTCGATCTTGTCCATCTGAAGCATTGCCTTCATGACTCGTTTCGATTTCTCAGGATCTTTGTCTTGCAACATCTCGCCTAAAGCAGAGGGAACGACTTGCCACGACACGCCGTATCTGTCCTTCAGCCAGCCGCATCTTAATTTTTCTCCGCCCTCCGAAAGCTTCTCCCAAAACTCATCTACTTCCTCTTGCGTCTCGCAGTTCACAACAAACGATATGGCTTCCGTGAATTTGAATTGTGGGCCGCCGTTTAACGCGATGAATTCCTGTCCATCGAGCTGGAATGTCGCAATCGTTATAAAGCTAGAGAAGACATCGACGGGAAAACCGTGAAGCGGGATATTGCCGTTGTAATATCCAACCCAAAACACAACTGCAACGCTCGGTAAGTAAATCCACCACCACTTAAGTAAACTGACATGGAGCGCCTTTAAGGTCACCCTATTCTGGAAAGCAAGTAGGACTAAAGTCATACTAAAAAGGCCGAGCGTATGCATTATCGCTGAAGGCGTATTGAGGTAGACGCCGTGCTCACCGGTCACCCCGTGACCAACAATGGCGAACAAAGCCCACCCAAGGATAAAACCCAGCGATTGGTTGATCGACCATCGACTAGACAGGCGATATCTGTTCATTGGGATTCGGTTCTGAGCCAGATGGAAGAAGCCGGCTGACTCCTGCATGTTACGATGGAAGAGATCTGGCGGTAGAGTGAGATCGCTGAGGATCTGCCGTGCTCTCGGAAGGAAGACAAGCAGCAGGATGAAAGCAACGAACACCGCGTATGTTACACTTACAAAGACGAAGATATGGGAGAGAGAGTTTGACATTACCATCTAACGGGACCAAGATCAGCCGCCGCTGGCGAGAATGGAGCCCGCGGGAAGCGGTGCGACATGGACGGGAGGCCCGAACGGGTGAGCATCGGGAAGATGCGAATCAACACCGCGAGCTGGGAAGCCGCGGAGTAGACGGTACTGCCGCGAGGGTAGCGGCGATTGAGCGGGAGCGAAAGAGTCAACGAGTATGATCTGCAATGGAGGTGTTTCATAAAGTAAAGCAAGGCAGTGCGCCGGCCCGCGTGAGGCGGGTTGGCTGCATCGAGTGGTTGGGCTTCACATTTCCAGGGACGCTCGTCTGCTGAGTCAGTCATGGTTCTGCTTGGTAACTCCAGGCTTCAACAGAATACTCCGAGTCCTGAGTCTCTTTAAACAGATTGAGCCTGATCAGCGCAGAATGTTTTTTCGAGAATTTGGCCTTACAGATAATCTCAGCATGGACTCCTTGTAGTCTTGTCCCTTGCATCTTCTTTGCTGCTAGCTCAGCCGTTGTTACTGTTGTCTCGTTCGCGCTAATAACAGAGTAACTTTGGAAATCACCAAACTCTTTGTTCATGCGCTCAAAACCTTCCGCAGCAAACTTTCCCTTGGTTTCACGCATCATATCGATGCTCCCCGCTGGCATCCCTTCGCGGTCCGCATGAGAGACGTAAGAAGAGAACTCTCTTATTTTTCCAACGTCCTTTGATTTGACCGCCTCGAAATACTTAACAAGGAACGTCTGGCAATCGATTGGAACAGGTGTGGCAGGTTCCAGCGCGTTCTTGCCGCAACCAGAGCAAAACCATCCAAGGACTAACCCAAGCATTGCAGCATATTTTGTGAGGTTATTCATGATGGTCCTTAAATTCACCAAAGGAAATCCTCAAGCGTCGCGTGAAATCACCAGAGAATGTGAGATTGTTCGTGAGCGGCGAAAGATTTCCGTGAGTATCGTAGATGGCCGCAACCCGCACAATAGAACCTTCCGCTGAGGAATGTTTTCGCTTCGACGCCGCGTCAGATCTTGGTCCCTTCGACGACCGACAGATGTGTGTTCGTCGCGACGACGCGGCGGAGCCTGAATCCAGATCGCTTCAGCAGATCCTGAAACTCGGCCCGAGTTCGTTCGCGGCCGCGTGGCGTCAACACCAGCATTTCCAGGTCCAAGAGCTTGCCGAAATGCGCCGTATTGCCAGGCGGAATCACGGGGTCGACGAGGAGCAGCCGCCCGCCCGATGACATCGCCCGGTGGCAGTTTCCAAGGATCTGTATCGCTCGTTCGTCGTCCCAGTCGTGAATGATGTGCTTCAAGATGTACGCGTCGCCACCTTCTGGAACCGACACCAAAAAGTCTCCTGCGACGACCTGGCACCGATCCGCGAGGTCTGCCACGTGGAGCGCTCCGCCCGTCACGTGCGGAAGGTCGAAGAGCACGCCGCGCAACCGCTTGTGGGCGTTCAGAAGCATCATGAGCATCAGGCCATGACCACCGCCGACGTCCACGAGCGTGCCGATGCGCGAAAAATCGTACGCCGCGGCGACGGCTCTGGCCTCCATCGTGCGATGGACGTCATGGCGGCGTCGAAGACCGCCGCCGCTTCCGGCGCCTTCGCGAAGTACTCGAACACAGGCATGCCGAAGACGCGATCGAATGCCGGTTCGCCCGTGCGGACGCTGTAACGAAGCTCCCCCCATGGACGCCATGTGCTCTCGTGCGCGACGAATCGGGCGTACGCGCCGAGCGCCTGCGTCGAGTCGGTGCGAAGCAGCTGCCCCAGCGGCATCAGACGAAACTTCCGGTTTGCGGATTCGGCGAACAACCCGAGGCTCGCCAACGCGCGGAGCAATCGGTAGACGCCGTCTTCGGACGCGCTCGTCGCACGGGCGACGGCGAGCGCTTGACTGATCCATTTTCCGGCAGTCAAGTGCATGAAGGTCATCGCGTCGGCGGCGTCGTTCCGGCGTTTCGTTCCTTTCCGTTTCGACATCGTCCTCGACCTCAATTTGTTCTTGATCGCATCTTAAGCATCACTGAGACGTTATCCATCCTTGGCCGTCTAACGAGACGGAGCTCAGCCACCGCTGACGAGGACGAGCGTGGCAAACATCGAGAACTGTTTCACAAAATCAAACGCGGACTTCACACCGGCCAGCGGTTGGCTCCAGCGATTGGTTAGCTGCTGCGGATAATCTTCGCAAGAATAGAAGTGTGCTTCTCATCGGCCAACTCCTCTAGAAAGCGCTGCCCCTCGGTGCCTCCAAGGGTTGGACCCGCGATGGTGATGCCAACGCCCTCCTCGATCTGACGCTTTTCGATTGCGTGGATTCGCTCAGACAAGCTTTGAACCATTGTTTCGTACCGGACAGCGATGTCGAGGACATCTGAGGTCGTGATCCGGCTGATGACATATCGATGCATCACACGATTGCGATCATCGTAGAGGCATTGCAACTCTGGAAAATCGAGTCGTCGATCACAAGTTGAGTTCGGGAGCGCCTGTAGATCTCGCGCTCAGATACGGGTTTCTCTGATGGTCCTTGGAACACAAGATCGAGAGGGATATCCCTCGTGCGATGGTCAAGTTGATGCTGCAACACTAGGCCCACCCGAAGAAGAGCATCAACGAGTGAAGCACCAAGGCAAACAGACTCGACAAAGGAACCCGCTTTTCCAGCCCGAGCGTGCAACTCCCGCGCGGCCGCGAAGCCAGATATGAACTCCGTGAAAGCTTTCCATGTTTGCGACGATGCGGTATCCACGTGTTTTGCAGCTAACGTCTCGCTCGACTCCCCGTGCCAATGCCAATGAACGCAATGCCAACACTGCGACATGCACGAGCATCCCAAACTCCGTCACCAACATACACGGTGCAGGCAAATGACTCGCCATACCGTTCGGCTGCTCTCTGCCTGGAAAGCCTCATAATGGACTCCCTGTCGACTGCGTCATCCGCTGATGCCGCTGGATGGTCGTCAAAGCACATCCCAGCACTGGCCATCTTGAGGCGGGCGGAATCACGCCAACCTCCAGTAGCAAGCGACACCCGATACGAGCCGCCTTGTGCGAGCCGGGGACAAAAACCTGTCAGCCCCTGCAACTGGAGCAAATGGAGACTGTGATGAAGCGGCAGCGAGCAATTGGATGAAATGCTGGCGAAATCGCGAAACTTCCTGCGCCGTCGGTGTCCGGCCAATGCGTGACGTGAAAACATCGTGAAAGATGCCGGAATCCGT
>QHPX01000046.1 GCA_003219195.1 Verrucomicrobiota bacterium
CCACGCCGCTGCTTGAGCGGTAATTAACAGCGCGTTCTGAGTGCCGACGTGCAGGCCGTAACGCAGCACAGCAGCGATCGCGGGATAAGCTGGGAAAAAAGCCACATTGGATACCTCCATCACTTTGTGACTGATGGGCGGCACCGGCGTTTGATAGCCACGCTCGACGATGTTTTCGAACCAATAACTATCGTGCTGAATGAGAGTAGAGTAACGGTAAAAAAGCGGCCCTTCCGGCGCGAGAAGGCCAATCGCCACCGCGATTTGCGCGAGAGTGAGCAATAATCCCGCAAGGACGGGCTTAAGAGACGATGAGGAGCGAGTCATGGCGTCACAAGTCGGAAGCGCCGAAGAGATACGAAAGCTTAGGAGATTGCAAGAACTTGTCGGTTTCTCCCGGCATGCAGTCTCAAATCGCATTTGTTCCAAGGCGTCCCCAGCTCGTTTTGGTGGCAAAGTTTGACGACGAGCCGATCTGTTTATTCGCGGGAATTGAAATCATTATCGGCGCGGCCTATCTGAGGCGCCGCAGCTTCAAATTAACGCGCCTCTATTGTTCACGAGTCCGCCCCAAGCGAGGTTGGGCTGGACCAGGAAATGCCCTGACGAACCAGGGAACCGCATTTTTCGGATGATCTCGCGACATCCGATGACCAATTCACAGTAGTCTGGCCGGCAGTTTTACGGTAATCGCTCGGATTGTCGCCGATGCCCCGCAGCGATGGATGTTTCGCAGAAAGCTATGCTTTCGGCGGGCAAATTAGAAACAATAACTGAGAGAGTGCTCAGTAAACCGGAGAAATAGATATCTTTGCTGTCAACCGAGTTGCCGATGTAGAGGCCATAACCGTTGGCATTGCCGGCGGTCCAGCCAAAGGTCACAGTTGAAGAGCTAAAGGTCGACCCTGGACCCGGACTCAGCATCTGCGCCTTGTCAATCGTTGGTGTTGGGGGCGGTGTTGGAGTCGGCGTCGGAGTTGGTGTTGGTGTCGAGTTTGAAACGACATTAAGAATTCCTGTGGCGGTTGTAGCCGATTGCGCGTCGGGGTCCGTAACTGTAATTGTCCGCGGGCTGAGCGTAGCGTTCGATGCTACGGAAAGGTCGAGCGTAACCTGGGTTGGTCCGTTGTATGCAACGTTATTCACCGTAACCCCCAGTACGGCCTAAGCTGGCCGCTATCCGTTTGGCAGAGCCCGTTCCTGGATCAAAAAAGCCCGAACCATTCGATGACACGCCTGTGACGACCACGTTTTGATTGTTGCGACGTTGCCACTGGACAGCCGCCGCGGCGAGTAATGCGGAAGACAAAAAGCGCGGCCGAATCAAGCCGCCAGTTTGACGGCGTCTTTGTGTCCGAGAATGCGAACCGTCTGCTGGAGTTGCTCGATCTTAAGCGGCTTCTTTAACAACGTGATCGGACCCTTGGCCAGAATCCGATCAAGCATCTCGCTGTCCGGATAGCCGGTGATGACGACAATTGGACAATTCGGCTGCTCCTCCCGCGCGCTGTCATAAACATCATCGGCCGGACCGTCCGGTAATTTTAGGTCGAGAAAAATAAGATCGAACTTCTGTTTGTCGAGCGCGGTGAGCGCTTCCTTCACCGTCCCAACGACAACGCGACTAAAGCCGATTTTCTTCAAAAACAGCTTGAAAAGATTTTGCAGACTCTCGTCATCGTCCACCACGAGCACAGTGGGTTGACCGGACTTGTCCTCCTTTAGGATGTCCTTATCGAGCGAAGATTTTTTGATGCGCCAACGGCCTCCGATTTGTATGGCTGGCAATTGGCCGCGCTGGACGAGATAATAAACGGTCGGCAATGGAATCCGGAGGTATTTGGCCGTTTCCTTGACCGTGAGGAGGTTATGCATGGAAAAAAATCATCTACTTGAGCAAAAATGGGCAAACCAATTTGACACCACCAGCGTTATAAATTTTAGAATCGGTGTCAATGCTTTGTTCGGCCGGATCGCGCCGCGTCCGCCCCGGTTGTCTGCGCCACAGGCTCACTTCGCGACTGGACAAGCCGGTAGCGGCGGTTGACTATTCGCATTTTATGAGCGTGCTGTTCTTTAAGCGCTTTTTGCAGCGACCGTTTCAAATCGCTTCCATTGTCCCTAGCTCAAAAGCGCTGGTCGAGCGCGTCGCGAGTAAGATAGATTTCAGCCGGCCAAGCGTAATCGCCGAGTACGGTCCCGGCGAAGGGGTGCACTCGCGCGAAATCGCGCGCCGGATGAGCCGGGATTCGCATCTTCTTCTTTTTGAACTCGATCGCGCCTTCTCCAGCGATCTCGAACGGCAATTTGCCGGCGATCGGCGCGTGCACGTGATTCATGGAGACGCGGCGCGTTTGCCACAGGAATTAGAGCGCCGCCGTATGGCTAACTGCGATTATATTCTTTCCGGAATTCCCTTCAGCATTCTCAAGATCGACAAGAAACGCGCGCTTCTTCAAAAAACGTACGACGCGCTCGCGCCGGGCGGCAGCTTCATCATCTATCAGGTGACCAACGAACTAAAACAGCACGCCACCCTTTTCGAGTACGCAGAGTCAGAATATTTTCTGCAAAACATTCCGCCGATGTTCATCACTGTCTTTCAAAAAACGCCCACGCTGAACGGCCGTCGTCGCGAGGTCGAATGGAGCCGCGCTCCCGCAAATCGGCAGGCATGAGCGGCGGAGCGACGCGGATGGAGAAGGACTCGATGGGCGAAATGTTCGTTCCGGCCACTGCTCTTTATGGCGCTTCCACCCAACGCGCCGTCATTAATTTTCCAGTCAGCGGTTATCGATTTTCGAGGGGGTTTATTCGCGCGCTTGGTTTAATTAAATGGGCGGCCGCGCAAGCAAATCATGATCTTGGTTTACTTGATGCCCATCGCTGCGCGCTCATCGTCCAGGCGGCCGAGGAAGTGATCGATGGAAAACTCGATGAACATTTCCCACTCGACATTTTTCAGACTGGCTCCGGCACGAGCACGAACACGAACGCGAACGAAGTGATCGCAAACCGTTGCGCGCAACTCGCAGGCAAACCGATCGGCTCACGTGAAGTCGTTCATCCAAATGATCACGTGAACATGGGACAATCGAGCAACGATGTGATTCCATCCGCCATCCATATCAGTGCCGCCGAGCAGCTAAAAAAGCACCTCGCTCCCATGCTGGAAAAGTTGCAAGGCGCGCTCGAGACGAAAGCGAAGGAGTTTTGGGAGATAATCAAAATCGGCCGAACACACTTGATGGACGCGACGCCGATACGGCTCGGCCAGGAATTTTCCGGTTATGCGCAGCAAGTCGCTTATGCGCGAGCGCGCGCCGAAAAAGCAGTCGACGTTTTGCGCGAGCTCGCGCTCGGCGGCACTGCAGTCGGTACCGGCCTGAATCGACATGTCGATCTTCCGGGCAAGATGATGCGGCATCTGGAACAGCGCACCGACATTGCTTTTTACGAAGCGAAAAATCATTTCGAAGCGCAAGGTGGCAAAGACGCGGTGGTCGAAGCCGGCGGACTGCTCAAAACGATCGCGGTCAGTTTGTTCAAAATAGCCAACGACATTCGCTGGCTCGGGAGCGGCCCGCGCTGCGGCATCGGTGAAATTCAATTGCCAGCCACGCAACCGGGCAGCTCAATCATGCCGGGAAAAGTCAACCCGGTAATGTGCGAATCGCTCATGATGGTTTGTGCGCAAGTGATCGGCCACGAAGGAGCCATCACTTGGGCGGGTGCGAACGGAAATTTCGAGCTCAATGTGATGATGCCGGTGATGGCATATGATCTTCTCGAATCGATCCGGCTGCTCGCGAACACAGCCGATATTTTTTGCGACAAGTGCGTCATTGGGATCAGCGCAAACAAAAAGCGTTGCGAGGAGTTAGTCGAATTGTCGATGGCGATGGTGACGAGCCTCGCCCCAAAAATTGGCTACGATCGTGCCGCGGAAATCGCGAAAGAAAGCGTCGCGACGGGGCGGACCGTGCGCGAAATCTGTCGTCAGAAAAAAATATTGCCCGAAGCGGAACTAAACCGCGCGCTCGACCCGATTGCGATGACAGAGGCCGGCGGTGAAAGGGCCGCTAATGGAGAGCGTCGCGCAAAAAATTCTCCCTGAGTTGTAACCGCCCTGCGCTCGGTTTTTCCTGGATCGACATATGGTCGCTAACGTCAACGGACCCCAATTCTCAGGCGGCGCGAACATCGCGCTCAAATGCCCGAGCCACACCTACGAGCAGACGGTCGCCTTTTATCGCGATACGCTGGGGTTGCCATTGATCGAGGAAGAAGCCGATGGTTGCATTTTCCAATTTGGCCCTAACCGGCTTTGGATCGACAAGGTTCCAAATTTGAGCCAGCCCGACATTTGGCTGGAATTGGAAACGAATGATACGGAAGCAGCCGCGTCGTTTTTAAAAGTAAACGGCGTGCCCCGGCGTGACGAAATCGAACAACTTCGGGAAGATTTCGACGGTTTCTTTATCTCCGCGCCCGCCGGCGTGATTCATCTTATCGTCGGTCAAGAGGAATAGCTTTTCTGCCGCCACCGTCCGATCCACGTGCCCCAACCGTAAAAGCCCAGGGTCTCAAGGCAGCCGGCTTCCACTAATGCATCCACATCCCTTCGAGTGGGTGTCACTTTGATGTTCTCGGCGGGTCCGGCGTAATCGTCGATCACCAGCCAGCAATCATCCGCGAGACGCTCGGCATAACAATTAATATCCCGCTGCACGGCGCCATCCGCGTCAATTACGAGCAAACCAATTTCGTCCGGGCCCAATGTCTGCTCAACCGCGGAGATCGTCGCTGGGTCGAAAGAGTGACCTTTAATTAAGGTGACCATTTCCGACATGCGCTGCTTGGCGAGACTTCGTTCCAAGTCGCGCAAGATATTTTTCGTTCCGAGACGCCGATGTTCCAAGCGTCCACCTGGCTCGATTGTAACGATCGCCTTTTTGCTTCCGGATTCGCCCACACCCAGCGCTGCTGCCATCGTCGCTCCGCCAAGAAACGCGCCAATCTCAAGAATGTGTCCAGTGCACGCTTTCGCGAAGTGGTAGATTAAGAGCAGGACGTCGAGGTGCAGCATGGAATACTTGTTACCGATTGTATTCAACTGGCCATGAATCGGCTGCTGCCGGTACTGCATGAGCGTTTGCATAAGGTACAGGCAATCGTGCAACCGGCCTTCATTACTCATGAGCTCGCACCCTTAAGCGTCGTGCAATGACGACCCATCACGACAAGGTCGCGCTCCACGTCGTCAAGCCGCGCGATTCGCGGGAATAATCCCCAGCGTTCGAATCCGAGCCGCTCGAATAATCTCAAGCTTGATTCGTTGTCCGCAAAGATCAGACCCACCATCGCGTTAATCCCAAGCGACGGCGCGCGCGCAATTCCTGCTTCCAACAAATGGCGCGCAACCCCGCGGCGGCGAAATCTTTCATCGACATACACACTCAGCTCAATCGTGCCGCGGTAGGCGCAGCGCGGAAGAAAACTCTTGAAACTGAGCCAGCCGCGCACGCAGCCATCGATTTCAGCTACCCAGAACGGGTGACGATTCGGCGAGTGTTCGCTCAGCCAATCACGGCGGCCTGCCACTGTGACCGGCTCGAGTTGTGCGGTTGAGATGCGGGTCGCGACGGCCGCGTTATAGATGCCGATGATCGCCGGCAGATCCGCCTCGACGGCGTCGCGGATCTTCGCTTCTTTTCTAGCGGCGGTCGGAGCCTCCCCTGAGCGATGTCGAAGGGACCGCTGATCTTTTTCGCTAAAAGCGACGGCGCTCATGGAACGCCGCTACAGGATGAAGTTTGAAAGAACGTGGTCTCAAACGTCGGCTGAAATGCGCCGCGCTCTGTTTGGCCGATGCAAAAACGCGCACTGATTTGCGATTGTGCGGCGCAATAAAGTTTCATGTCGATCCTGCCGGATTTCGCGAGCGAATCGCGGACGGCGGCAAAGGCGAGGGCGGGCGTGTTACAGTCGCGGCTGAGATGTCCGAGCACGACGCGCTCAATTTTTCCGGGAAGAAGTTGCTCGATCACACTGGCAGCGGCGGCGTTCGAAAGATGCCCGTGCCGCGATTGAATCCGTTGTTTCACCGGCCACGGCCGATGCGAATCGTTCTGCAAAAGTTTTTCGTCGTGGTTGGTTTCGATTACCAACGTTTGAACCTGGCGCAACCGCTCCACGATCATCTTTGTGGCGTAGCCGAGGTCGGTGATGAATCCCAGGCTGCCGGCGCCGGCATGAAAAGCGAAACCGATCGGATCGACCGCGTCGTGCGGCACAGGAAAAGTTTGCACGACAATGTCGCAGATCGCGAATTCTGCGCCGGTGCGAAAAATCCGCCAATTACGATGTCGATCCAGTAAGCCCTCGCGCTGGATCGCTTCGGCGGTGAGCGCGTTGCAATAAATCGGAACGTCAAATTTGCGGCAGAGAACTTCGAGCCCGCAGACATGGTCGCCGTGCTCATGCGTGAGGAGAACGCCGTCGAGCCGGTCCGGCGTCACACCGCATTGTTCAAGGCGCAAGACTATTTGCCGCGCGCTCAATCCTCCATCGACAAGAATTTTGCAGTGATAAGTCGACACAAGCGCGCTGTTCCCGGCACTGCCTCTGCCGAGCATGGTCAAACTGAACACGTTCGATATTTAGCTGCGATCTGTCTGTTTCCGCAAACAGAATTCGCAAGACGCTGCGATTTAAGCAGACCGATCGGCCAGCGCCAAAATGCGCTGCTTCTTGGCCGTGTAGTCGAGTGAACGAAAGCGCCGGATTTCATCGAGACGACGCATTCCGTTCAAAGTGTCGAGATATTGCGTGTAACTCGCGGCCAGTTCCGTCGCCTCGAGGTAACGGCGCCGAATGTTCTTGTCGATGTAGGCATGAGGATCTTGCGCAGCGAAAAGATGAAACCGCAGCCAACGCCGGTCGGTCCGCGAGACGCGTTGCGTTTTTCGAAAAAAGGCGACGAAGAGAAGCAGGACTAGATAAGTGTCGACTTGCGCTTGCAGCTCGAGATTGCGCG